>PBYF01000079.1 GCA_002729515.1 Deltaproteobacteria bacterium
GCTCGCGTGACCGTCGAGTAGCTCGCACCGCTGCTGGCTCCGGTTCTGCCGAGAAGCTCTTCATCAAGAGCGCTCGCGTGATCGTCGAGTAGCTCGGGCTTTCGCAACGACTCGGGCTCTGCCGGAGCCCGCGGATCCCGGGGCGTGCTCCCGGTGTCCTATCTTGGCCCCCCGAGCCCCCGGGAGACCCCATGGCCAGTCGCGTCGCCGTGCTTCGCACCGCCCCGGAGAGTGTTCTCGAGGACACCCACCGGGTGATGAACCTGGCCGGGTACCAGCAGGTGCTCGACAAGGGCATCGACACGGCGCTCAAGGTCAATATCTCCTGGCACTTCTTCTACCCGGGCAGTTCGACGACCCCCTGGCAGCTCGAGGGGGTGATCCGCGCCATGGAGCGTGACGGCTACTCGAAGCAACTGATCCACGCCTGCCACAACCGCACGGTGGTGATCGACGCGCACCTGGGCGAGCGCGAGAACAAGCAGCTCGAGGTGGTGGAGCGCCACGGACTCCGCAACATCCACCTCTACGAGGGCGAGGAGTGGATCCACATCCGCGAAGCCGTGGGCGACCTGGCCGACGACTTCCTGGTCCTGAACGACGTCTACCCCGACGGCTTCTCGATTCCGAAGCGTTTCATCGGCGAGAACATCCTGCACCTGCCGACGGTGAAAACGCACGTCTTCACCACCACGACCGGCGCGATGAAGAACGCCTTCGGCGGGCTGCTGAACGAGCGCCGCCACTGGACGCATCCGGTGATCCACCAGACGCTCGTGGATCTGTTGATGATCCAGCAGAAGATCCACCCCGGCATCTTCGCCGTGATGGACGGCACTTTTGCGGGCGACGGCCCCGGGCCGCGCTGCATGGTGCCGCACGTGAAGAACGTGCTGCTCGCCTCGGCGGACCAGGTGGCGATCGACGCGGTGGCGGCGCAGTTGATGGGCTTCGACCCGCTCTCCATTTCGTTCATCCGCCTTGCCCACGAACGAGGCCTGGGGTGCGGCGATCCGGCGGAGATCGAGATCGTGGGAGACGAGGACGTGGCGGCCGAGCGCTGGGGCTTTACCGGCCCCTTCGCGAAGATGACCTTCGCCTCGAGCATGCAGCACAAGATCTACTGGGGGCCGCTCAAAAAGCCCATCGAGTGGTCGCTCAAGACGGTGCTCGCACCGTGGGCCTACCTGGCGAGCGTCGCCTACCACGACAGCTTCTGGTACCCGCTCCGGGCGAAGGCCAAGGTGGCGGGGGTGATGGCGAGCGCCTGGGGGCGGCTTTTTGCCAACTGGGAGCGGGTCACACCCGACGAGCGCGGCTTCCCCGAGGTGGGCGAGCGGCCGGCCGAGTTGGAGCGCTCGGGCTTCAGCGTCTTCCTGGAGTCGCTGCGGCTGCTGTGGACCTGCTTGCTGGAGGCTCCCGAAGTGGCCGCCCGCCGCCGCACGCGCAAGGCCCGGCGGACGAGCTAGCGCTCGAAGGCCTTTTCGAGCTCCTCGAGGACCACGCGTTCCTCGCTGGAGACCTTGTTGCCCATGCCCAGAAACCCTCCAGCCGCCTCGGCGACGTGGCGCGCCCGGGCCATGAGTTCGTCGCGCAGCGCGTGCATTTCCCGGGGCAAGAGATCGGCGCCCAGAGTGGCGATGTACGCGGCCCAGGCTTCCATCAGGCGGCCGTCGGGGCGATGGGCGAGCCAGGCGTCGAGGATCTCGTAGCTCGCGCTCCCGGGCGTCACCCCGTTGGCCTCGGCGGCCGCCAGCACCGAGCGGCGCTCCTGCTCCTCGACCTGGCCGTTCGCCCAGGCCACTTCGACGAGCGGCACCAGCGAGACCGCGGCCCAGGTTTCGGCGGTGATGCCGAGGTCGAGCATGCGGTCGATGGTGGCGTCTTCGGTCACGACGGCGATCTGCTTCAGCGCTTCGCGGTGCTCGCCCCGGGCCTCTTTTTCGCGGAGCTTGCGGCGCAGATCCTCGCTCTGTCTCCGGAAGAACTCGTCTTCGAGGGCCTTCTCTCGATCGCGCAGGACACGCGGGTCATCGGTCGGCACGTTCACCTCACTCGTTGATCATCTCGGAGAGGTAGTTCTCCTTGCCCACCTCGTCCACCAGGTGCAGCTGCGCCTCCAGCCACTCTGCGCTCTCTTCCTCGCCCTCGAGGATGTCTTCCAGCATCTCCCGGGTTCCGTTGTCGCTCTTCTCGCGGCATAGCGCGATCGCGTCGTTGAGCCGCTTGATCGCGTCGGTCTCGACGGTGAGGTCCAGGCGGTGTTGCTCGATGGGATCTTCGCCCACGCGTATCGGATTCAGGCGCTGCATATTCGGCACGCCTTCGAGGTAGAGGATGCGTTCGATCACGGCATCGGCGTCCTTCATTTCGTTGGCGGACTCCTCGCGCTTTTTTTTCGACAGGCGTGCGTAGCCCCAGTTCGCGCACATCTTGTGGTGGATGAAGTACTGATTGATCGCTGTGAGCTCGGTGGTCAACACGTCGTTGAGGGCTTCGATGACTTGTGCGTTTCCCTGCATGCTTCGTTCCTCCGGGGTCTATGGAGAAGCGTATCCGCGGCTTGGCGAATAGGACCAATGAATCGAAATTGAATGTCGAAATCTCGAGCGCCGCGGAGCGCAGGCGCTCAGCCAGCCGCGACGACCAGTTCCTGGATGCCAATCGCGGTGGTGTCGCGCTCGTCCTCGATGATTTCGCGAACGAGCGGTCGGCAGCCGCCGCAGCTGCGGCCTGCGCCGCAGGCGCGTGCGACCTCGCGGCCCGAGCGGGCGCCCGCGCGCACGACTTCTCGCACGGTTCGATCGGAAACGCCTTTGCATTGGCAGACGAGCACTTGCGGGTCTCCAGTGAGTGAGACGATTCTACGGGAGAGGAATTGAAATTCAAAGTCGTTTTCACTGGTTTTTTCCCCCACGGGGACTGTGACCGGATTCGACTCGCTCCTGCCGCATGCTCCCCATCGGCCGGCGGTACGCTGGTAAGCTGGCGCTCCGCCTGGGGAATCCAATGGGGTCGCGATGGGACCGGGAGGTGGAGGGGTGAACGACCGGAGCCCGGGAGAGGGGCCCGTCCTGCTGGCCGCAGGTCCGCGTGCCGCCGAGGAGGCGCTGTTGGGGCACCTGGCTGCACTCGAGCGCGCCGGTGTCTCGGATCCCGCGTGCCTTGCCGAGCCGGTCCGGGTGGTGGTGCCCTCCGCGAGTCTTCGCGAGCACGTGGCGGTGCGGCTGGTGGCGCGCGTCGGCCGACCCGTGTTGGGCTTCGAGATCCAGACGCTGCACGGGCTCGCGCTCGAGCTGCTCGACCGGGCGGGTGAGACGCCGCTGCGTGCGGACGTGCTCTTCCCGGTGCTGGTACGCCGGGCGGCGCGCGGTCAGCCCGAGTTGCGTTCAGCGCTCGACGCGTTGGAGGATGGCTACGGCGCGGTCGTGGCCGCAGTCGCGGATCTCTCGGACGCGGGCTTCGATGCGTCGCTGCCGGTGCACGTGGAGGCCTTGGACGAGGCGCTCGCCGAGGCGGGGCTTCCCGCTGCGGCGCACGCCCGGGCCCGCGCGGTCGCGGCGGCGGCGGCGACGACGGTCGGGACCCTGAACGAGCTCGGGATCGGGCGCCCGGGTGTGCGCCTCGCCCGCGCCGCTGCGCTGCTCGAGGAGCAGCCCGCTCGGCTGCCGTCGCGGGCCGTCTGGATCCATGGCTTTGCGGACGCCACCGGCACGGCGAGCGACCTGCTCGCCGCGCTGGTGCGCCACCGGGGTGCGCGGGCGATCATCGACCTGCCGCCCGATCCAGCCCGTCCCACGCGCCGCGATCTGGGCGCGGCGTTTGCCGGCCGGCTCGTCGCTCGGCTCGGTGCGTCACCAACGGGACCGCTCCACGAAGAGGGGCGGGGGCGCCCCGTCCTGCGCACCCTGCGGGCAGCGGGCACGGATGCAGAGGTGCGCGGTGTGGCGGACCGCATCCACGAACTCCTCGAGGCGGGTGTCGTTCCGGAGGAAATCGGAGTCGTCGCGCGCCAGCTCGGCTCCTACGCCGTCGCCGTGCGCACCCACTTCGCGCGCCTCGGCATCCCGTTCTCGAGCCGCGGGCAGCTCGGTCCCGCCGATGCGCGCGCGCGTCGCATTCACGCGTTGCTCGACCTGCTCAGTTCGCGCGAATCCACGCCGTCCGATCGCTGGTTGGACGCGGTGCTCCGCTTCAGCCCCGGGGCGCGCGCCGACCTGCGCCTCGGCCTCCACACCATCGGCGCCGCGCGCCTCGCTCAGGTCGCGGCGATCGATCCCGCACTCCACCTTTCCGGCGACTTCGATTCGTTCCCGCTCCCCGCCCGCATCGGCATTTCGGCTGCACGCGAGGGTGCGCAAGGAGATGTGAAACCGCGTGTGCGTCGCTGCCAGCTGAAGGGACGTTTGCTTCGCGCCGGCGTTGCGCGCGCAGTTCGGGCGAGCGATCGCCTGGCGGCGTGGCCGGCGCAGGCCCCGCTGCGGCGTCACCTCGAGCAGCTTCGCGATCTAGCCCAACGAGATCTCGGCTGGTTGCACGGTTTCGAGTTCGACACGCTCGAGGCAGCTCTCGCCGGGCTCGAGGCGCAGCTTCCCGACCTCGAACTGAGCAGCGACGAGTTCTCGCTGCTGGTTCGCACCGCCCTGCGCGATGCGGGGGGCGCGCCGTTGGGGGGTGCGGGAGCGGGTGTCCGGGTGCTGAGCGTCGTCGAGGCGCGCGCCCATACCTTCGAGCAGCTCTTCGTGCTCGGCGTGAACCGCGATGCCTTTCCGCGTCCGGTGCTCGAAGACCCCCTGCTTCCCGACGCCGTGCGGCGGCCCCTGGAGGTGCTGCTGCCGGAGATCCCGGTGAAGGGCCGCGGGCACGAAGAGGAGCACTACCTCTTCGCGCAGCTCGCGGCGGCGGCCCCCCAGGTGACGCTCGCCTGGCAGGTTGCGGACGATGAGGGCAATGCCCGGGCCGCATCCCCGTTTGTCGAGCGGTTGCGCGGCGGGGATTTCGACGTGCCTTGCGACGACGTGCCGGGACTGCAGGCACCGCCGGAGCGCAGCGCGGGGCGGCCGCGAACGGCTTGGGAGGCCGCCATCGCCGAGGGGCTCTTCGGAGCCCGGGTGCGCTTCGCGGAGCTGCTGGCGCTCGCCGCGGAGGAGCGGTCATCCCCCGAAACTTCCGGCGTCGATCCCGCGGTGCTCGCCGCGGGGCGCATGGCCGTCGTCGAGGAGCTGGAAGACCGCCCCGGTCTCGAGGTGCTCGGTCCCTATTTCGGCTTCGTCGGACCGCAGCGCCTCGCTGCGGATCTGCGCGCAAATCCGGTCTACGTCACCCATGTCGAGCGGATGGCCCGCTGCCCCTGGCAACTATTCGTGCGGCGTTTCCTCGGCATCGAACCGCCGCCGACCGCCCTCGGTATGGTGCCGGACCTCGGTGCGCTCGTCGTCGGCGACGTGGTGCACGCGGTGCTCCAGGCCATCGTCGAGCAAGTCCTTCCGCGCGAGACGCGAACACTGGAAGCTTCGGCCGAGGCGGTGCCGTGGCCCGAACCCGAGGTCTTCGAGGCCCTGCTTCACCGCGTAGCCGCCGACCGGGTGCAGCGGGAAGGGCTCGGCCCGCCCAGCTTCGCCCGGGTGCTCGTCGAGAAGGCGCGCCCGCTCGTGCTCGCCGCCCGGCAGCATGGCTGGCCCGGCCCCGGCGCAGAGACGAGCTGTGTCGGCGCGGAGCTAGAGGGTGCGGTGGATGTTTCCACGCTGGGCGCTGCGCCGCGGCGCGTGCACTTCAAGGCGGACCGGGTCGACCGGTCGGGGGCAGGCCTTTGGCTCGTCGATTACAAGACCGGAAAGGCGAAGACGCAAAAATCCCTGCTCAAGAACGTCGCCCGCGGCGAAGCGCTCCAGGCGGCGGCCTACGCATTCGGAACCGGGGGAGAGGGCCGCTATCTCTACCTGGCAGGGGACGCGGGCGGCGGCAGCGCGGTTTCTGCCGAGGCCTGCGATGCGGAGCTTCGCGCGGCTTTCGAGGTGAGCGTGGGCACGGTGCTCGCCGCGTTGGGTACGGGGAGTTTCTTTCCCCGGCTCATGGAGCCCGGAAAGGATGTGTCTTCGGGGCGCTGTGAATACTGCGAGGTGCGCGAGGCGTGCCTCCAGGGAGATGGGGGCGCGCGCGCGCGGCTCGGGCGTTGGTCCGAGGCCGGCGTGGCGCGCCACGCGGCGGAGGCCGCGGCACTTGCCCTCTGGCGGCTCCCGGGGGCTTCCGGATGACGGCGGACGCGCGCGAGCGCGACGCTCGGGCCCGCTGGGTGGCCCAGACGGATTTCGAACGCCCCGTTGCGCTCGAGGCCGGGGCGGGAACCGGCAAGACCGCTGCGCTGGTGGCGCGCGTCGTGGCCTGGTGCCTCGGTCCGGGCTGGGAGCGCGCGCGCGCGTCGGCGTCGGGCGTGGCGCCGGACGTGGCGTCGGGCGTGGCGCCGGACGTGGCGTCGGGCGTGGCGCCGGACGTGGCGCCGGGCGTGGAGTCGGACGTGGCGTCGGGCGTGGCGCCGGGCGTGGAGTCGGACGCGGAGCCGGAACAGCGGGCCGTGCGCGTTCTGCGTCGTGTCGCCGCAATCACTTTCACGGAAGCCGCTGCTGCGGAGATGGCCGAGCGAGTGGGACAGGCCTTTGCCGCGCTCGAGTCCGGGCAAGCGCCCGTGGGTCTCGACGTTTGTGCGCTCAGCGATCCGCCGGCGGAACGTTCGGCACGCGCCGCCGCGCTGCGTACCGGGCTCGACCAGCTGCGGGTTCAGACCATCCACTCCTTCTGTCGACGGCTGCTGGCCGAGCACCCGCTCGAGGCCGGTCTCCACCCGCGCTTCGCAGTCGACGCGGATGAGAGCGGGCAGAAGGCCGTCGTGCGCGAGGTTCTGGAGGCGGCCCTGCCGGCACTATTCGAAACTTCCGAGGCACTGCTCGAACTGGTGCGTGCGGGCGAGACGCCCGGCGACCTGGAGGCTGCGCTGCTCTTTCTCGTGGGCGAGGGGGTGTCTCCCGCCGCACTGGGTCGCGACCCGCTCGCCGACGAGCGGGTGAAAGAGCTCATCGGGCGCGCACGGCCCCCGATCGATGCGTTCGTGGCGCTCGAGGGCGGCCGGCTCGTCGCATTGGGCAGCCGCGCTCCCCTGGTTTCGAGCCTCGTGGCTGGCCTCGCCCAGCTCGGAGAGCGGCTTCGCGATTGCGAGCCGACGCTCGAGGGGCTCGAGGTGCTGCTCGCCTGGCTGCGGGAGTGCGATTTCTCCGATTCGGACCTGCAGAAATGGGAGGACCGCCTGAAGCAATGGGAGACGAAGCGGAGCTTCGGCAAATCCGCCGATCGCGCGGTCGGCGAGGATCTCGAGGGACTCGTGGAGCGGGCGTGTGCGGTGCGCCCGGTGCTTCGTCACCTGCGCCGGGTGGACGTCGCGCGGCTCCGCGCGGTTCGCGAGGTGCTGTTGCCGCTCCACGCCGAGGTGTTCCGTTCGATGCGCGCGCGCGGCATCGAGACCTTCCGGGCCTTGCTGCACGACGCGCGGTCTCTGCTCGCTTCCGATGCCGGTGTGCGCCGCCGCGTTCGTTTGGGCATCGACCAGCTCCTGGTGGACGAGTTCCAGGACACGGACCCCGTTCAGTGCGACATCGTGCGCTGGCTCGCCTTCGACGGACCGGTCGAGGAGCGCCCGGGGCTCTTTCTGGTGGGCGACCCGAAGCAGTCGATCTACGGCTGGCGCAACGCGGACCTCGCCGCCTACGAGGACTTCGTCGAGCAGCTGCGAGAGGAAGGCGGCCGCGTCGAATGCCTGGTGGTGAACTACCGCTCGACCCAGCCGATTCTGGACGAGGTGTCGCGCCTGTTTGCGCCCGTGATGCTCGAAGAGCCCAGGGTCCAGCCGCCGTTCGTGGAGTTGCTGACGCCGCCGGACGCAGAGGACGCGGCACCCGGGGCCGGGCGCGCGCCGGTCGAGCACTGGGTTTCATGGGGTTGGGATCGGGACGTGCAGGAGCCGCGCAAGACGAGTGTTCCCGAGGGAAACGCGCTGGAAGCCGCCGCGCTCGCCGCCGACGTGGCCGCACTCCACGCCGCCGGCACGCCCTGGAGCCGAATTGGCCTGCTCTTCCGCGCGGGGACTGCCGTCGAGACCTGTCTCGCGGCGCTGCGCCGGGCAGAAGTGCCTTTCGCCATGAAGGGGGATCGAAGCTACTTCGCGCGCCGCGAGATTATCGAGGCGTGTGCGCTGGTTCGCTGCGTACTCGATGCGCACGACCAACTGGCGCTGCTGACGCTGCTTCGGTCGTCGGTGGTGGGGGTGCCGGACGCGGCGCTCGTGCCGCTCTGGGCGGGCGAGTTGCCCCGGTGCATGGCGGAACTGAACGGGAACGATGCCGAACGCCTCGCCTCCCTCGCCGTGCTCGTGGCACAGGCACAAGCGCAGGTTCCCGGCGACATTCCTGGGATCGCACGGATCGCGGGCTGGGCGGACAACCTGCTCGACGCAGCTCGCGCGCTCGGGACGCTGCGGGCCGCTTTCGAGACCGATGCGGCGGATGTCTTCGTCGAGAAGCTGCGCGGCCTCTTCCTCTTCGAAGTGACCGAATCCGCCCGCTACCCGGGGGCGTATCGCCTGGCGAACCTCGACCGCTTCTTTCGCGATCTCTCGCGGGCGCTGCGCGACGGCGAGGGGGACCCCCAGGCGGTGCTGCGCGATCTGCGCGAAGACGTGGCGCAGCGTCGTGAGGCGGAAGAAGGCCGCCCGCGCGAGGCGATCGAGGACGCGGTCCAGGTGATGACGATCCACAAGGCGAAGGGGCTCGACTTCGACCACGTCTACGTGCTGCAGCTCCACAGAGGGCAGGGCTCGCAGCCGAGCCCTCGCGCCGAGGAGATCGAGGGGCAGCTGGAAGTCGAGTTCCTCGGCGCGCGCACGCTCGGCTACGACGCGGTCGAGGTGCGCCATGCCCGCGTCGCGCGCGCGGAGCGGGTGCGCACGCTCTATGTCGCCGCTACGCGCGCGTGCCGCAGGCTGGTGCTCGCGGGTGTTCACCCGGAAATGGCGGGCTCGCGCAGTTCGGAGAGCCACGTGGCATTGCTCGCGCACCGGAAAGGCGGTCGTCCGGACCTCGTGGACGAGATGCAGCGCGTCGCAGCGGACGCCGGCGAGCACGTCGACGCCGCTGGGGTTCGCTGGCGTTTCCCAGCGCTCTTCTCCGAGACGGCGCCCGACAGGAGCCGCCCGCGAAAGCCGTTGCACGATCCGAAAGCCGTCTCCCGCATGTCCGAGGCGCTCGCAGCCCGCCGGGCGAATGCTGCCGCGACGCGCGAGCGCCCGTTGCGCGCCGCCGTTTCTGCGTCGGCGCACGAGGCCCAGCTGGAACGCGTGCGCGAACGGGGTGCCGTAGACGAGGGACGGGAAGACGACCGCGGCGAAGCGTCGCCGATGGCCGGCCCCCGGGCCGCGGCGGCCGTGGGCACGGCCGTGCACCGGGTCTTCGAGTTTCTCGATCTCGACGCGGATCTCGAGGACGGTCTCGCCGCGGCCGCAGCAGATCTCGAGCGGCGCCTCGATCCGGCACTTGCCCCGGGCGAGCGGGTCATCGCCCTCGGGCGCGCGCACGCGCTTCTCGACGCCTTCGCCCGCGGTCCGCTCCTCGCGCGGCTGCAGGAGATCGCCCCCCACGTGATTGCGCGCGAGTTGTCCGTGCTGCTGCCCCCGGATCCGGACCGCTCCGATGGGCCGGTGGGGTTTCTGGCCGGTGTGGTCGATCTGCTCTACCGAGACCCGGCTTCGGGTGTCACCGTGGTTGCCGACTACAAGACGGACCGCATCGCCGGCGAAGCCGAGATCGGTGAGAAGGCCGAGCGCTACCGCACCCAGGGCGAAGCTTATGTGCGCGGGATCCAGGGTGCGCTCGGCCTGCTCGAGCCGCCGCGCTTCGAATTGTGGTTCCTCGACGCGAGCGAGATCCGGGGGATTTCTCTGTGAGAGATCCGGGGGATTTCTCTGTGAGAGATCCGGGGGA
>PBYF01000080.1 GCA_002729515.1 Deltaproteobacteria bacterium
ACCTCGAGCTGGTCAGCAACGAACCGCTGCACCTGCGGACCTCGAGCTGGTCAGCAACGAACCGCTGCACCTGCGGACCTCGAGCTTCATCGTAGGCATCGAGGAGATGCCAGTTCGCTTCACGCATTCAAAGCCGTCGAGCCCAAACGCCTCCTGAACGTTCCTCGCCACGGTGCGTTCGATCCAAAGGGAGAGGAATATGTCGATTCGGACACTTGTGACATGCACGCTGCTCTTTTCGGGACAAATCGCTCAGGCCGATACGATCCGATTGAAGAGTGGTGATGAACTCAATGCCGTGATCGTCGAGGTCACGGCGGACACGGTCATCATCGAGCATCCAGAACTCGGACGCATGAAAATCCCACGGGCCAAGATAGAAGGTGACCTGAAACACAAGCTGAATCCCGGCCTGTTTGGAACCCAATTCATGCGCGGCTGGGACCGCCGTATCGATCTAGGGTTCAACGGCTCGCAGGGAAACAGCATTTCGCGGAACGTGACTGGCGGCCTGAATCTAAACTACAAGGACGAGGAAAAGTACTGGCTCATAACGGGACGCTATTTCTTTCAGGGTGACGAAAATGGAACATCGGATAACAACGCTCGCCTCGACATTCGCCGGGAATGGCTGCTCCCGGGCTCCCGGTGGTTTGCCTACAGCGCGTTGCGATACCAATACGACGAATTCGAACCCTGGCTGCATCGGATCGTTCTGACGGCGGGACCCGGCTACAACCTCGTCAAGCGCGAAAAAAACATCCTCAATATCCGTTTCGGCCCCGCCTACACCGGAGACTTCGACGGACTGCGAAAAAACCAGGCGGAAGCCCTCCTGGCCATGGACTACACCTGGAAGCCGCGCGACCGCCTCAAGCTAACCCTGTCGAATATGTTCTACGCACAGCTCGCCCCGGATGCGGGGCAATGGCGCAACGTCACGCTGGCCGAGTGGAGCATGCGCCTCTTCAATGAACCGGAACTGGATTTCATTCTCGGTGGCGAGAACGAGTACGAGACTGACATCGAGCCCCCGGACAAGAAGCTCAGGTTGAAGTACTACATGACGCTGGGGTTGAATTTCTGAGGGGACTCCGGGCAAACCGGTCCCCGGCACGCCCGTTCCACTCCGCGTGCCGCCTTCAGGAGTTCCCGACCTCGCGAGATCCTCACCAAGATGACAGGGCCTGGCACCTTCTCCTGGAGAGGACGCGGCACCTCGTCGTACACCGGGTGGGTCTCGTCGCAAAGGCAGTGCTCTCTCTCGAATGCCAGGTCGAGCGGCTCGACCTCCACGAAGCTGCAAATCCAGTCGAGCTGCTCCTGGAAGTCCGGCTCGGTCTCGAAATCTCACACCATCTCGTTTGCTCCCGGGGCTATCATGTTCGCGTGGATATTGTTCGCACACCTGACGAGCGCTTCGAAAAGCTTCCCGGGTTCCCGTTCGCACCCCACTATACGAAGGTCGCGAGCCCGCGTGGGGGAAGCCTGCGCATGCACCGCGTCGACGAGGGTCCGGCGGACGCGCCCGTGGTCCTCATGGCGCACGGTGAGCCGACCTGGTCGTTCCTCTATCGCAAACTGATCCCCCGCTTCTCCCAGGCGGGGCTGCGAGCCGTGGCACCCGATCACATTGGCTTCGGCCGTTCGGACAAGCCCGTCGAAAAGACCGACTACTCCTTCGCGCAGCACCTGGCGTGGCTGCGCGAACTGGTGGTAGAGCTCGACCTTCGCGACATCACCCTGATCTGCCAGGATTGGGGCGGCCCGCTGGGCCTCGCGGCTCTCGCGGCGGAGCCGGAGCGCTTTTCGCGCGTCGTGGCGACGAATACGATCCTCCACTCGGTGGAGCCCGGGTTTGCGGGCCGGCTCACCTGGTCGAACCACCCGGTCGGGGGCGGTGACGTCCAGGTGAGCGAAGCGCTGCTCTCGTGGATGGCGCTCTCCCAGCGGATGCCCGACATGAGCGCGAGCCTTTCCATCGCAGGTGCCTGCGCGAGCGAGCTCCCGAAGGATGTGCTCGCCGCCTACGACGCCCCCTTCCCGGACGAGCGATTCAAGGCCGGCATGCGCATGTTCCCGATCCTGATTCCGGTGACGCCGTCCGACGAGGGGGCGGCGATCAATCGCGAGACGTGGAGCGCGCTCGCCGGCTTCGAGAAGCCCTTCCTGACGGCCTTCAGCGATGGCGACCCTGCCACCCGCGGCTTCGAGACCCTCTTCCGCGAGCGCGTCCCGGGTGCGAAGGACCAGCCGCATGTGACGATCCGCGGGGCCGGACACTTCGTTCAGGAGGACCGGGGCGAGGAACTCGCCCGGGTGGTGCTCGACTTCATCGAGCGAACGGGAAATTGAGCGCGGGCAAGGAAGTGGCGCCTGGCCGCATCGGACCTGGCTGGCTCTCGGTCGAGGACCCCGCCTGGGGCGCAAGGGCAGCGCCGCGTTTCTCGCGATCGGATGCCTTGTGCTCGTGGGCTGGCACGCGCTCTACCTGGCGGATGCGCCGCGGCTGGACCGGACGTATCAGCGCACACCCGGCTTCCGCGGCACCTACCTCAAGCAAATGCCCCGCTTCTTCTACTTCTATCACTACACCGGCAAGTTTCCGATCACCTCCCTGACCACACGCGACAAACTCCGCGAGAACCAGCAGACCGCCTGGGATCACATCGCCCCGCGCCCCTACCCGAGCGACCTCCGGAACGAGAACTACGCGGTGATCCGCAAGGGCGACCTGGGCCAGATCTTCCTGCTGTATCCAGATTTCTGGCGCACCGGGAAAACCCTCGATGCCACTCCACGGACCTTCAACCAGGGCTTGGCGCTCGCGTCGAGCCTGGTTCTCTTCCTGGGCCTCAGCCTGGCGGGGCACCGGCTTCTCGCCGTGCTCCTGGTGCTGCTGCTGACGCGGCGCTGGGAGCAGCTGAAACTCCTCGTCTTCTACGCGCCGACGAGCCTGCCCGCATTCCTCGTACACTCCGGCGGGGGCTTCACGCATCCGACGGCGTTCCACCTGGTGGGATTCGCACTGCTCGTCTGCTGGGGAGTCCACGCGGCCACCGGGGTCGTGACGGCCCGGGTACGCCGGCGCGGTCGGGCTGAGGGAAGGGCGGCTCAGGGCACCGAGAGCCGCACCTCACCGCTCTCGTCCCACCCGTAGCGAACCGCCTTGAACGCGAGTGTGGTACCGCTCGGTGCCGCGAAGCTGCCAGTGTAGAGCTTCCAGTTGCCGCCCCCCCGACGGAAGCCGATCGAAGCGCCCGGAGTCGCGCACGTGACCCGGACGATGCCGTCCTCGAGTGTTGCCTGGGGCATGGCCGTCACCGGCGCCACGCCGCCGGGCCAGAAGGCCGCCACCATCTCGTCCTCGGGCGTCTGTGAGGAGTCGCCGACGCGGGCCAGCCACGCGTCGAGAGCGCCCCGCATGCGCGCCAGTACCTCCGCGTGGCCCGGATCCGCCGAGAGGTCGCGCAGCTCGTGTGGATCGTCGCCGGTGTCGTAGAGCCGCTCCTCACCCACGGGCTCGAACCAGCGCGACTGCAGCGGATCGAGCCGGCCGGCCGCGTGCAGCGCGCGAAGCTCCCGCATGCTCTCCAGGTCGTCGCGGAACGACAGCGGGTGGCCACCTGCCAGGTCCGGGTGCCAACTGCGGATGTATTTGAAGCGCGCGTCGCGAACCGCGCGCTGCCGGTCGGGCTGTTCGTCGATGCGATCGCGCGAGGCATAGACGTAATTACGGGGGACGCCGGACGCGTCGACCAGGCTTCGGCCCTGCATGGTGGCGGGGGGGGTTACGCCCGCGAGTTCGAGGAAGGTCGGGGCCAGGTCCACGAAACTCACGAGCCGGTCGTCGACACTGCCCGGTTCCGCACCTCGCGGCCGGTAGCGCACCGGCCAGCGGATGATCATTGGAACGCGAAGGCCCGAGTCGAAGAGCTCGCGCTTCGCCCGGGGCATTCCGTCGCCGTGGTCCGCCGTCCAGACGACGACGGTGGAATCCACCAGCCCGTCCGCCTCCAGGCGCGCCAGAATCTCGCCTACCTCCGCGTCCATGGCGTGGATGTTGGCGTAGTGGCGCACCAGGTCTCCGCGCACGGTCGGCGTATCCGGTAGATAGGGTGGCACTTCAATCGACTCGATGGGCACGGAAGCGGTGTCGGGGAATCCGACCGTGAACAGGCGTGCGAACTGCATCGAGAAATGCGTCAGACCGTGTGGAAAATTTCCCAGGGGCAAGAGAATCCCGCTCTCGTGCGTTTCGAAGAAGTTGACCATTCCGAAAAAGGGCCGATCCGGCGGCCGCTCCCGCCAATCCGGAGCGAATTCTTCGGAGTCCCATATCGTGAAGGGTCCGCTCCCCTTGAGGGGCCCACTGAACTGGTAATCGAGCTTGTAGTCCGTGAACGTGTAATAACCAGCAGCGCGCAGCAGCTCGGGAAAGGCCTTTATTTCTGGCGGCGGCACCGCGCGATAGGCACCGGCCGGCCGGCTCGAGGTACGCATGTGCTGGGCGCCGAGAGCAATCTGGTGAATGCCGGTCAAGAGCGCTGCGCGGCTGGGCGCGCAGACACCGGAGGTGGTGAAAACCCGCGTGTAGCGCACTCCCTCGGCAGCCAGGCGGTCGAGGTTCGGCGTGTCGGCGACGCCGTCGCCGAAGGCACCGATACGCGGACCGAGATCTTCGGCGACGAGAAGCAGGAGGTTCGGGTGCGGGTCGGCGGCGACCGCGGCGCCGGCCAGGGCGAGGCATACAGCCAACGACGAGAACAACCGCGGGACGGGCACCGGCGGGCCTAGCCCTTCAGGCAGTCCTCGATCCAGCCCAGCATGATGCCGTACATGGTCTCGATGCCCTTTGCGGCCTCCTCCTCGGGAACGCCGGCGGGCTCGAAGGTGCAGGACCAGTCGAGATGGCCCTTGCCGCCGGCGTCGGAGACGCGCATCGTCGCCCGGTACCCGGTCACGGGAAACGGAAGCCCCTCCGTGATCGTGTACACAATCGACTGGTTGGCTTCGTCGATACTCTCCAGGCATTCCCGGACCGACCCGTCGGGTCCGCCGAGGATGCGCACCATGCCGGGGCCGGAGCCCTCGAGCTTGGCGTGCTCAGCGCCGGGGATCCAGCGTACGTCTCCGAAGTCCCGCACGAGCTTCCACAACGCGTCGGTCTGCGCGTCGAGCGTGCGGCTCACCGTCAGTTTGGCCATCGGTTCTCCCTTTCACTTGGCGGCCGCAGCGCGGCCCGGACTCGCTGAGCCAGGATACCCCCTCGCCCGCTTTTCCGGTTGGACAATGACCGCCACAGCCCGGCGAGGAGCAAACACTCGCCGTTCAGAGCCGAATGGTCTGGAACTCGATGTCGGTCAGCTCGCGCATGGCGGGGCGAAGCAGCGCCTCGTGCCGCAACGTTCGCCTGTAGAAGTAACACAGGAGTTCCGGCAATCGAGCCTCGCCCTCGCGGTTCACGACGTCCTCGAGCGCAGTGTCGGCCTCGGCCCAGCTCGCGAGAGGCCGGCCCACGAGCTTCGAGGCTTCTTCGAGGTCTTCGGCCTCGACCCGGGGACCGCGCCGGTCGAGTTCGCGCGCGTACTGGGCCATGCGCAGCGCGACGTCGCCCTCGTAGCTCTGCTCTGCGACCGGCTCGAGCGCCGCCACCAGTGCGTCGTGAGCCGCCGCATCGATGCATACCCGCGGCTCGGGAATCGAGGGCCGCTCGAGATCTACCCCCTCGACCTCTGCGATCACCTCGACGGGAAGGCGCGCGTAGACGAGATTCCAGCCCAGGTACTGCGCCAGGTTGATCCCCAGTGGGGGATCGGCGCAGAGATAGGCGCACGCCAGCGGTGTGTTCACACCGAAGCGCACCGTGTGGTAGTGCAGGGCCGGAATGTCGATGGGCTCCTCGGTCAGTTCGGCATAGCGGCGGAACCCCCGGGACAGATCGCCCAGCGGTTCGGAGATATCGCGATTGCGCATGCCGCCCAGGTCGGCGAGGGGATCGCCCAAGCAGGCGAGCTCGAGGTCGAGCACCGCAGTCACGCGCCCCTCGTCGAAGACGAACTGGCCCGCGTCGCCGACAATGAAGCTGACCTGGTCCCGGTGAGTGGGCACGTTGCGCTCGAGCCACCCGAGCAACAACTCGATGAGCGGCTCGGGGCGTTGCTTGCGCTGCCGGTAACCCTTCACCCAGACCGGGAGATCCACGAGTCCCAAGGCATCCGGGTCCGCGGGCCGGCGCAGGCCGATGGCCTCGAAGCGCTCGACGGGGATGCGGTGCATCGCTACCAGGATCTCCATGTAGTGGTCGAGCGTGGCCGCACGTTTGTCGGGATCTTCTTCGGTCGCGAGGTTGGCGCGCCCAGGGGAGCGCTCCATCACGATTCCGCGGGGTTCCTCGCAAAATCCGTAGACGTGGGGAACCGGAATCCCCTCGGCCTCGAGCACCTGGAGCACGCGCAGTTCGTGCTCGAGCGTGTAGACGCCGTGGTCGGTGAGGCCGCGGTCGCCGCGGAAATACACCGGCAGTGTCTCGCCGTCGCGGTCGAGTTCCAGAAACCAGGCGGGACGCCAACGGCCCTGACTCTCCGCCTTCACGATGACACCGCCGACGAGCCGCTCGGTTTCGGCGAAAGCGCGGCGGTCGGCGGCAGAAAGATCGAGTTCGTCTGCGAGGCTCGTCACCGCTAACGCACCTTGGCGATCACGCCATCCGCATAGCCACGCAAGGCCGCGAGCTTCTCCTCGAGTGTCTGCCTGTCCTGCTCCTTCGCGTAGGCGTTGCGGAAGCCGACGATCGCGTCGGTGACACCGAGATCCTCCAGCCGCTTGATGCCGTCCACTGAAAAGACTTCCATCGAGATCACGTGCACTTCGAATGGCTCCCGCTCGCGCCCGTACTCCCTGCGCAGCGCCTGGAGCCGGGCCAGCATGTCTCCCAACTCGACCGGATCACCGCCGGCGTGCATCCAGCCGTCGCCCAGGCGCGCCGCTCGACGCAGTGCCGGCTTCGAGTGCCCGCCGACCAGAAGCGGCAGGGGCTCGGTCGGAGTGGGCGTGATCTCGATGCTCGGCACGTCGTAGAACTCTCCCTTGTACGAGAAGAACCCGCCGCGGGTCAGCCCGCGGACGATCTCCATGCACTCGTCCATGCGCCGGCCGCGCCCCTCCCAGGGAACGTCCACGACCTGAAAATCCTCGGGCCAGGGACTCACGCCCACCCCAAAGCCAAACCGGTTGTCCGAGATCACCGCCAGGGACGCTGCCTGCTTCGCCATGAAGACCGGGTGACGCATGGGAAGCTTCAGCACGAACGTCGTGAAGCGAAGCCGCTCGGTCGCGCTCGCGAGGTAGCTGGCCAGGACGAGCGGCTCGACGAAGGGCTTTCCGGCCAGAAACTCCCGGTTCCCGTCGGGCGTGTAGGGGTATTTGCTGTCGGAGGCCTCCGGGTAACAGATGCTGTCCGGCAGGGCGAAGCTGTCGTAACCCGCCTCTTCCGCCGCAACGGCAAGCGGACGGAAGAACCTCGGATCAATCATCGAATCGGTGTAGGTAAAACGCATTGGGGATCCTCAGGCGAGCTCTTCGACCCTCATGTCGTCCATGGTCCAGTACCCGCGCAGATTCGCGAGCTTTCCCGCCTCGTTCAGTCGGTAGGTGAAGATCCCGCGTACCTGCGTCTTGATCCCGTTCGGAAACTCACTGGTGAGGGTCAACACGTGCGCCGACTCATTTTCGCCCGCCACACGAGATTCGTGGACCTCGACGTGAAGCTTCGACGCGGCAATGTTCTTTTCGTAGAAATCACCGACCTCAGCTTTCCCGCGAATACCCTCACCCGTCGGGTTCGTCGGCGCGATACCGATCGGGTCTTCGATCCTCACGTCGTCGGCCATCAGAGCCAGCCAGCCCTCCTTGTCCTTCCCCTGCACACAGCGCCAAGAGTTTCGGGCCGCCACCATCGCGGGATGATCTTCGTTCACGTCTTCTCCTCCGGGGAATACTGGACCCAGGGGCGCATCATACAGGCTTGCGGGTGCCGTCCGCAGGACCCGTCGCCCGGGGCTTCAGACCCCGCGCAGTTCCGCGAGCTTGACGACCCGGCAGCGCGGTTCGGGGTGAGAATCCGCGCGGACCCAGCGCACGCACATGGTGCCGTGGTCGTGGCCCGCGGTCGTCATGAAATTCGGGTGGCCGGGGTCATCGTGGCCAACCACGAGCTGCACGCTTCCGTCCGGTCCCACCTCGGCGGCCCCGCTGTTGATGTGCACGCGGTGAAAGCGGAAGTCGAGCGATTCCGCCCAGACGTTGCCGAGTTGGAAGTTCCAGTAGTGGCATTCCGGCGGCGTCATTTCGATCACCAGTGCTTCGTCCGGACCCAGCCGCCAGGCGCCGAGCCAGATGCGGATATTCGGATCGCCGCCGACGAAGCGGTGGTGCTCCTCCGTCGGCAGGTGGAACGTATTGACGGGAGCCTTGCCTTCGAACCCCTTCACCCAGTCCGCGAACCACTGCGCACAGCCAATGGCATACATCGCGGCGCCGGCGAGCTGCCCCCCGATTCGCGCCGGATCCAGCGGCGGCGGCGATCCCTCGACTCCCACGCACTCGATGTCGACTTCGACGGGCTGCTCTTTTCCGCGGTGAAGAAATGTCTGGCGCAACAAGACCTGCTTCGTGTCGGGAGCGAGGCGCAGCCAGTTGCCCGGTTGCTCCTCCTGGCTCGCCACGATCTCGAAGCTCCCATCCGCTTCGAGCGCAATTTCCGCATCGTTGAGATGTCCCGCACCGCCGGTGATCTTGTCCCGTGCTGCAAAGTTCTGGTTCTGAGCGGCGAAGCTCATGTAGTGGATCGTCCGGCGCCTGCCGCGGATCCGATAGGTGTCGCGCGGGTTCACCGAGGCACTCACGTAGTAGTTGTCCGGGTTGTCGAGACCCATTTTCACCATGTCCGGCATGGGTCGAAACACGGGATGCATCGGACCGGGATTCTCGATGAAGGAGGTAAAACCTGCGCGCAGCAGACGCGACAGGTACCGGAGACCTTCGGCGCGATCGAAAGTCGACAACTCGAGATCGTCCCGCAGAACCACCTCGCCCGCCTTCTTGAGCAGGTCGCAAAATTCGGTCCACGCCTGGGCGTTCGCCACCTTCTCCACCGGGTCGCTGGCCATGCCGATCCTCCTTTGTTCAGCTCGTCTTCACCCGGAAACGCTCGACGTAGCCAGCAAATCGCTCGCGAACGCGGGATTCATCGAGTCCGAACGACTCGAGATCGTACCGATGCGTTCCGTGCTTGCCCTTCGGATTCGCCTCGAGGTGGGCCCGCATGGCCGCACTCGCATCCTCCTGGAGCGGCAGGCCAAAGGCACGATGGATGCGATTTGCCACGGCGAGACCGTCTTCCACGAAGTCGTCGTGGTTGATATCGACGAACCGCGACGCATCGCACCGGTCGCGCATCGCCAGACCGCGCTCCAAGGACGTGGCGTAGAAATCCATCACGGTCGGACCCAAAACCTTCGGGTCCACGTCGATCAGCGGCTGGGCGAGGAGATGGGTCATGCTGGCGATGGATGCGATGCAGAGCAACGGGTCGCGGTGACTCCAGACGATCGAGGCGTCGGGAAATACCGCGAGCAGCGCGTCGATTCCCCACATATGTGCAGGAGCCTTGAGCAGCCACCGCTCGCCGGGACGCTGCCAGTCGAGAAGACGCAAGAGATCGGCGTAGTAGCAGTACATCCCGTTCAGGCTCTGGCTCCGATACCAGGAAGCGTAGGGCTCGAACATCGGTTCTACGCCCAGCTGAACACCGTGACAGGCCACGGCGTGCAACAGCACGCATTCTTCGGGTGTGTCGGCGCTGGCGAAGTGGACCTTCGTGAACTCGGGGTTCTTCTCCCGGCCCTTCGCGAGGTAGCGCTCGATCGCATCCCGTCGCGGGTCCGGCTCGCCGGGCGCAAGGCCTTCAGCCGGATCCGGGTAACGGGTTTCCCAGTTCAGCAGCGGACGCGCCGCCGGGTCGCGACCCAGGAGGTTGAATAGCGCCGAAGTGCCCGAGCGCGGAAGGCCGGTCAACACCATGGGCCTCGCAATGCTGCGCGCCCGGATCTCCGGGTGCTTGCGAAATGCCTCCTGGACCCGAAGGCGGGTCGCCAGCAGATCGACGAGCCGGCGCCGGCTGCGCCGGCGTCCCGCTGCGCTGAAGGGATTCTCGTCATAGGTCCGGCAGAGGACGGAAAGCCCCTCCCGGAAATCATCGGCACCGAAATCCGAGAGCCCGCCCGCCTCGCCCCGCGCATCTTCGAGGATCCCCGCCGGGTCGAATCCCGCGTCCTGGCTCACGCTGCCCCTCGCACCCGCTGCACTGCTTCGATCACGCCGCCGTGGATTGGTCCGGCGGTGGTCCCGATTCCCCGATTGTCCTCGAGGGTGCGGCCCCTGCGGAAGTCGAGCCGCCGGCCGTTGGTGTCGGGATCGTCCGGCGGCGCTTGCTCGAGATGGCTGCAGACGACCGCCTGGGATGCGAAATCGGCCGCGGTGACGGGGCTGCGGTCCTGCTTCTCGATCCTGTTCGGATCGACGTGCTCCGCCTGCACCGCACGGCAGATCCGGGACGCGGCCAGAGCAGCGCGAATTTCCTCTCTGCGGTCACCCACGAGCATCCTCGATGGCAAGACGCGACAGTTTCTCAGTTTGAAATCACAATTTCAAACACTCGCGACGACCGAGAGGGATTCGCGGTGCTCGGCGGGCGCCTCGCGGAGAGGACGCACCGCGTGCCGTCGCGCTAGCTGGTGGCCTGGAGGACGAACTCGCGCAGTGCCCGGGCATCGCTGAAGGTGAACTTCACCTGGCCAAAGCGGATCGTATCACCGGGTTTGACCGGCGTCGGCTCGCCGATCCCGCGCGCGGCTACACTGGTTCCGTTCACGGTGGTGCCGTTGGTGGAGCCCATGTCCTGGATCAAGCAGGTGCCGTCTTCGTTGCGCTTGGCAACGGCGTGAAAGCGGGAGACGCTCGGATCCGGGATCACCACGTCGTGGCGGGCGTCGCGACCCACCGTGACCAGGTGCCCGGCCTGCTCCTTGCGGGGACACAGCGGGTAGATCACGACGGACAGTTCCACCGTGCGGGCGTCGGGTTCCTCATCCGCACCGTCCAGCAGCAGCCGGGTCGAGTTCGACTCGGAGCCAGAGACGGCGGCCGCCATGACCATCAGGAAGCCGGTGCCGTGAACGGCGGCGAAAGCGGCAGCATCGAGCCGCAGGGCGTCCTCGGCGAATGCCTCGACCGGCAGTGCCGTGCCAGAACTCGCCCGTTCCGAACGTTCTTGGGAAGCCACCTCATTCCGCTTCGGTCGACGGCAGGCGAGCTTTAGGAGGGCTCCAGAACGCTCCGAATCCCAGCCGGCGATCCAGCGCTGGCGCATACCCGGGTATCATGGGCGGGCGAGCCCATGAAAAAGAAGCCCCCCGACCCCCGTGCGGCGATCCGCGACTCGATCCGGGCCCAGATGCTGATCCACACCCATCGGGTGGGCGGCGCACGGTCCGCATATTGCGGAACTCTCGACGTCGAGTTCGACGTGCCGCACGACCTGGGGGCCTGGGACTTCGTCGACGAATTCATCGCCGAGGCGACCGAAGGACCCGACTTCGACCAGCCGGAACTGCGCTGCGCGGGGCGCATGACCGCGGCGTCGCCGGCGACTGGACTCGCGCGCGTGCACACCGCGGAGCAGGCCGCTCTCGTCCCGGACACCTCCGAGGTGGACAAGCCGCGCGTGCGACGCACCGCGGCCGGCCGGGCGTTGACCGATCCAACCGAGAATTGAAAGGAGCCGACCATGGGCAAATCAGAGCGCTGGGAGACAGGCTACGAGACGATCCAGAAGGTTTACGCGGGAGAAATCGCCATCCCCCCGGAAGGAAACGTGCCTTTCCTCGACCTGATGCTGAAGCAGCTCTTCGCGGAGGTGTGGACCCGGGAGGAACTCTCGATGCGCGACAGGCGACTGCTCGTCATGGGTGTCATCGCGGGCATGGGCGAGAGCATGCCTTGGGGGGTCCAGGTGAAGGCAGCTCTCAAGAATGGCGAGCTGACCCCGGCGCAGGTGCGCGAGACCTTGATCCAGCTGGTCCAGTACGCGGGCTACCCGCGGGTCGCCGGCCTCGTCGGAGCGACGGAGCGGGCCATCGCGGAAGTCGAAAAAGAGGCGGCCGGAAGCTGAAGCATACGCACCGTCACGACGCGCACGGGATGGTATCCTGCGCGCGCACCGGGGACTCTCCATGAAACGCATCGAGCTACACGGCCCCGAAGACGTCCGTCTGGTCGAGGTCGACGACCCCACTCCCGGGCCCCGCGACGCCGTGGTGGGCGTCGCAGCCTGCGGCATCTGCGGCAGCGACCTCGGCTACATCAAGCTCGGCGGACTGGCGGGCCCCACGGGTCAACCGATGCCCCTCGGCCACGAGCTGGCAGGCGTGGTGGAGGCGGTCGGCGAAGAAGTCGAGGGATTCGCCCCGGGCGCACGCGTCACCGTCAACCCGCTGGGCGGGGGCGTCAACATCGGCAACGGCGGAACGGAGGGTGGCTTCGCGCAGCGGCTCCTCGTGCGCAACGCTGCCGACGGAAAGAGCCTCTTCGAGATTCCGGACTCCATGCCGTTCGAGATCGGTGCACTCGCAGAGCCGCTCGGTGTGGGAATGAATGCCGTCGACAAGACCGGCGCGCAGCCCGGCGAAAAGATCGTCGTCTTTGGTGCGGGACCGATCGGCCTCGCCGCCGTGGCGACATTGCGCCACCGCGGCTTCAACGACGTGGTCTCGATCGACCTCTCCGACCACCGGCTCGGACTCGCCCGCGAACTCGGTGCGCGAGAGACCCTGAACGCCGGTGAGATCGATGTCTGGCAGCACCTCGAAAAGCTGCACGGGCGAGAGGTGTTCTACGGCATTCCGGTCGTCGGAAGCGACGCCTGGATCGAGGCGTCCGGTGCGCCGGTGATCCCCGACATCATCGCGAACGCCCGGCCGGGAGCACGGCTCTCGGTGGTCGCTCTGCACCGGCAGGAAGTGCCCGTAAACTTCATGCTGGTCATGATGAAAGAGCTCCAGATCACCGGTGCCATCGAGTACCCGGACGACTACACGCAATCGCTCGACGTGCTCCGCGAGACCGATGTGAGCCCGATGGTCACGCACCGCTTCCCGCTCGAGCGATTCGACGAAGCGCTCGGCGTGGCGCGCGATCCGAAGGTTGCGGGCAAGGTCGTCATCGAGCCGCGCTGACGCGACTCGTGACCCGGGCGCAGGCGAGCGCGGGGTTGACCCAAAGGAAAATCCCCGCAACCCTCGTCGATGCATGCCGGTCGGTCAGCTCCTAGCGGTTCCGCTCCAGCAACTCGACTCGCTGCTGGGGGAAACCTGGGAAGCCATCCGAGGCCAACCCCGGTATCCGGACGTGCCGTCCCTGGAGCCGAGCCTCGGTCTTCTCGGTGAGGCGCTCCTAGACCGGACCTTCACGATCTCGACGAGCGCCATGACGGGCGTGCCGCTTCCCGACCAGCTGCGACGCATGCTGGGCGAGGCGGCGAGTGCCCGCGCCCTATACGAATCGCGGGGCTGGCTCGCCGACCCGCAGTCATACCACCGGGAGCCGCCTCCGCTCGAATCTGCAGCACTCGCCGACGACGTGACATGGGACGGTCCGCGGCGACGACGCTTCGGACGGCTCGTCTTCGAGAGCGGCTACGAGCCGCACGGGGAAGAGCCGGGGCGGGAGAGGTGGCTCGACCACCCCAGCAACGCCACGGTCCACGCCTATGTCCTCGAACACGCGGAGCCGCGGCCCTGGCTCGTCTGTGTTCACGGCTTCGGCATGGGATCGCCCCTCGTCAACTTCGCGGGCTTCCGGGTCGCCCACCTCCACGAAACACTTGGGCTGAACCTCGTGTTCCCGGTGCTTCCGCTCCACGGACCCCGGGGACAGAGGCGTTTCAGCGGCGGCGAGGTCCTGGAGCCGGACTACATGAAGATGGTCTTCCTATTCGCGCAGGCGGCCTGGGACGTGCGGCGTGTCGTCTCCTGGGCGCGGGCCCGCGGCGGTAAAGACGTGGGCCTCTACGGCATCTCCCTGGGCGGCTACGTGGCCGCGCTCGTAGCCGGACTCGAGGAGGGCCTGAGCTGTGCGATCGCCGGGATCCCGTGCGTCGACTTTCCGAACCTCGCACGCGACAACGAGCCGTGGATCATGCGGCGATACGGCGACGAGCTGCGCGTAAACTGGAGTGTGGTGCGCACGGTGAGCCACGTAGTCTCCCCCCTGGCGCTCTCGCCCCGCCTACCCAAGGAGCGCCGCTTCATCTACGCGGGCATCGCGGACCGGATCGTGCATCCCGACCAGCCCCGGGCTCTCTGGCGACACTGGGAGGAGCCCGAGATCCACTGGTTCTCCGGAGGCCACGTGCTCGGGATCATGAACGGGAGCATTCGGGAATTTCTTTCGAATTGCCTCCGCTCCGCAGGCCTTGCTCCAGCGGCATGAGCCCAACCGCAGCCGGGCTCCTCTCCCGCCACGTCGAAAGGCTCAGGAAGCGCGGACGAGACTCAGGGGGCGCTCGGAAGCAAGCCGCTCGAGAGCGCGGAACGACTGGCGCAGCGCCTCGGTGAAGCGCGACAGGTCGGGCATGCGATCGTAGTCCGCGTTGATTCCCCAGTGCAGTGCACCGTCGTAGCTGAATACGCCGACACCCATGCCCGCCTGCCCCGAAAGCGGCAGGTTCGCGAAGCAGGCGGCGAGTCGAGCACCGCGCATGTAGAGCCGCTCTCGCGGTGCCGGGAAGGTCGCGAGCCGCAGGGTGGTTTCCGCCGGTGAGCCGAGCACCCGCGCCGCCGCAGCCGGAAGCGTCGAGGTCGGCAGTGTTTCCACGCTGCCGATATCCGCGGAGCGGAGCGCCGACTGGGCCGACTGGGCCTCGAGACGGGCGCGCTTGACCCGGGCGAAGCAACGGGCCGGATCCGCCTCCCAGACCGGAAGCTCGAAAGTCCACTCTCCCACGCTCTGGCCACCGCCTTCGGCCTCGAGAGCCACGGGGAGCGAAACGCGCAGGTCGAGAGTCGTGGGATTCACGTAGTGAAGCGCCAGGTAGCGCCCCACGGCACCTGCCAGCGTCGCGAGGATCACGTCCAGCGTCGTCCCGCCCAGGGCCCCGCGCACCGCCTCCACCACCGGGAGTGGGAGCACCAGGTAGTCGACCGCGCGGTGGGGCCCGACCGGCCCTCGGAGGGGCAGCTCGTGGCGCTCCGCCACGGTGTAGCCGAGCAGCTGAGCCGCGCGGTCCAGCTGCCCCCGCAGAGTGCGGGTCCACGGATCCGTAGCCACCGCCTCGCGCATCCATCCCCAGGTCCGGCGCAGGAGCCGCGCCTTGCGCACCACCTCTTCGTAAAAGAGTTCTGCAGCTGCCGGCGCAGGCTGCGGCCGGTGCGGCGGCGTGTCCTCGACCGGCGCATTCGGGTCGGGCTTCAGCAGCGCCTGAAGAGCGTCGGTGCCCGCATCCTGGATCAGGGCCAGGTGCGTTTTCGTGAGAATCGCAAAACGGTCACCCTCGAGACCCTCCACGACCCAGTACTCCCACAGTGGACGTGACCGGTCGAGTCGCTGCGACTGGATACGAGCCGCCACCTTGCGCAGCTGCTGAAAGCTGCCGGGCTGCGGCAGACTCGTGTGACGTACGTGGTAGTCGAGTCGAAACTCGTCATCGTCGACCCAGACCGGATATCGCTCGAGCGGAATCCAGCTCAGCTTGCGGCGGTAGTGAGGCACCCCCGCGAGCGATGCATCGATGGCCGCGCGGACGGCAGAAAAATCTACCGCGCCGTGAGACCACGCGAGCGGCCCGGCGTCGAAGATGAGCAGCGTGCCCAGGTGTCCGAAGCGACGCGAGCTCTCGTCCGCTATCAGCGCAGCCGCGTCGGAACTCAGGCGTTCGTAGGAAGTGCGAGGCATCACGCGATATTAGCACCCGTGCCGCCGCGACCAGTACCGCACCCGCGTGCCTCCGGAGAAACGACCGGACGGACGGATACGCCAGTCCACTGCCGCTTGACCGATCCCCTCGACCTCGAAGCCCACGGCACAGCGGACGCACGGACCGCCGACTCGTTTTGCCAGAAATGACGAGACACGCGTAAGATGGGTGCCATGCGCGGCGGAGCCGCGCCCATGGAAGGAGCGAAATGCCCGACGGCCACCGCATCCTCGGCGCCGAAGTCTCGCCTTACTCGGTGAAGGTCCGTTCCTACTTCCGCTACAAGAAGATCCCGCACGAGTGGGTCCCGCGCGACGCGAACGCGATGCCGGAGTTCCAGAAACACGCAAAGCTGCCGCTGATTCCGCTCGTGATCACACCCGAGCAGCAGGCGATTCAGGACTCGACTCCGATTGTCGAGCGCATGGAGGCCATGCACCCGGAGCCTTCGATCCACCCGAAGGACCCGACCCTGGCCTTCCTCTCCGCGCTGATCGAAGAGTTCGGCGACGAGTGGGGCAACAAGTGGATGTTCCACTACCGGTGGGCGCGCGAGGTGGACCAGCATTCGGCCGGCCGGCGCATCGCGGCACTGATGGCGCCGGACGGCTCCGACGAAGAACGTGCGGCGGTCGCCAACGGCATCGTGGCGCGCATGGTGGGGCGGACCTGGTTCGTCGGCTCCAACGAGCAGACGGCACCACAGATCGAAGCGTCGTGGAAGGAAGGCCTGGCACAGCTCAACGCCCACCTGGCCGGTCGCTCGTATCTCTTCGGGGAAAGACCGGCGTTTGGCGACTTCGGTCTGTGGGGCCAGGTCTACAACGCGTGGACCGATCCGACGTGCGGCGCCATGCTCGAGCAAGGTGCTCCCCACGCGCTCGCATGGGTCGAGCGCATGCTCGCGCCGGAAGCGCTGGGCGAATTCGAGACCTGGAACACGCTCGAAGCGACGTTGACCCCCTTCCTGGAACGCCAGGTGGGGACACTCTTCCTGCCCTGGTCCGACGCCAACGCGCGCGCCATCGCCGAGGGTCTCGAAGAATTCAGCGTCGAACTCGACGGCAAGACGTGGACACAGAAGCCACAGAAGTACCACGCTCGCTCGCTCGCGGCATTGCGTGCGAAGTACGCGGAGGTGCGCGGCAACGCGCAGCTCGACGGGATTCTCGAGTCCACCGGCTGTCTGCGCTGGCTCGCCCTTTCCGACTGAAGGCGGTGGAGTTCAGTCGACGCGCCCGATCGATGCTGCTGCGCACCGCGGTGGGCCAAAACCGGATGCGCCTGCGGCGCGGCACCGCCGAACTGTGGCGGCGCCTCGCGAAAGCCCCCCACCGCGTCGAGTACTTCCACCAGGTCGACGACCCCTACAGCCACCTGGCGGCGCAGGCCCTTTCTCGCCTGACCGACCGCTATGAAATCGAGCTCGTCCCGCACCTGGTTGCACAACCCACCGACGCCGCCACACCCGAGCGCGAGATGCTCACCGCATACGCACGGCGGGATGCCGCTGCGGTGGCCCCGCACTTCGAGATTTCGTTCCAAGACCCGGGCCGGCAGCCCCAGAACGCCGCGGTCCGACGGACCGAGCGCGCGTTGGCTGCGGCGCTCGCCGGCGGCCCATTCGCCGAACTGGCGCCGCGCCTGGGCGAAGCGCTCTGGTCGGGCCGGGAAGACCCAGCGGGACTCGCCACGCCCGAGGCAACCGCAGAGCGGTTGGCGGAGGGAAGCGAGCGGCGCAAGGCGCTCGGCCACTACCTCGGCGCCACGTTTCACTACGGCGGCGAGTGGTACTGGGGCATCGACCGCCTGGGGCATCTGGAGAAGCGTCTCGCCGCGCTCGGCGCGTGCCGCACGCCCGGAACCGCAACGTTCGCGCCGCCTTCCGAAGCCTGCGAGGCGCGCGGTGCTCGAGAGCTGACGCTCGAATACTTTCCCTCGCTGCGCAGCCCGTACACCTACATCTCGATGCCGCGGGTGTTTGCACTGGCCGAACAGACCGGCGTGAAACTGGTGTTGCGGCCCGTGCTCCCCATGGTCATGCGAGGGCTTTCCGTCCCGATGCAAAAGGGCCTCTACATCTTTGAAGACACCGCGCGGGAGGCACAGCGGGTCGGACTTCCCTTCGGACGGGTCGTCGACCCGGTCGGGCGGCCGGTCGAGCGCGCCTATTCGCTCTTCCCGTGGGCACGCGAACAGGGCCGGGCCGCCGAGTTGCTTCTGGGCTTCGCCCGCGGCGCATTCGCCGAGGGCATCGACACGGGCAGCGACACGGGGATCCGAAAAATCGTCGAGGGTGCCGGCCTCGGCTTCGAACAGGCGCGGGGCGTGCTCGACAGCGAAGACTGGCGCGGGGAAATCGGGGAAAACCAGCAGACCCTCTATGCCCTCGGGCTCTGGGGCGTTCCGAGCTTCCGGCTGCGCGGCCCCGTGGGCAGCCCGGATTTCTCCACCTGGGGCCAGGACCGGATTTTCCTTCTATCACGAGAGATTGCACGCCGGACCCCGGGCTGATCCCAGCGCGGACGCAACCCTCGGGCGCCCGCCGGGTTTAACCCCGCGCACCCCACGATCAAGGAGATCCCCATGAAGCGCTGTTTTGCCCTCTTCCTCGGCCTCGCAATCCTCCTTCCCCTCGGCGCCCTTGCGCGGCCGGGCGGATTTCACGGCGTACCGGGCCTGCACCTCGAGCGCGCGCTCGAGCAACTGGACCTCGACGCCAGCACCTGGGAGCAGATCGACGCCATTCTCGATGCGGCGATGGCCGAGAAAGAACCCCTCCGCGAGGAGATCCGGGCCGCCCACGAGGAGATGCGCATGCGCATGGAGGCCGACCCCCCGGACCTCGACGTGATCCTGTCCCAGACCGAAGTCATCGGCGCTCTGCACGTGGAGGCTCACAAGCAGCGGCTGCAGACATGGTTCGCCGTTCGCGCCGTGCTGACCAGCGACCAGATCGACGCGCTCGCCGAAATCCGGCGCAACCGGCACGCGGGCTTCCGCCGCGGACACGAGCACCGGGAAAACGGTGGGCCGGAAACGGATTTCGACCGCTAGAATAGGTGCCGCCAATCGACCGGAGGTTCGCGGTGCAAGACCGGTTCACCGAACTTCGCCGCGCACTCCAGTTCGCTCTCCTGGCACTTCCCATCCTGACCGCGCCCGCGGGAGCCGTAGACGGCTTCTCCCAGTGGCTCGCGGAACTCGAAGCGGAAGCGATCGATCGCGGTATTTCACAGACCACTGTTCACAGTGCACTGCACGACATCGAGCCCATCCCGGAAATCATCGATCACGACCGGGACCAGCCGAAGAAACCGAGCAATTTCTGCAAATACCTCGAACGGCGCCTCACACCGACCCGCATCGCCCGGGGCCGGCGAATGCTGAAGGAACATGCAGTGCTGCTGCGAGAGATCACGGCAACCTACGGAGTGCCCGCACGCTACCTGGTCGCGCTCTGGGGGCTAGAAACAAACTTCGGGGACTATATGGGCGAACACCCGGTGCTGGCATCCCTGGCCACGCTCGCCTACGACCCGCGGCGAGGCGAAATGTTCCGGGAACAGATCTTCGCCGCCCTGCAAATCATCGACGAGGGGCACCGGTCGGCCGAGGGCTTCACCGGCTCGTGGGCCGGGGCGGTCGGCCTCGTCCAGTTCATGCCGACCACGTTCCTCGAATTCGCTGTCGACCAGGACGGCGATGGGCGCAAGGACCTGTGGACGAGCCTGCCCGACGCACTGGCGAGCGCCGCCAACTACATGAAGCGCTCGGGCTGGCGCAGCGGCGAATCGTGGGGGCGCCGCGTGAGCCTGCCGCCCGAACTCGAGCGCGACCGGGCGACCCTGAAGCGGCGGAAACCGATCGCGACGTGGGAAGGCCTCGGGGTCCGAAGGTCCGACGGCAGCGCGCTTCCCGTCGCGGCCATTCGCGGGCGCATCGTACAGCCCCTGCGAGGTCCCGGGCCGGCCTTCCTCGTCTACCGCAACTACGAGACATTCCTCCGCTGGAACAACTCGACTTTTTTTGCCATCTCGGTTGGAACCCTGGCGGATGAATTGACGCGAGCCGCTGCCCTGGGCATATGCGGGCTCTGAGCGGGACCGCGCTGCGACACGCGGTCACCGCGGCCCGACGTCAGCGAACGGTGTCCCGAAACTGCTCGAGAGCGTCGATGTAGGAGCGGAGTCCCTCGTAGCCGACCCGCTGGTGGCCCACGGCCTCCACCGCCGTGTCCATGGCGCGCAGACTGAGGCTCGTGCCCCCGAGACCCTGCCAGAGCTCGAACTCCTCGCGCCACTCGTCCGGACCCTGGCTGAAGTCGACCACTGCGTCACAGGGAAACTCCGCGGGCTTGCGGCCCTCCCGTTCGAGGTGCCCTCGAAGCGACGTGTGGAGCGTCTGCATCCGCTTGGGCGTCGACCCGAACAGGAATCCGTCGCCGATCCGGGCGGCCCGCCGCAGCGCCACCTCGGAAAAGCCACCAAACCAGATTGGAATGCAGCGCGTGGGCTGGGGCAGGATTCCCGCGCGATCGATCCGGTGATAGGTGCCTCGGAAATCGACCACGGGCTCTCGCCAGAGCTGGCGCAGCAGGTCCACCTGCTCGTCGAGGCGCTTGCCGCGGTCGCCGTACGGAACACCGAGGGCGTCGTACTCGACCCAGTTCCAGCCGGTGCCGACCCCGAGCAGCATGCGCCCGCTGGAGAGGACGTCTACCTCCGCTGCCTGCTTGGCGACGAGCGCGGTCTGGCGCTGGGTGAGAATGAGCACGCCCGTGATCAGTTCGACGCGCGAAGTCTGGCCCGCCAGGTACCCGAAGAGAACGAACGGCTCGTGGAACGGATCGCGCTCGGTGTAGGGGCCCATCAGCGCCGGGTCCCGCCCCTCGTGAACCGCACCGAGCACGTGGTCGTAGGCGATGATGTGGTCGAACCCGAGGTCTTCGGCGGCCTGCGCCCAATCGCGAACGGCCAACGGGTCGTTCCCGATCTCGGGAGTGGGGAAGATGGCTCCGAGCTTCATGCGGGGTCCTCCGGGGTAACGCTCGTCGGCACCCAGGCTATCACGGGCTACCCTGCCCGCGCGCACCCAGCAATGAAATCGCGGAATGGCCTACGCGATTCTCGGTGCCAACTGCCGCCCCAGCAATGAAATCGCGGAATGGCCTACGCGATTCTC
>PBYF01000081.1 GCA_002729515.1 Deltaproteobacteria bacterium
AACAGCTCAAAACGGCGTACACGCACAACGTGCTGGTTTCGACCCGCGCGCTCGCCAGCCTCGACCGGCTCTTCGACGAACGCCTCGGTCTCACGGGTTCCGACGACGCGGAACTCTTCCAGCGGTTCTCACTTCGCGGGTATCGCATCGTATGGGCCGACGACGCGCCGGTTCAGGAGTTCATTCCGAGCAGTCGCGTGAGGTTGCCGTGGCTGCTTCAGCGCGCCTTCCGCATTGGAACCGGCAGCGCCTTCATCGATCGTCAATGCGTGGAACCTGCTCCGAAGCGTTGGCGCACGGCCTTTCACGCCTGCCGGTGCCTGTTTCGGGGCGCCGCGATGCAGCTCCGTTTCTTCTGGGGCGGCCGTCCCGCTGCGACGCGGGGGCTCCAACTCGTTTCGTTCGGCACCGGTCGGTTCGCCGGACTGGCTGGCTACCGCTACGAAGAATACCGCCGGGTTCACGGTGCCTGAAGCAAGCAAGGGCGCCCCATGTCCGGCCCCGACTCTCTCACGTTGCGTCGTCTGCACATCGCGACCGATTGCATCCTGGTCGCGCTCGGCTGGCTCGGCGCCTACGGCCTGCGGTGCGCGCTCGTTCCGACCCTTGGGCCGATCAACGAACTCGAGATCTACGTCGGTGTGCTGCCGCTGATCGTGTTGCCTTGGATCCTGACGAGCTGGCTCTTCGGGATCTATCGCAGCCAGCGGATGAAGACGCTGGTCGACGAATTGCAGAGTGTGTTCCAGAGTGCGGCGCTCGGGCTGCTGGTGGTGAGTGCGGTCGGCTTCTTCTTCCGCGAGTTCTACTTCGGGCGCTTCGTGGTGCTCGCGAGCGTCTGTCTAAACTTCGGACTCCAGGGCGCGAGTCGGATCTTCTTCCACCGCCTGGAACGCCGCTTGCGGATCTCGGGCGCGCACGACGTGCCCGCACTGATCGTGGGTACCGGCGTCACCGCGATTCGATTGCTCCAGAAGCTCCAGGACCACCCGGAGATCGGTTATCGCGTGGTGGGTTTTCTCGACGAGCGATTCGACGGGGAAAAGGACGTGGCGGGGCATCCAGTTCTCGGTGACGTCGAGGATCTGCGGCGCATAGTCGAGAAGTCCGGTGCCCGCGAGGTGTTCGTCGCGGACCCGGGGATCGGTCACACGCGGATGCTCTCGCTCGTTCTCGAGTGCGAGGACCTGGGCGTGAATTTCCGCGTGGTTACGAATCTGTTCGAGGTGCTGACGGCGGGCTCGCCCCTCGATCTGGTCGACGACCTGCCGGTGGTTCGTCTGGGGCGCCAGCGTGCTCACCCGTTCTACGAGCCCGCGAAGCGCGCCTTCGACCTGGTCGGTGCGTGTGCCGCACTGCTTCTGGCCGCGCCATTGCTGGCCTGGTGCGCGTGGCGCGTGCGGTGCACCAGTCCCGGTCCGGCCTTCCTGCTCCAGCGGCGCGTCGGGAAAAATGGCACTCCCTTCGAGATGTTGAAGTTGCGCAGTATGAGACATGACGTGGATCGCTATGCCGAAGCGCCGCGTGGTGCCGAGGATCCCCGCGTCACGGCAACGGGGCGTTGGTTGCGGAGGACGAGTCTCGATGAGCTTCCCCAACTGGTGAACGTGCTCCGGGGGGACATGTCGTTGGTGGGTCCGCGGCCCGAAATGCCCTTCATCGTCGACGGCTATGGCGAGTGGGAGCGGCGCCGGCTCTCCGTGAAACCCGGAATCACCGGGCTCTGGCAGATCCTGGGGCGAAAGGACCTGCCGATGCACGAGAACCTGCAGTACGACTTCTACTACATCCGCAACCGTTCGGTGACGCTCGACCTCTCGATCCTGGTGCGCACCGTGGGTGCGGTGTTGACGCGCCGAGGCGCGTTCTAGGTCGTGGCCGCCGACGTCTCGATCTGCGTTGCGACCTGTCGCCGCCCGGAAGGTCTGTCGCGGCTGTTGACGAGCCTCGCCCGGATGCGGTTGCCCAAAGGAATTCGTGTCGAGTTGATCGTGGTCGACAACGACCCGGCGGGTTCGGCCGCTGCCTTTCTCGCTGGCTTTGCGGCGCCGTTTGCGATGCGGTGTTTCGCGGAGCCGCGTCGCAACATTGCCCATGCGCGCAACCGGGCGGTGGAAGAGGCGAGAGGGCGATGGATCGCCTTCGTCGACGACGACGAAGTGGTCGATCCCGGTTGGATCGAGGCCTACTGGTCCGCGGTCGATGCGGTGGCTTGTGACGGATTCTTCGGTCCCGTGCAACGCCGGGTCGAGGAGGTCGTTACGCCCTGGCTCGACGTCGACCGGTTCTTCTCCGGTCCTCGTCTCGCCGATCGAGCGTCCGTCGGGCCCGGCGAGTTTGCGACAAACAACGCTTTGGTACGCGCTGACCTGTTCGACGATCGCCGCTTCGATCCCCACTTCGGCCTGCGCGGGGGGAGTGATACCGAGCTCTTTGCCCGCATGTGGAGCGCCGGTGCTCAGTTCTGTTGGTGTGACACGGCGCGAGTGCAGGAGCTGATTCCGCCGGGGCGTCACCGGCTCGGTTGGCTCATGCGGCGCGCCTTCCGCGGCGGCTTCGTGACGACGCTGTTGGAACAACGCCGGCTCGGGACCTGGACGGCGGCGCGGCGCGGTGTGCCCCGAGCTCTCGCCGCGCTCTCATTGGTGATACTCGGCCTGCCGCTCGCGGCGCTGGCCGGGCGCGCCGCTGCGGCGCGCGTGTGGTTGCGAGGTTGCACCCAGGCCGGGCACCTGTGGGCGCTTCTGGGCTTCGATTTTCAGGAATACGCCTGATGCGCGTTGCGCTCTTCCATAACCGTTACGCAAATCGCGGGGGCGAAGACGCCGCCTTCGATTCCGAAGTCGAGCAGCTGCGCAAGGCCGGCTGCAACGTGCGGGCCTTCGTGGTGGATAGCGCTTCCCTCGGGCGCGCCGGGGCAGTTCGTGCGGCTCTCACAGCCCGCGGTGGTTCCGACATCATGGCGCGGGTGGACGAGTTTTTGGCCGAGAATCCCGTGGATGTCGGTCACGTTCACAATTTCTTTCCCCTGCTCACGCCCGTCGTTCACCAGGTTCTCTTCGACCGGGGTGTCCCGGGCGTGCAGACGCTTCACAACTACCGCCTCGCCTGCGCGCGCGGGGACTTCTGGCGCGAGGGGCGCAACTGTGAAGAATGCGTGACCGCGGGGCCCTGGAACGCGGTGCGCCACGGGTGCTGGCGTGGATCCCGGCTCGCGACGGCGGTCTGGGCCGACGCGACGAGGACCCACCGACGGCGCGGAACCTGGGGACGTGTGGCGCGTTTCGTGGCGCCGAGCGCCTTTGCGGCTCGGAAGCTCGCGGGGAGCGGGATTCCGGCGGAACGCATCCGCGTCGTGCCGAATCCAGTCGAGGATCCGGGGGTGACGGGTGCGCCGGGGCGGGGCGCTGTCTTCGCTGGCCGACTCTCGCCCGAAAAGGGCGGGGCGTTGCTCCTGGACGCCTGGAAGTCGGTCCCGGAGTTTCCGCTCACTTTGGTGGGCGACGGTCCGCAGGCTGCCGCGCTGCGAGAACGTGCCAAGTTGCTTCCCAATGTACGATTTACCGGCGCCCTCGACAGAGAAGGTGTGCGTGCCGAGCTCGCGCGCGCTGCGTTCCTGGTGGCGCCCTCGCTCTGCTACGAGACGTTTGGCCTCGCGCCGGCTGAGGCCCTGGCCGCGGGGCGCGCGATCGTCGTGCCACGGGCGACGGCGTTGTCGGAGCTGGTGGACGGGGGGCGCGGGGGTCTTCTCTTCGACGCCGGTGATGCCGACTCTCTTGCCCGGACCTGCGTGGCACTGGCGGCCGACCGCGGGCGCTGCGAGGCACTCGGTGCCGAGGCCCGTGAAGTCTTCGAGGAGCGATTCGCAGCGGAGAGTCGCGTGGAGCGGCTTCTCTCGGTCTACCGCAACGTGTTGTCGACGGGCTGAGGTGCGAGACCCAGGTTCCGGCGCACGATCGCGCCCCAGCGTGCCTGCGAAAAGAGCGGACCGCGGGTCACCAGGGCCAGGTCGGCCCACAGTGCCGCCAGTTCGGGATCCGCGATCTGGTTTCGGCCGGTAACCAGGGTCTCGTAGTAGCCATGGGGAAGCCGGCGCGGGAAGTGGCCGATGCGCCACTCCGTATCGGGCTCGATCGGCAGGCGCGCGAGCAGCGGGTCGACCAGCCCGAAGGCGTCGACGAGGTGCTTGTCGGGGCCGAGGTAGAAGCCGTAGAGGCCCACCGGTCCGGCGACCTTCACCGGCGTCGGGTGCTCCCGGTCGGTGGTGCCCTGCCGGGCCCAGGGGTGTTGCTCGGGGTTCGTTTCGACGGACAGCACGCGCCACCACCCGGTAAACGGGTAGTAGCCGGCGCGTTCGTCGACGATGCCGCGGTTGCCGGTCTCTGCTGGCCAGCCGACGCCGTAGTCCCGTCCGGTGGTGAGTGGGGGTTGTGAACCGAAGAAGGAAATCCCGAGCACCGCGACGGCAACGGCGGTGAGGGTACGCGGGTGCTCAGCGGGAAGTCGCGTGAGCAACGCAGCGGTGCAGAACACCGGCGCGGCCAGGAATCGCCCGGTCATGAAGTCGCCCCCGATCCAAACCACGTAGGCAAGACTCAGCGAAACGCCGGCGACCACGGCTCCCGCGCCGCGAACGCCCAGGGCCGCCGGTACGGCGCAGCCGAACACGAGGGCGAGGCCGGTCACCGGGTCGCGCGTTACCCCGTCCCAGAGATAGGCGAGGCCCTGTGAGACCAGGCTGGCGGCCGGGGCGCCGCTGCCGAGTTTTGCGTAGGCCGTATTCGGGAAGGGAAAGCCGTAGTAGGCGAGCGAGAAGAGGGTCCACGCCGCCAGGGGCACGAGGCCGACCGCGAGCGGTCGCAGAGCGTCGCGCCCCCGCCGAATCGCGGCGATGGCCAGCGCGGGTGCCACCAGAAGCACGGCGTCCGGACGCGCGGTGGCGATCGCGCCGGCAACGAGCGTCAGCGCGAGCAGGCGTCTTCCGTCCTGGGCCAGCCAGAGCGCCAGGAAGCCGGCGAGAAGCAGGTGGACGAGCGGGTTTTCGAGACCCGAACTCGAGTAGTCGACGAAGGCCTTCGATCCGAGCAGCACCGCGACGCCCAGCACGGCGCCGGCGGCGCTGCGTGCGATCGTCAGCACGAGAAGCGCCAGGGCCCCTGCCGTGCAGAGACCGGAAAGGACGAGCGTCGTGACGTAGAACTCGCCGGTTACACCGCCGGCGGCGACCAGGAGCAGGGCCCAGAGCGGGTGGGTGAAGGCCTGCACGCGCTCGGAGGCGTTGAAGCGCAGCCCGTTGCCCGCGAGGAACTGGTCGACCGTGCGCAGCGTGATCCAGGCGTCGTCGGCCAGCCAGGCGCTGGCGAAGAACACCCAGGCGAATGCCAGGAGCAGCAGAATCAGCACGACGCGCGGAATCCGTTCGTTCGAAGCGGCGGGATGCGGGTCGGAATTCATGGAGCCCCAGGTTGGGTCTTCGGGAAGCATGGCTCCCCTGAGGCGTCGCTTCAACGTCTCCGGGTGTCCAGCTCCCGTGGCCGATGGAATGCCGCCGCAGTGGAGGGAACTCGCGACGCGCGCGGAAAGAGCCGCCGGTTATTCCTCGCGGCGGAGCGCCGCTCGAATCGCCTGGCGAAAGCCTTCCGCCATTGCATCGGGCGTGAAGCTCGCGGCGCACTCTCTCGCGCGTCGGCCCCGGGTCTCGCGCGTTTTGCAGGTGAGCGCCTGTTCCAGGCCGAGCGCGAAGGCTTCGGGATCGGCCGGGTCGGCCAGCCAGCCCGTGTCCCCCGGAAAGACGAGATCCTCTGCGCAGCCGGCCCGCGTCGAACAGAGGACGGGGCGCTCACAGGCCATGGCTTCGTTGACCGCGAGGCCCCAGACATCTCCGAGGCTGGGGAAGACGAGCAGGTCCGCTGCGGCGTAGAACTCCACGAGATCGACGGGCTGTACGGCGGGCAGTCGTACGATTTCACCCGACGGGTGTGCGCGCGCGGCCTGCACGACGCGTTCGCCGAGAGGGCCGTCTCCGACGAAAAGCAGCGTCCAGTCCGCTCGAAGGTTCGGCGGCAGCAAGTCCCAAGCGGCGAGCAGCTCGGCCGTTCCCTTCACCGGAAAGAGTCTCCCCGCGACCAGGGCAATGCGTTCGCGCGTACCGAGGCCCGCCCGAAGGGCGTGCAGCGACGCGTCGCGGTCCACGGCGGCGAGCGCTTTGTCGAAGCCTTCCGTGTCGTGACAGTTGGGTGCGGTAAAGATGCGCGCGTCTTCGACCCCCCATTGGTGGAGGGCGCGGCGCGCCTCGCTGCCCGGAACGGCGATGGTGGCGGCGCGCTTCAGGAGAAAGGGGCCCACGGCCCGGCGCAGCGCATCGGCGCCGTCGATGTGTGCCCGCGTGGGCAGCGCCCACAGGACGAGGGGAACCCGCCGCCGTCGGCAGTGGAGGAGCGCTCCGAGGCTGCGGCTTCCCAATTCAGCGCTGACGACCACATCCGGACCGAAGCGATCGAGCGCGCGCCCGAGGCTCCAGGGTGCCGCCAGGTGGAGCGTTCGGTCCCGGCGCGGGATCGACAGGGTGGGAAGGAATTCGACGTCGAGATCCTGGGCGTCCACATTCCACGAGCGGTCGAATTCGCTTTCCGCGTTGACGAAGACCCGGAGGTCCCAATCTGGGGTCGATGCCAGGGCGCGGAAGGCCGGCACGCGGTAGGGCGCCAGGATCGGGGTCAGGAGGGCGACTCTCACGGCTCTCCCCATCACGGCTGCCGGTAGAAGGCGACGGGCGCTTCACCCGGTGGATCGTTCAGTGCGAGGACGAGCAGGCCGTCGGGAACCGTCTCGACGAAGCGAGCCGTGTGCGGACCGGACTGGAGCGTCACACTCTCGCCTGGGGCCAGCACGCGCTCTTCGATCGCCAGCGTCGTGGCGCCACCGGACGGGAGCCAGCGGTATCGGCCCGGCACGAGCAGTTCGAAATTCGCGCTCTCTCCGCGAGTGCCGGAAAACCGGCGCCCGGCCACGAATACCGACGCCTGGTAGGGCTGATAGTTCTCGTGCCAGAACTGGCGCACGTCCGGCGGAAACTGGTTCAGACGGAACGACTGCACGAGAAAGGCAACGGGAGTCTCGCGGAACGTTTGGAGCAGGCGGTGCGTGTGGTGCGCTCGATGTGGGCCGGCGAAGCGCTTGTAGATGTGCTGCGAAAAGAACGTGGGAAGCGGTTGGGCTCCCTCCTGGCAGAACAACCCGCTCTCGGGGTGGAAGCCCGCGGTTTCGGCGCTGAAGTTGCGGTGAACGAACGCCAGGCTCTCGCGCTGTACGGCCTGGCCGTCGGAGAGCCGGGCTGCCCCGTGCAGTGCGGCGGGGATCCCGAGCAGGGCCGCGAATCCGACGATCGCCGTCCCTCGGGCCTGTGCCGGCAGGCGCGCCAGGATGGGCTCGAGCCCGAGTGCGAATGCTGCTGCGAGAAAGACTCCGAGCGTGAGCCAGAAGTAGCGAAACGCGGCGGCGTGGAAGAGGGCCACGCCAATGCCGAGGGTGAGTGCGCCGCAGGCGAGAAACAGCGCGCCGCGGTTCGTGTTCCGCGTGCGCAGGGCGTGGAGTGTTGCGGCGATGAGCGCAACGGCCAAGAGCGTGTGGGGCACGAGGTCGGTGAGCATGCTCCGGTATTGGCTCCAGCCGATCGTATTGCGGTAGAAATCGAAGAGCGAAAGCCCCTGGGCGACGAATTGCGCGTCGAGCGGACGATGGACCTGAGACGTTTCGGCAACGTCGAAGTTCGCGCCCGCCCAGAGGCGGAAGAGTCCGACTGCGGCGACGAAGCCCAGCGCGAGACCGACGCAGCGCAGGGTTTCCCGGGCGGGGCGCAGGCGGTCCTCCCGCAGGGTGACGCCCGCGGTCAGAAAGCCGGCGAGTGCGATTCCATAGAGAGCTTTCTGAGAACCGAGGAATCCCAGGCCGAAGCATGCGCCGGCGGCCAGCGCCAGACCGGGCCGTTGCAACGAAAGCAGCAGCAGTGCGCCGCCCCACGCTGTGCCGGCCAGCGCGATGTGGTCCGTGCGCACTTGCAGCGAACTGTCGAGCCAGGCGGGAGTCAGTGCCAGCAAAGCCACGCCAAAGCCCGCGTCGCGCCAGCGCGTGCGCGACCGCGGTGCGAGGTGCGCGAGCCATAGCGTCAGACCGGCGAGCCAGAGGAACGTGAGCCCCACCCAGAGGAGGCGAGCGCGCCGGATCACCTCGATCTCGCTCTCGCAGCCCTCGACGAGCGGAATCAGCATCGCCACCGCCAGACCCGCGCGGCCGCCGGCCTCGAGCCTTCCGCTATGGGCGGTCAGGTCCGCGAGGTGGAGCAGGGCAAACTCGTCCCAGTGGACGTTCGTGGTGAAAACCGCGGCCACCTGGAGTCCGACTGCCAGAGCGAGCACCGCCGCCAGCAGGATCCGGATCGTATGGCGCGAGCCTTCCACGTCGCCCTCTGCATCGGAATGTGATTCCCGAAGCTTGAGTGGGAGATGGCGGCGCATTCTGCCGCTCCGGGAGGCCCCCGGCCCACGTGACTCTCCCAGCGCTTCCGGACGTCCGTTTCGACGACCGGGTCCCGGGGGCTTCCTCCCGGGCAGAGTGCAAACGCGAGGGCCGGCCGCCGCGGCGCCGGATCCGACCTTTGAGCCTCGGGGCGCGCGACGAGCGCCCTTCGGTGTCTCGGGGACGAAATCGCCGGATGCCTTCCCGCCGGTATCCTACGCGCGTGCTGAATGAGACTGTCGGCGGAGGCTTTGCCCTGGTGCTTTCCACCTGGGTGCTGGTGCGGGTCTTCTGGGGCCACGCGCCGCCGGTTGCGCCGCTGTTGAGCCTTTCTCGCCGTGAGGCCGCCTTCGTGAGGGCGGCGGCCGCGGCGATCTTTCCGGCGGGTGGCGCGGTATCTCCCTCTGGTGGTGAGGCGCGGATTGCCGTGCACACGGATCGCTGGCTGGTGCAGCTCGAGCCGCGCGTGCGCCTGCTGGTGCGGCTGCTCTTCTTCCTGGTCGAGCACGCCACGCTCTTCTTTCCCGCCCCGGGGCTCGATGGCTTTCGCCGCTTCTCGTCGCTGCGGCTCGACCAATGCGAGGCGGCGCTCGAAGGCTGGCGCATCAGCCGGCTGGCTCCGCGGCGCCTGGTCTTCCAGGGTCTGAGGGCGATCGTGACGATGGGTTACCTGTCGCACCCGCCAGTGTTGCGCGAACTCGGGCTCGCGCCGCGGGTGATCGGGCCGGGGGGGGCACTCGCCAATGAAGCGCCCATCGACCCGCGCTACGCGGAGACCGGTCCGTGAGCGGGGCGCTGCGCGTATTCGCGGACTATCGCGGCGACAGCGTCGAGGAAGCGGACGTGGTCGTGGTGGGGTCGGGTCCGGGCGGTGGGGTTGCGGCAAAAGAGCTGGCTGAGTCGGGGCACTCCGTCGTGCTGCTCGAGGAGGGTCCCCCCCTCACGCCCGATGACTTCGAACTGGACAGCGCGATCTCGATGGCGCGCACCATGCGCGAGAGCGGACTCCGGACCACGCTCGGCACGGTGATGCCCACCATGCAGGCCATCTGTCTCGGTGGAGGCTCGGTCGTGAACTCTGCCATCTGCGTTCGCACGCCGGAGTTCGTCCTCGACGAGTGGTGCGAGCGCTACGGACTTCGCCACACGACGCGCGCCGATCTGGATCCGCACTACGACGCCGTGGGAGAGTTCCTCGGCATCGCGCCTACGCCGGAAGCGGTGCTCGGACGCCGCAACACGCTCTTCCGCGAAGGCTGCGATGCCCTCGGTTACGCGAGCGAGCCCATTCAGCGCAACGTGCGCGGCTGCCGCGGCAGCGGGGAGTGCTTCACGGGTTGCCGAGCACGTGCCAAACAATCGGTGGACATCACGTATGTTCCTGCGGCATTGCGTGCCGGCGCTCGGGTACTGACCTCGGCGCGGGTGGAGCAGGTGATCGTGGCCGGTCGGCGCGCCGTCGGGGTCCGGGGGCGCTTCGTCACGCCCTTCACGGGTCGTGTCACCGCGAGTTTCGAGGTGCGCGCCCGGGCGGTGGTGCTTGCGGCCGGGTGCATGGCGACGCCGGTACTCCTCCAGAAGAGCGGCGACCTCGCGAACCGATCCCGACAGGTGGGCGAAAACCTGCGCTTTCACCCGGGAGTGGCGATTACCGCGTTCTTCGACGACGAGGTCGATCCGAGCTTTGGTGCGACCCAGGGTTACCAGTCGTTCCAGTTCCTGCGCGAGGGCTACAAGCTCGAAACACTCTGGGCTCCCCCCGCGGTGCTCGCCGTCCGCATGCCCGGCTCTGGGCACGCGCTCAAGAATCGCCTGGCCCGACTTCCGCGTTCCGTGGTCTGGGACGCCATCGGAAGCTGTAACCGGTCTGTGGGGACGGTGCGTTCCCGCCGCTGGGGGGATTCCCCGAGGCTCTCCTGGCGGCTCCACCGGAGCGAAGTCTCGATCCTCAGCCGGGCGCTGTACACGCTCACCGAGATCGCCTTTGCTGCGGGTGCGCGTGGCGTGATGGCCGGTGTCCAGGGTGTCCCGGAAGAGATCCACTCGCTGGATGCGGCGCAGGTGCTGCGCAACAAGGACTTCAACTCCGGGGATTTCGGGACCGGAGGCAACCACGCCTTTTGCACGACCCGCATGCACGGCGATCCGGCCCGCGGGGTCGTCGATGAGTTCGGGCGTTGCCACGACGTTGAAAATCTCTACATCGCCGACACCGGGGTCTTTCCCCGATGTCCGTCGGTGAATCCGATGTGGACCGGTATGGCGCTCGCCCATCGCACGGCCGCGTCGGTCTCGGACGCCCTCTAGCCCTACACCGCCGCTCCCCATATGCCGATGAGGGGGGTGCCGCTTCTCGCGGCCCCGGGGGATCCATGCGCAACCTACTCGTCGTGTCGCTCCTGATGCTCGTCTTCGTCGCACCCGCGGCGAGCGGGCAGACGCTCAGTGCCGAAAAGGCACGGGAGCAGCTCGCGATGCGGGAGGCCAACGCGCATCCCGCCGAATGCGCGCGCTTGCGCCGTCAGATCGATCACGTCGCCGGCATGCAATCCCGCGCGAACCACTTGGGCAATTCCCACTGGGAGCAGCGCATCGGCGAACAGGTCGGCCTGTTTCGGGGCATCCAGGCCGCGCGCTGCCCGAACGACGTGCCCGTCGACGAGGTGAGCGAGGCTCTCGTGCAGCTCCTGAAGCTCGCGGCAAAGGGTGCGGCCACGTACTTCACCTTCGGCATGGCCGGCTTCTGATCCACGTTTTGATAAGCTGAGCGCTGTGAAGCGCGATGGCTCGGAGCCCTTGATCGGCGGGCGCGCTAGAGCCGCCAACCTGTGGGCTGTGGTCCTGGTCGCCACATTCTCGGTGCTGGCGGGCGGCGTGTCGGCGGCGGAGCGGGGTGCCGACGGTCGGTTCGAGAAACGAACCTCTTCTCACTTCGTCCTGTTCCAGGACGTAGACATCGACGAGGTGGGAGGCCTGCGCGGCTCGCGTCGCTTCGAGCAGCAGGTGCTCAACGAGCTCGAGGTCGCCTACGAGCAGCTCGATCACTTCCTCGGCCTGCGCCCGCCGCGGCGCATCGAGGTGTGGGTCTACGACCCGGTGGTCTTCGACGAGAGCTTTTCCGGGCGGTTTCGTTTCGCTGCGGCCGGCTTCTTCAACGGTGCGATCCACATCCGCGGCACGACGCAGATGACGGTCGGCCTTGGCCGCGTGCTCCATCACGAACTCGTTCACGCTGCCTTTCAGGCGGTCGCCCCTTCGCTGGTGTTGCCCGCCTGGCTGAACGAGGGTGTCGCCGAGTGGTTCGAGGCGCGGACCCTCTCGAAGCGGAAGCTCAGCGTCGACGAGCGCAGCGCGCTCATCCGGGCGAGCCGCAGCGGGAACTGGTTGCCACTTTCCACCCTGAGTGCGTCGAGCTTTGCGGGTCTCGGTCCCCGAGATGCGTCGCTCGCCTATCTCCAGTCCTACGGCATGGTCGAATTCCTGGCGCGCCGTTTCGGGGAACGGACGTTGCGCGAGCTGAGCGAGTCGGTGATTCGAAGCCGCGACGTGGAGCGCGCATTGCACCGCACGGTTCGGATGGGGGTGGTGGGTGTCGAGGAGCGTTTCCGGGCGGATCTGTCGTGAGTTTCGCGAGGAGCGCGCTCGCGGCGCTCCTCTTCCTCACAGCGTGCATCGATGGCGTTCAGCATCACCGGGCGCACGGTGTCGTGCGCGATGTGCACCGCGAATACGCGCAGGTTCTGATCGAACATGACGAGATCCCGGGCTTCATGTCTGCCATGACCATGTCGTTCGACGTGCCCGACGCGAAGATCCTGAGCGCGCTCTCGCGGGGACAGGTGATCGATTTCACCATCGCTTTCGATGGCAGGAGCTATCGGGTGGTCGAGGCGCGCGTGGTGGGCGACGAGGCGGAGCGGGCCGTGGAGACGGGGGGACTCGAAGCGCTGGCGGACTTGCGCTCCCCTGCACCGTCCTTCGATCTCGTCGACCAGGCGGGCCGGCCGGTTTCTTCGGTTGGGCTTCGCGGCAGCGTTCTCCTCGTCGACTTCGTCTTCACCCGCTGTCCGGGGCCCTGTCCGATCTTGACGAGCCGCCACGTGAGGCTCCAGCGCGAACTCTCGCCCGGGCTGCGTTCGCGGACCCGCTTCGTCTCGATCTCCCTGGATCCGGTGCGCGATACGCCGGAAGCCCTGCGCGCCTACGCCGAGGTGCGCGGTGCAGACCTCGAGCACTGGAGCTTTCTCACCGGGGAGCCGGACGCCGTCGCCGCCGTATTGCAGGGCTTCGGTGTCGGCAGCCGGCGTCAGGAGGACGGGACCATCGATCACCTGGTTGCGACCTTCGTCGTCGATGACGGCGGTCGCATCGCCGAGCACTTCCTGGGCCTCGAACACGAGACCGAGGAACTGCGCAACGCCCTCGCACGCGTCGCCGGCGGATGAGCGCCTCCGACACCGTCGTGGTCGGGAGCGGGGCCATTCGCTGCTCCGTCAGCGGCAGCCCGGCTCGCGAGGCATGTCGCGTGAATCGGCTCGAATGCGACGACCGGGCGGCCCGCGGCGTCGGCCCCGCGTCACTCGGACGGTGGCTTTTCGCGCAGCCCCGGCACCGCGGAGCGCAGGAAGTCGCGGGCCAGCACGAACCAGAGCATCAGGGGCAGTCCGTCGGTCACGAGTAGGAACGGAAAGAGCTGCGCCACGGCGGCCCCGTCATTCTCGTGCTCCGTGTAGGCCCGGTCCGCGACGTAGAGCATTCCCACGTGGGAACAGAAGATGACCAGGATGCCGAATAGGGTGCCCCAGATCCTGCGCCGGGTAGGGATCCGCGGTGTGATCGCCATCAGCACGAGGAATGGCACATAGCTGATGAATCGATGCCCGGTGGGGCCCCGCTTCACGTGAGTTGCTCCCAACATTTCGTAGAGGGGGTCGATCACCGCAAGGATCAGGCTCGTATAGGCATCGCTTCCCCACCGGAGCCATGCCCAGGTGAGCGGAATCGTCAACAGGATGAACTCAGCCAGCAGGTACAGGATCCGTCTCATCCCTCACTACCCACCACAGCCAGGCCATCCAGACCGTTGCGATCATGGCGATCATCGTGACCTGCCAGAAATAGACGTGCATGAAATCGAACCACCGGTTTGAGTACCGCCCCACGATGATTAGCGCGATGATGCGGACCACGTTCATGACGTAGATCATCGGGATTCCGATCGCGAAGCCAAGGAGCGTGTTTCGCCAGCGAGTGGGGTAGGCGAGCAGTGCCGCACTGAGGATCAGTGCTTCGTATACCCCGGTGCACTCCTCGATGATCGTGACCGAAAATCCGCCGTAGCGGACGATGGCTTCGGGCCCCACCCGAACTTCCGACGAGAACAGGGCCATGAAGTAGTAGACGATGTGTGCAGTGGCCACCTCGGATGCGTGGATGAGTTCTCCCAGCGCGTTGCGAAGCACCGGGAAGGCGATCGCGATGACTGCCAGGTAGATGAGGAAGGACATCGCGAAGCGGTAGGTGGGGACGGCCCAGAAGGTCCGGATGCGGCCGAACGCGCTCACAGCGGCAGGTCACCCGCCGCCGGCGAGACGCTGCCCGCCTTGGACCGAAAGTCGATGCTCATGGGTCATCAGTCTAGCAGGAGGTCCAACCGGTTCTGCGATGTCGGTCCGTGAACTCTTGGGGAGTGGAGCACCTCCGCGAGGATCTCGAGCGACCCGACGAGCCTCGGACACCCGTTGAACCGAGTCGGAATTCTCACGCCCGGTCCGCGCGTGCCGGCGGAGTCGGCTAGTTTCTGCGCCGATGGCCGAGTTCGTGTTCACGATGCAGGACCTGCGCAAGGTCGTTTCGGGCGACCGGGTCATTCTCGACGACATCACCCTGGCTTTCTTCCCCGGGGCGAAGATCGGTGTGATCGGTGGCAACGGCGCCGGCAAGAGCAGCCTGCTGCGCATCATGGCGGGTGTCGACACGGAATTCGTCGGCGAAGCCCGGCCGACGCCCGGAGTGACGGTGGGGTGGCTGCCGCAGGAGCCCGAACTCGACCCGGCGAAGGACGTGCGCGGAAACGTCGAAGAAGGCGTCGGAGAATCTCGCGAGTTGTTGCGCCGCTTCGAGGAGTTGAGCGCACGCTTCGCCGAACCGCTCGAAGACCACGAAATGAATGCGCTCCTCGAGGAACAATCGAAGCTTCAGGACGCGATCGACGCTTCTGGGGCCTGGGAACTCGACCGCACCCTCGAGGTTGCGATGGAGGCGCTGCGTGTCCCGCCTGGGGACCAGGACGTGGCGACGCTTTCCGGAGGTGAGCGGCGCCGGGTGGCGTTGTGCCGCCTGCTGCTTCAGAAGCCGGAGTTGTTGCTGCTCGACGAGCCGACCAACCACCTGGACGTCGAATCCGTGGCCTGGCTCGAGCGCCACCTCCAGGAGTACCCGGGAACCGTCGTTGCGATCACTCACGACCGCTACTTCCTCGACAATGCTGCCGAGTGGATTCTCGAGCTCGACCGGGGACGCGGCATTCCGTGGAAGGGCAACTACTCCTCGTGGCTCGAGCAGAAGCAGAAGCGGCTCGCCGTGGAGGAGAAACAGGCCTCCGCTCGGCAGCGCACGCTCGAGCACGAACTCGAATGGGTGCGGATGGCACCGCGAGCACGCCAGGCGAAGAGCAAGGCGCGTCTGAGAGCCTACGAAGAGCTCGCTTCGCGAGAGGAGCAGGGCGTGGCCGGGACGGCGGAGATTGCCGTGCCGCCGGGGCCCCGCCTAGGGGAGCTCGTGGTGGAGGCCGAGGGCCTGCGAAAGGGCTTCGGCGATCGCCTGCTCGTCGACGATCTCAACTTTCGCCTGCCCCGCGGTGGAATCGTCGGTGTCATCGGCGGAAACGGCGCCGGAAAGTCCACGCTGTTCCGCATGATCGTCGGTGAGGAGAAGGCCGACGGAGGCAGTCTGCGCCTGGGCGACACGGTGGTGTTGGCATGCGTGGACCAGAGCCGCGACGCGCTCGATTCGGAGCGCCGGGTGTGGGAGGTCATCACTGGCGGCGAGGAACGGATCCGCGTCGGCAAACGCGAAGTGAACGCCCGGAGCTACGTGGGATCCTTCGGTTTTCGCGGCGCCGATCAGCAGAAGCTCGTCGGACAGCTCTCGGGCGGCGAGCGCAACCGCGTCCACCTGGCGCGCACGCTCCTCGCGGGCGGCAACGTCCTGCTCCTCGACGAGCCGACGAATGACCTCGACGTCGACACGCTGCGTGCCCTCGAGGACGCATTGCTGAATTTCTCCGGCTGTGCGGTCGTGATCTCCCATGACCGCTGGTTCCTCGACCGCATCGCCACCCACATCCTGGCCTTCGAAGGCGACAGCCACGTCGAGTGGTTCGAGGGCAACTACCAGGATTACGAGAAGGACCGGCGCCGCCGGCTCGGCGAAGCCGCCGATCGGCCCTCCCGTCTGCGCTATCGCCGGATGGTTGCCCCTTAGGCGCCAGCCGGCGCTAGAGGCCCTCGACTTTCTTCGCGCCGAGTCGGCGCGCGCGGACGACCAGGTCGTATTCGCGGCGCGTTTCAAGGACCAGCGGATCCGCGCTGCCGAGCGCGGGCTCGAGCAGGTCGAGGGCTCGCAGCAGCGTGGTCTCTGCCGCATCCATGTGGTTCTGGCTGGCGTAGAGGAGGCCGAGGCTGCTCAGGGTATGACCGAATGCCACCGGGTTTACGCGGTCCGCCGACTCGTGGATTCCCATCGCGCGCTGGAGCAGCCGCTCGGCGCGAGCGTAGTCGCGCTGGCGAACGAGCAGGACCGCCAGACCGTCGAGGGTCTCCGCGAGTTCGGGGTCGTCGCCCGGGAGCATCGCATCGCGCAATTCGAGGGACTGCTCGTAGGCGGCGAGGGCGAGATCCCACTGGCCGAGCAGCGCGTGTACCGATGCCAGGTTTCCCGTCAGATTGCTGAACTCGCGCGGGTTCGGCGGCCGTGAGTCGGCCTCGAGCAGGGCGATGGCCCGCCGGTAGAGGGGTGCGGCCTCGGCGTGGCGCCGCTGGTGCACGAGGCAGTCCGCGCGCCGGCCGATTGCAAAGGCGAGGGCGCGCGGCTCGCGCGACGCTTGTTTTTCGAGCAGAGCCACGACCTCCGCGAATTTCGGTCCGGCGTCTTCGCAGCGGCCTCTTTCGAGTTGGGCCGTGGCGAGAGCGAGGAGCGGCTGAGCGAGTTTCGGGTCTCCGGGCGGCAATACCCTGCGGGCCGCTTCGAGCATTGCCTGGTGGCGCTGGATGGCGTCGCCCCCGCCGTTGCGGGCGGCCCGCGCGGCGGCTGCGTTTTGTCGGACACGCAACGTCGTGGGATGGTTTGCTCCCAGCTGGGCTTCGAAGATCGGAATGGCTCTCTCGTAGAGGTCTGCGGCTTCGGTCGGGCGACCCTGCGCCCGATGGACCTGGGCGAGGTCGACGAGTGCCACGGCCAGGGGCAGCGGGTCGTGGGAGGGCGCTTTTTCCCAGATGGCGATCGCCTGTCCGAGGTCGCGTTCCGCGAGCGCGTAGTGGTTTCGAACGGCGTGAACCACACCGAGCAGTGCGCCGGTGTTCGCGACCTCGTAGTGCTCCGGCCCAAACGCGCGCTCCTTGATGGCCCGGGCGCGCTCCAGCTGAATCGCGGCCTCTTCAGCGTCGCCCTGCATCAGGAGCGATTCGGCGAGGCTGTGGAGGGTCGTGCCGATCTCGGGGTGGTCTCCTTCCAACACCTGCTGCTGGACGTCGAGGGCGAGCCGAAGCTGCTCTTCACTCTGTTGCGGCTTGCCCTGCAGCCTGTCGAGCACGCCGAGGTTGGTGTGTATGGCCGCAGCCAGACGGTTGCGCCTGCCGTCGAGCAGGGTCAGGGCTTTTTCGAGGGTTTCCCGCGCGTCGTCGTGGCGCTGGGCGTAGCGTTGGACGAGGGCGATGTTGTTGAGCGTGGCGGCCACGGGGGCACTGTCCTGGCCAAAGGCGGCGGTGCGTATCTCGAGCACCCACGCGAGGCGTTGGGCCGCCTCGTCGAGCTTGCCCTGCTGGGCATGTACGAGAGCGATTTCGTTCACCACGACGGCGGTCTCGATGTCGCGTTCCCCCAATAGCTTCGTGCGCAGCTTTCGGGCCTTCTCGAGGCTTTCGAGCGCCTCGGCGTTTGCGCCGACGGCCCGCGCCACGGACCCCGCCTGCCAGAGCAGCGTGGCGTGGGAGCGCGCATCGCGGGTTCTGCTGCTGCGTGCGATGGCGAGGGCGCGCTCGAAGATCGGATACGCTTCTGCGTAGCGGCCCCGCGCTTGCTGGAAGGCGGCCAGCGTATGGAGGCTCGCGCTGAGGCTCGGGTGGTTCCGAACCAGGGAGGCCTCGCGGATCTCGACCGCGCGCGTGAGACTCGCCTCGGCTTCGGCCAACCGACCGGTGGCGTCATAGGTGCGGCCCAGGTTCTCGAGTGTCTGGGCGAGCGACGACCCGCCGGCCCCCGAGCTGTTCTCGCGCACCTCGACCGAGCGTTCGTAGAGCGTGACCGCGCGGGCGAGGTTGCCCTGCATCACCTCGACGCCGGCCAGGGCATCGAGAGCGTCGGCGTACCGGTAATCTCGCGTCTCGCCGCGGCGGTCCGCGATGAGGAGCCAGCGTTCGAGATTGGGCTGTGCTTCGGCGTAGCGGCCCTGGTGGATCTGGAGGTTCGCGAGCATTCGCAGACTCTGCGCCAGGCGCGGGTCGTCATCGCCGTAGGCTTCAGAATCTGCCAGCGCTTCGAGCCAGATGAGTTCGGCGTCGCCGGTGCGGCCTTCGTAGTAGGCGCGCTCTCCGTCTCTGAGCAGCGTTGTCGGGTACGGGGCCGCGCATCCCAGGCCGCAGACGAACGCGGCGATGAGCACGGGGGCCAGCGCCCGTTGTCCCCGAATGGATTTTCGGGCTTCTCTCCTTCGCAAGCTCGTGGCCATCGGATTCCTCGTGCACGCAGGGGCATGCCCCAACCCCTCCTGGGTCGCGGGTCAAGTGAGTTTTCGGAAAACGGGTGGCTGCGCCTTAGACGCCGCGGCTCGCGCTGTTGCGTGGCTGCGGAAATATCGTGCCGGGCTGGAACCCGTGCGCGCTGCGCGCCGGCGGGGTGCCGGAGAACTGCCAGCGCTGCCCCCTGAATTCGAGTGTGCGACGCTGCGTGTCCAGGGTGTCTACGAAGCTGTATGGACCAGGGTCTCGCCATGGGGCGCCTCAAGCCCGATCCCATTCCCGAGGACGTGCAGCGGAAGATCCTCGACGCCGCCATCCGGCGTTCCGCAACCGCTGGGGCGCCGACGCGGGTTTTGGATCGCGGCCCCGCTCTGGGAGGCCCGAACGCCCCGGCGGGTCGGCGTTTCGGATTACGTGCCTCCGACGATCACCCGGCAGATGCTGGCGACGTGATCGACACGGTGTGCGAGTTCGTCGCATTGAAGTTGCGAGACGCCCTCTGGCGGCCCCGCGGTTTCCAGCCAGACCAGGAGGCCGTTCGCCGCTGAGGTGAGATCGCGGCGGCCTTCTCGCGCTGCGTTTTCGAACTTCGCGATCCGGGCCGCATCCGGCGGATCAATCTCGCGCAGCAGCGCGACGCAGTCCTCGAGCGAGCGGTTGAACTCTCCGTAGACCGACATGCTGCGGATGCCTCAGGCCCGGTTCTCGGGCAGGTCTTTGCCGGGGATGAAGTTGATGTCCACGCTGCTCAGGATACACAGGTGGCGGCCAGAGAGCGCCGGAAGCGCGTGCAGTAGGCCACCGTTGCTTCGAGGTGCTCTTGCACGAAGTGGTCCGGGTCCCAGGCCCGATCGGTGAGGATGCCGCGGTGGCGGTCGGGGACCACATAGACGGCGGCCTCGTCCGGTGCGCCGCCTCCGTTGGGCAGAACCGCGATGCAGCGGCGTTCGTAGAGGTCGCTCTCGTAACGGTCGACAATCGCTAGTTCCGACGGATCGATTCCCTCCCAGAGGACTCCCGGGGTAACACCCTTTTCGGCGGGCACGAGGCCGGGGTAGCTGCGCCCGCGCACGGCGAAGCGGGTGTGGCCCGGGAGGTGTGCTGGCCCATGCGAGGGCGTGCGCTCGAGAAGGGCGTGTACGACGTCCGGAAAGATCAGCGTGCCGTAGGCGAAGAGTCGACCTGAAATCGGGTGCTGTGCCATGCTGACTCGTGTGACGGGCTTCTAGGATAGCTACGGCTCCGTGACCGCGCGTTTCTGCACTGCGGCCTACGCGGCGCTGGGACAGCTCGGACCGGATGCGGATTTATACCTCCGTGTCGCTCATGAGTCGGGCGCTGGCGGTCGCCGCATCCCAGTCGGCGGCGAGGCGGTGCTGAACTTCGGGGTGTGTGCCGGAGGCTCAGCGCGGGTTCCAGCTCCGGATCGTGTCTGAGAGCTCGTCGAGTGCTTCGCCATCCGTTCGGCTGGAACGCTTCGGCACCTTGAAGGAGTGATCTCCCCCCTCCACCACGTGGAGCGTGGCGCGGTCGCCGAGCGCGCGGCAGAGCGGCCGGACCTGGCCGAGGTCGGCGAGTCTGTCGCGCGTTCCCTGGAGGAAGAGCATCGGCACGGCGACGTCTTGCAGGTGCTCGCCCCGTTCGGACGAGGGTCGGCCCGGTGCGTGGAGCGGAAAGCCGAGGAACACGATCCCCCTGATTCCGGGCAGCGGGGTTCCGGAGGCTGCGAGCGACGTCATGCGCCCGCCCATGGACTTGCCGCCGGCGAGCAGGGGAAGCGCGCTGGCTTGCTTCGCGGCGGTTTCGACCGCGGAGCGCACCGTTGCGAGGAGCACCGGGCGCGGGCTCGGTGCCCGGTGGCCTGCCTCCATGTAGGGGAATTGGTAGCGGAAGCTCGCGACGTCACGTGCGGCGAGGCGCGTGCACAGCGATTCGAGAAAGGTGTGGCGCATCCCCGCGCCGGCCCCGTGAGCGATGACGAGCATCCGATCGGCGTTTCGCGGGAGTTCGAGAAGCGCCGATACTTCCCCGCAGCACTCGTCGACGCGAAACCGCAACTCCCGGGTGTAGGTCACCGCGCCGCGCTCAGCCCTCGAGTTTCAGGACTCGAAGGGCGTTCTCACGCAGGAACTTGGGCCAGACCTCGTCGCGGAATGGCACGTGCGGCATGCCGCGGAAGATGCGCGCCAGCGAGAGACCCATCGGGAAGTATCCGGCGCAGAGGATCTTGTCCGCACCTCGGGTGTTGGCGCAGTCGGTGATTGCCTTCGGAATGTCGAGCTCGCAACACTTCGCGCAGACCGGGTAGCAGCGCTTGTCGTCGATCGGCACCTGGGGGACACAGACCGCAGGAAAGGCGCTTGCGGACAGGATCCCGAACTCGTCGTGCATACGCTCGATGTGTCGCAGCGCGTCGATGCCCCGGTTGGGGTCGACGCCGCAGGAGGGCAGGAAGCGGTCGGGATGCTGGTTGAGCGCCCGCTGGCCGGTCTTGTCCTCGAGTCCCACACCGATCAGCGCCCGCTCGATGCCGTGCGCGTCCATTTCGTCGAGGGCGTGGCGGATGTAATCGTCCTGGGTGCCCAGGCTCTCCTCGTCTTTCAGGAGGGACTGCATGAAGTCGTAGCTCGGCTTCGCGCCGGCGCGGGGGGTGCCGGGCATGAAGTCGATGCTCTTGACGTCGGTGGACATAGCCAATGGGGAATCTTCCTGAAATTGCAGCGGAAAAGCTGGATAGCCCATCTCCATGCAGCCCGCTCGCACCTCAGTTTTTATGGGCCGGAACCTTTCTGGGGCGCTCGGGTTGAACGGATCGAGCGCAGGCAACGCGCGAAGCAAGGAGACGGAAATGGCGAAGCTGACAGTTTTCTTCACGGTGCTGCTGATTGCCCTCGCGGGTACTGCTGCCGCTGAAACCCCGAACGAGAACCCGGACGAACTGGGAGATGGCATCGACGAGCGGCTGGACCGGCGCGGCGACCGCATCGACGAGCGGCTGGACCGGCGCGGCGACCGCATCGATCGCAACCTGGACCGGCGCGGCGACCGCATCGATCGCAACCTGGACCGG
>PBYF01000082.1 GCA_002729515.1 Deltaproteobacteria bacterium
GGCCACGATCCGCACTCTGATCCGCGGGCCACGATCCGCACTCTGATCCGCGGGCCACGATCCGCACTCTGATCCGCGGGCCACGATCCGCGTTGCACAGCACTCAGGGCCTGGATGACGCAGGCGCGGTTCGAGGGGGGCTCTTCGGCTTCCGTCGGTCCGGCGTCGAGCGGCGCGAGGCGGCTTCCCAGGGTTTCCTATCCCTCGCGCAGCGCGCAGGCCCGGCCGGCGCGGCGACCGAAGAAGGTGGCGTCGGCGATGGAGAGGCCACTGCTGTACCCCTGAGCGGCGAGCCCCGAGGTGGTGCGGCCGGCCGCGTAAAGGCCTGAGACGGGTTGGCCGTCGGGCGTGAGCACGTGACCTTCGGTGTCCGTGTGCAGGCCGCCCATGGTGAAGACCGACCAGAGCGAGTGTTCGACGCGGTAGTCGAGGGCACCGAAGGGCGGCTCGACCAATGGCTGCAGGTGCTCGGAACTCTTGTGGAAGACGGTGTCCTCGGACTTTTCCGCTCCCGCGTTGTAGAGGGCGAGCGTGTTCTGAAGACACTTTTCGGGCATGCCCAGCTCGCGCTCGAGTTCCTCGATGGTCTCCCCCACGGCCGCAAATTCTGTCGGTGGGAACGGTCGCTCGTAAATGGCGTTGTCGACGATCAGATAGACCTGGCCATCGTGATGCACGAGGGCCGCTTCGCCGACTGCGGTCTGGTAGGCGTCTTCGTTGATGAATCGCTGTCCGTACTGGTTCACCATCACGCCGCGGAGCAGGCCCTTTGGCACCGTGAAGGGAAGCACGATGCAACCGGTGTGCATGCGGATGGCTTCCCCGCCGGCGCTCACACCCATGCGGATGCCCCGGCCGTCGTCCCCGTCGGTTCCCATGCGGTATTTACAGCGTGCCAGCCAGGGTGCGTGGTATTTCACCATGTCGCGATTCTGAATGAAACCGCCGGCACACAGGATGACGCCGCGGTGCGCGCGGTAGAGACGTTCCCTTCCCTCGATTACCGCGGCGATTCCGACGACACGGCCGGCCTGGTTTACGACCAGGCTCTCGCAGCGGATGTCGGCGTCGACCCGGGCGGGCGTTTTTTCAACGGCCTCGATCAGGCTGCGCATGAGTTGGCCGCCGGCTTCGATTCCGTCCTGTTGGACGGTGTGTCCGCGGGGCGCGGGTCTGGCGATGTCCCGGTAGGCGTGCGTCAGTTCGCTTCCCGAGTAGGACAGGCAGTCGTCGGTCGGGGTGTAGGAACCTTCCCCGTAGTAGGACGCCTTGAAGGGAACACCGTGAGCCACCAGCCATTCGCAGTGGGCCACGGACTCGTCGCAGAAGAGGCGGATCTTGGCTTCATCCGGCTCGGGACCGCAAGTTGCCATGAGGTAGCGAAACATCTCGTCCGGAGAATCCTCGAACCCGCATGCGGTCTGTATCGCGGTGCCGCCTCCGAGATAGATCTGACCCGTGGACAGCGCCGAGGTTCCGCCGCCACCGCCGGCCCGTTCGAGGACCCGGACGTCGGCACCGACCTCAGCGGCTTCGATGGCTGCGCAGGCACCCGCGGAACCGAGACCGACGATTACGACATCCGCTTCTTCGTGCCAGGCCGCAACGTCGCGCTCCCAGCGCAGGGTGTGTTCGTTGCGCGCGTTCATCACGGATGGCTAGAGACGTAGCAGAGAAGCGCGCCGGGCGGCATGATCGGTCTTGGCGGGCTCGGAACACGCCGGGGGCTGCATTGGACGCAGAGAAAATCCGCTACTTCGCTTCCCTTGATGGGGAGCGGCACATGAGCCTCGCCACGTTTCGCGCCACCGGCGAGCCGGTCCCCACACCGATCTGGTTCGCCGAGGTGGGGGGGCGGCTCTACGTCCGAACGGCTTCACACTTCAAGAAGCTCGAGCGGATTTCGAGAACCCCCCGGGTGACCGTCGCCCCGTGCACCGAAACGGGAGACGTGACCGGGGCCCCGTTCCCGGCGGTTGCCCGGATCCTCTCGCCCGGCGACCCGGCGATTGCGGCGGCCGAGTCGGCGCTCGAGGCTCGTTACCCGGACTCGCGTCCGGCCATGACACAGTTGATGGCGGACAACGGCTGGACCGGGGTCTACGTGGAGATCGGCCCGCCGTCGGGAGGCGGGGTTCGGTCGCGTTCCGGTCGCCTGGATCCGGTGTGACCTGCGAGGTGGGTGCAAGCTCATTTTGCTCCATCGAATAGTGACGCGCTGCGGCTGCCCGCGTAAATATGATCGCCCACGCGCTGCATCCAGGCCTGCTCTTCGGGCTCCATGGGACCCGCGTCGAGGGCTGCGAGCGCCTGCTTCATCTGCTCGCTGTCGTCTGGGCCGGCGAGGCAGAGGTCGACCTCGGGGCGCGAGAGCGCAAAGCGGTAACAGTCGGTGCCGAGGGGGGTTCGCTCTCCGGGCGGAGTCTTGCGTGGGTCACACAGGTTTCCCCAGCGCGTGGTGGTGTACGTGACCAGCCCGGGCCGCTGTTCCGCTTCGCGGCCCCGAAGGCAGGGAAATACCTCGCGTTCGGCGCCGCGGTGCACGGCGTTGTAGCGCACGTGCCAGACCGCGAAATCTTCGTCGTCCAGCAGAGTGGGAAGCAGCGTGCGACGATGGGTCGAAAGCGCGAGATGGTTTACCCGGCCGCGTTCGCGCAACGCGCGTGCCGCGTCGAGCAGGCGCGGTGAGGGCGGATTGTTGAACCAGCCGAGCAGCAGCAGGTCGGCGTGATCGACACCGAGCTTGTGAAGCCCGCGTTCTACGGAGGGTCCGAGCAGCGCGGCCACGCGCGAGTAGCTCTGGATCACCAATACGAGTTGCTCGCGCCGATCTTTCCCGATTTCCCGGATGGCATCGCACATGAACTTGCGGCGAATGCTGCCCCAGTAGAAGTAGTTCACGCCCCGGTCGAATGCCTCGCGGTACGCGGAGGTGGGCGCCTTGAATGAGGACCCGAGGCCGAGCCTCGAGACCTGCAGGCCGGTGCGTCCCAACGTCGTGCGCTCTTCGAATGCCGCCATGCTGATTTCCTCCCAGACCAACCGGGTCAGGAGTATCCCACACCCGGACCGGGGCTGGAGAAACCGTGTTTTCGGCCGGAAAATTGGAATAGACTGCTCGTCTCATTGTCCGGAGCTTGCGTGTGAACCCGACTCCCCCCGCCGAGGCAGAAATCGACGGTACCTGCGCGCCCGGCTTCTCTGGCGTGCGAGACAGCCTCGCGCAGAACTTCGCCGAAGGGGATCTCGGGGCCAGCTGTGCGGTGACGGTTGACGGTGAGCTGGTCGTCGACCTTTGGGGCGGGCATAGCGACCTGGCGCGGCGCGTGCCGTGGGAGCGGGACACCATCGTCAACTTGTGGTCTACGACGAAAATGGTGGCTGCGCTGACCGTGTTGATGCTCCACGACCGCGGTCTCGTTTCGTTCGATGCCCCGATGGCCGAGTACTGGCCCGAGTTCGCGGCCGAGGGCAAGGAGGGGGTCCTGGTCCGTCACGTGCTCGGTCACACCGCGGGCCTGCCCGTATTCGACGAGCCGCTCGATGACCTTTCGATGTTCGACTGGGAGGGTTGCTGCCGGAGACTCGCGGGTCAGGCGCCGCGATGGACCCCGGGCGACGGTTCCGGATATCACTCCGAGACCCAGGGTTGGCTCCTCGGAGAGCTGGTCCGGCGGACGGACGGCCGAACGCTCGGCACCTTCTTCCGAGAAGAGGTGGCGGAGCCGCTCGGTATCGACCTGCACATCGGGCTGCCCCTCAGCGAACACGCCCGCGCCGCGGACGTCGCAACGTTCCACGCCGTCGCGACCGAGCCGGTGTCCCCCGAACTCAAGTCCCGGGAGCAACCCAGTGGTTTCCGCAGCACCGGGCTCGTGAATACCTCTGCCTGGCGGTGTGCCGAGTTTCCAGCTTCGAACGGACACGGCAATGCTCGGTCGATCGCGCTGGCCATGGCGCCGTTGGCCAACGGCGGGCGCGGCCTGTTGTCTCCTGAGACGATCGAGCGGGCTTTCGAAATTCAGGCCGACGGGGTCGACCGGATGACCGGGATCCATTTCAAGCTCGGGCTCGGCTACGGCCTTCACTGCAGACATACGCCCGTCGGGATCAACGACCGGACGCTGTGGTGGGCCGGGTGGGGCGGCTCGATGTGCATCGTCGATGTCGAGAACCGTTTGACCGTGAGCTACGTCATGAACCGGATGCTCGGAGACGGAGATACGCGCGCTGCCCGGGTAATCTTCGCCGCGCACAAGGCCCGGGCGGCGGCCTAGGCCGCGTCGCTAAGAATCGGGGTCCCTCCCGGCCGCAGGATCCGGCTTGCCTCCGCGAGGATCTGGCTCGCCTCCAGGAGGACCTGCCGCTTGATTTCGTCGGGGCACTCGCGGAAGACGAGCCCACAATCGTCACCGCGTCCGCACTCGCGTTCTTGCAGCGCGTCGTTGCGGCAAAGCCCTGCTCAAACTCCAGCTTCGCGATACCGGCGTTCTGGGGCTGCGCTGCGACCGCCGCCCGGGACAGGTTCCCGCCGGGAATGCTGCGGAAGGGCTGGCGGTAGTAGGCGGGAAACTCGACTTCTCCGAAAGCCACGAGTTCGGTGTCCCCGTCGACCGACCAGAGATCGGGTGCCGGCGTTGGCATGGCAGCCGCCGTTTCAGGGACTTGCCAATCCCGGTGCTCGGCTACCGTTCCGGGGTGTGGCTGCTCCCCTGGTTCGTGGTCGGTGGGGCTGTGGGGGCGTTGTCGCGCTTCCTCGTGCTCGAGTTGTGCTCGCGCCGTTTCGGATGGCCGGCGTGGGCGACTCTGATCGGGGTCAACGTGTTGGGCTCATTCGCGATCGGTTGTGCCGCCGCAGAAATTGCGTCGCCTGGCTCGGCCTGGGTGGCCCGGCTCGCCGAGTTGGCCGCCGCGGATCCGGCGAGTGTTCGCAGCGTGCTCTCGGCCCTGATCCTGACGGGGCTCTGCGGCGGCTTCACCACCTTCAGCAGCTACGAACTCCACGGATACGTCCTGCTGCGAGGGCGCCGACACCAATTGTTCCTGCTCCAGTTTCTCGGGACCCCGTTGTTGGCGTTTTCGGCCGCGGCGCTCGGATGGGGGCTTTTCGCGTGAGAGCGACGGCCGAGAGGATCCCGGATCTGGGCCTGCGCTGCGTCCTGGTGGCAATGGGTGGAGCCGTGGGCGTCTCGCTCCGCGGGTTTGCGGAGCAGTGCTTCGAGGCGGCGGCCCTTCCGGGCTGGGAAGCCGTGATGGTCTGCAACCTCTTGGGCAGCGTGCTGATCGGCGCGTTCTATGCGGCGTTGGATGCGGGCTTTCCGCGCCCGGTCGATGCGCGCGTGCTTCCGGGCGATCTCCCGAATATTGCCCGGAAGCGGGAGTTGTTGGCCTCCTTCGCCATGACCGGACTGCTCGGCGGGCTCACGACTTTCAGCACCGTCAGTCTCGATACCGTGCACCTGATCGAAGGCGGGAGGCTTTTCGAGGCGGCCTTTTCCGTGCTCGGCTCGCTGCTGCTCGGGCTCGCGGGTATCGCCCTGGGGGTGACCTTGCAGCGCTGGCGCTACACGCGCCACCATCCGGAGCTTCGCTAGAAACAGAGTCCCGCGGCGGGCGACGCGAGCGTCAGCCCCCGAGCGACCAGCCGGTCTGGGCGCGCAGACGCTCCATGAAGTCCTCTTCGTAGGCCTCCTCTGGTGCCTCTCGGACCATGCGATCGATGATCTCTGCGTCTGCTCCCACCAGGATCCGCCAACGTTCTTCGCGGACGCCGTCGAGGATGGTCGTGGCCGCTTCGGCAGCCGTCGTGGGAGCGGCGTCCCGGAACTGCTCGGCGCGCATCTGCAGGAAGACCCGCATCTGCTCGGGTGTAACGTTGCCCAGCTCGATGCCCATGCGCTCGATCCGTTCGCGAAGCTCCTCGAGTTCTTCGTCCGTCATGTCCTTGGGAGTGCGGCCCAGGATCTTTCCGCTGTTGATCAAGATCGACGTTCCGATGTGTCCGGGCATGACGACGGAGACCTTCACGTGCGGGGCGTTCAGCCGGAAATCGTTCACGAGCGCTTCGCTGAAGCCCTTGACGGCGAACTTGGCGGCGCTGTAGGCGGTGTGCGGGATCTCCGGGCCGAGAGAAGCCCAGAATCCATTGACGCTCGAGGTGTTGACGAGGTGCCCCTCGTCGCTCGCGACGAGCAGGGGCAGGAAGGTGCGAGTGCCGTAGTAGACGCCTTTCCAGCAGATGTCGAATGTGCGCTCCCACTCATCGCGCTCGTCCACGATCATGCTGCCGGCCCCGCCGATCCCGGCGTTGTTGAATACGAGGTTCACGCAATCGGTTTCGAGCTCGCGGCAGATCGCGGTGCGAAAGTCCTCCAGTTGCGACTCGTCGGAAACGTCCGCCACGCAGGTGAGAAGCCGCGTGCCTTCCGGCGAATCGGATTCGCATAGGGACCGGGTCTTTTCCATCTCCTCACCGGAGAGGTCGCATATGGCCACGTGGCAGCCGCTGGCGGCTAGCTGGCGCGCCAGTTCCCGCCCCATGCCGGTGCCGCCCCCGGTAATGACTGCGATCTTGTCGTCGAAGTCCTGCATTGTCCGATGCCGCCTGTTGCTATGGGGCAGTTCGCGGGTCGACGCGAAATACCCAGAAGTCGTCGGGGTCGGGCTGGCCTTCCGGTTCCGGGAGTTCGTATTTTTTGGTGAGGTCTCGACCCAGCTTCGAAAGGAGTCCCATGTCTTCGGTCCGCACCAACTGAACGGGGTAGAGAAGTCCTTCGATCCGGATGATGGCACGGCCGTCCGCCAAGGCCTCGTGAGGCCAGTGCTTCCACATCGGCAGGCTTCGAACGAAGCCCGACGGGATGTAGAGGCTTCCGTCGTCGTCCACGATGATCCAGACCCGGCGCGACCGAGGAGGTTCGAGTAGCTGCAGGTCGATTGCATTCACGCCTCGGAACGCGCTCCAGTCCGAGAGGCCCTCGTCCATGCGCTCGCCACTGTCGAGCGGTCCCCCGGCGAAGAGCCCGATCGGGCCGTCGCTCATGCGGGCGGCGAGTGCCGTGAGGACGAATATCGCCACCGCGGCCAGGATCAAGATTCCGATCCAGCGGAAGAAGCGGGCCAAGTTAGAGTCCTCCTCGCGTCGTTCGGTCCGTCCCCCGCGCCTCAGTGAGGCGACGAGCGAGGCCGGGGAGCCGCAGAAACCAGTAGGGATCGTTTCCGATGACCGTCACGCGCTCGACGCGGCGGTGGGCCCGGATGTCTTCCGGCACTGCGCAGTGCTGCGTGCAGCGGTTGTCCCAGATGACCATGGAATTCTGCCGCCACCGGAAGCGGCACTGGAATTCGGGAGATGCAATGCGCGTGTCCGGGAACGAGAGCAACGCCTTGCTCTCGGCGGGTTTCATTCCGATGAGCTTGGCCGGGAAGGTTGAGTTGCCCCTCGCTCTTGCGGGACGGGATCATCGGGTGGATGTGGAGTTCGCCTGTATTCACGGGCGGGGTTCCTTGCTGGCGGGCAGGATATCACTCGGGCCAAGGCGGTGCTGTTCAGCTTTCTTCGTCGGGTTCTTCGGCCGGAGATCCGACTCGGAGTTCGCGGACAGCCTTTTCGACCTGCGAAATCTCGGGCAGCTTTCCCTGGGCGGAGTTCAGGGCTTCGAGTTCGCGCCCTGCGGGCAGGACGCGGGATTCATAGCTGCCGACCGCCTTGTTGAAGGCTTCCTGTGCCTGGCCCAGGTTCTTCCCGATTCCGGCGAAGTGCGTGACGAAGGTCGCGACGCGCTTGTGCAACTCGTGCGCCTGGATCTGGATGTCGCGCGCCCCTTCGGCAAGATCGTGTTGCTTCCAGTAGAGACCGACGGTGCGCAGCAGCGCCACGAGGGTCACGGGTGTTGCGATCAAGATGCGGTCCGCGAGGGCCTTTTCCTGGAGTTCTGGTTTGTGCTCGTACGCGGCAGCGAGCAGGTGATCGCCCGGGAGGAACAGAACCGTGAAGTCCACCTCGCCTTCGAGGCCGGCCGTGTAGTCGCGCTTTTTCAGCGTGTCGACGTGGGCTTTCAGGTCGTTCGCATGCTGGACGAGCTTCGCGTCCCGGACCTTCGGGTCCTTGGCGTCGATCGCATCCTGGAATGCCGCCAGGGGAAACTTCGCGTCGACCGGGATGAGCCCGCCGCCGGGGAGCTTCACCACGATGTCCGGTCGGCCGCCACCGGCAGTCTGAACCTGCTCGGCGAAGTCGCAATGCTTCGTCATGCCGGCCATTTCGACGACATTGCGCAGGATCATTTCTCCAATCACTCCCCGGGTCTTGGAGCTGCCCCGGAGCGCGGTGGATAGCGCGGTCGACTGTTCCTGGAGGGCGGCAGTCGACGTGCGCAGGGCTGCCAGGTCCGTCTTCAGCGATCCGTAGGCTTCGGTGCGCCGTGTCTCCATGGCCTTGGTTTCGGTCTGGAGCTTCGCGAGTTCTTCTCGAAGCGGCTTCATGCGCTCGGTGGCGAGGCTCAGGAAACTTTCGTTCGACGCCTCGAGCGTCTCGGAGGCGAGGCCCTGGAAAATGGTTTTCATCTCGGCGAGCTGGCTCTCGAAGATCTTCTTCTCCCGCTCCGCACCCGCCTCGCGCGCTTCTCGCCGTGCCTGTTCGCCGGCGAGCCGCTCCCGGTAGCGGGTGGCGACGAAGAAGCCGCCGAGCGCGGCGCCCACCAGGAGACCGACGACGAGACCCAGGAGATCCATGCTGCCTCCGGATGGCCGGGGAACTCGCATAGCCCCCCCCGGCCGGCCGCCGGGAGGGTACCGGAGCTGCCCGGGTTTCAGGACTGCGGACGGGGAAAATCTGCAGGTCCGAGCGCCAGATCCCGCCAGATCCCGCCCGATTCCGCCTTGGGCGCTGATAGACTCGCGCGCCATAGGAGGAGGAAGCATGGCCGACCCCCGCACGCGCTACGAACGCGGTCTCGACGTTCTTTCGACCCTGGGCGGATCCGAGGCAGCCGGCCGTACGCTAGCCGAGTTCTTCGGTACCCAGGGCGCTCTCGGTAGCATCGTGCTCCACACCGGAGCCGGTGAAATCTGGAGCCGCACCGAGCTCTCGCGTCGCGACCGCAGCCTGGTGGTGATTTGCTTTCTCACCGCACTCGGCCGCGAGGTCGAGCTGCGCCACCACGTCGGAGGCGGCCTCAACCACGGTCTGAGCCGCGAGGAGATCGACGAGATCATGGTGCAGATCAGCGCCTACGCGGGGGTTCCGGTTGCGCTGGCCGGTGCGGGCATCGCGGGCCAGGTCTTCGCCCAGGTCGACGGGTCGGAGAAGCGCAGCAACCCGCCGGCAGCCGGCGAGCTAAAGGACGACGAGAAGCGCCGCGCCGACGGGCTCGACGTGCTGAACACCCTGCTCGGCCAGCCCGATATGGACATGAAGTTTGCCGAGGCGGCGACGATCGATCAGCTGGGTGAAATGGGCCGCCTCGTGCTCGACTTCGCCTTTGGCGACGTGTGGTCTCGGCCGCAGCTTTCGCGTCGCGACCGCAGCCTGGTGGTGATCTCCGTGCTCGCGGCGCTCTCGCTGATGCAGGAACTCGAAATCCACCTGCAGGGAGCACTCAACCACGGCGTCACGCGGGAAGAGATCGAAGAGGTGATGTTGACGCTGGTGATCTACGGCGGTTTCCCCCGCGCCATCGACGGCATGCACATGGCGCGAAAGGTCTTCGCCGCGGCGGACGAGGCGGCGTCCTGAACCGCGGCTGGTGTTGCTGAAGCCGGCGTGGGGAAGGAACGGGTCCGCGTCGGGCAGCCAGCTGTCGCGGCCGTCGGCCCCGTCGACGTGCGCAACCGAGCCTCGCCACTTTTCGGCGCAAAACGCGCGCGGCCCCGGCGTCTTGGGGCTCGCTGCTGTGGCTGGGTGAATCGGCCTATTCCTCGGGTCCCGGCGACGGGTGGCCCGCAATCAACCCGCCGTCGGCGACGAACTCGGACCCCGTCGAGTACGAGCTTTCGTCCGAAGCGAGAAAGAGCGCGAGCTTCGCGATCTCTTCGGGCTCACCGGTGCGGCCCATGGGCGTCATCCGCGCGGTGTATTCGTCGAGGAGCGCGTGGATCTCGGGCAGGCCGCTCTCGTCCTCCACCGCGAGTGATGTGTGGATGAAGCCCGGGTGGATGGAGTTGACGCGGATTCCGCGCGGCGCGAGTTCCATCGCGGCCGTCTTCGTCATGCCGCGCACGGCCCACTTGCTCGCGACGTAAGAGATGATGTTGTTCATCCCGATCAAGCCGTCGATGGAGGAGATGTTCAGGATCGAGCCGCCCCCGGCTTGCGTCATGGGCTCGACGACGGCGCGCATGCCGAGGAAGACACCGGTCTGGTTCACCTCGGTGACTCGCCGGTAGCTTTCGAGGGTCATTTCGGCCAGCGGTGCGGCTTCGGCGATGCCCGCGTTGTTCACCAGGACGTCGAGTCTTCCGAACGCGCCGGTGGTGGCGGCCACGGCTTCTGCCCACTCGTCTTCGCGGGTTACGTCGAGGTGGCGGTAGATCGCAGCCGCTCCGATTGCTTCGGCGACCGCTTTCCCCTGGTCGTCGCGCACGTCACAGACGGCCACCTTTGCGCCCTCGGCGGCGAAGAGCCGCGCTTCGGCTTTCCCCATGCCCCGTGCGCCGCCGCTGATCAGCGCCACCTTGCCATCGAGTCGACCCATTGCTTGTTTCCTCCGCGACAATCGTTTTGCTCGGGGCCAGCGTCTCGGGTCCGGATTCTGCCAGGGCCCGGACCGGCTCACCGGAGCTTCCTAGGTTTCGAATAGGCGGTCGCAGAGCGCGGTCGGTGTCGCGATGGCCACCGAGAACGCGTTCAGGGGCGCTCCGCCCAGCAGCGCGATAGCGCGACGAGGCTCGCGGCAGGCAGTTGTCGGGATCGGTGCCCTCGCGGGTCGCACGCGGCCAGAGTACCTCCGAGCCGCCAATTTTGACAATTGTGTCAGATGTGATCTGCCAGAAGTCGGTTTTGACAGTGGCGTGGGGCATGACGGAGGGCTTTGCGAACCTCTTCATGCGCTACGGTCCGAACACAGACAACGGATCGATTCTCGTGATGATCGAGTCCCAGGCGAACTACGTATTGCAGAAGATCGAGCGGATCTCGTGGAATGACCTCGTGTGGATCGGCTTCCGGCCCGAACCGCTGGAGAGCTACGACGAGGAGATCCAACAGGCGATCGAGAACGTCGAGGTGTGGCAGGCGAGCCGGGTCGCGACCCAGTGGCCGCACGCGATGAGCAAATTCGAACAGCACACCCTCGAGTCCGACGCCGAGGTCTACGAGACCGCGCCCCGGTAACCGCGACGGTGGGTTCCTCCGGAAACCAGGCCAGGTCCGACCGTTTTCTCATCTGGATCACAACCAATCCGGTCTCGACCTGGATGATTCGGAACGTTGCTTCCCGCCTGGATCCCGTGATCTTCAGGGCGAGCAACGGGAAGTTCTTCTCGATGGGTGTCCCGAATATGCCCATGCTGACCTTGACTGCGACGGGCCGGCGCTCGGGAAAGCCGCGCTCCGTCCATCTCGCATGCGTCGAGCACGAAGGCGACTACCTGGTCGTGGCGAGCGCCATGGGCCAGGAGAAGCACCCGGCGTGGAGCTACAACATCGAGGCCAATCCGGAAGTGGAACTGCAGCTCAAAGGTGAGCGTTTCAAGGCCCGGGCGCGGGTGCTGCTGGACGCGGAGAAGGAAGAGGTCTGGGACACCCTCCGCCAGGCGATTCCGCAGATTTACGTTTACGAGAATCGAACCGATCGGAACATCCGTGTTTTTCGCCTGACGCGAACAGAACCCTAGGACCCGAAGGAGAACACCGTGGAAACGAGCCTGGACCAGTACTGCATCAACGTGACCGACCTCGGACGATCTGTCGCCTTCTACGAAAATGTGCTCGGACTCGAGGTCACCCACCGGATCGAGATCCCCAACGTGAGCGAGGTCGTTCTCAAGGGTGCCGATGGCAACCGGATCCAGCTCGCCTGGCACCACGATCACGAGGGCCCCATCGACCACGGAAACGCCTTCTGGAAGCTCTACATCAAAACCGACGACTGCGAGGGGCTGTATCAGCGGGCAGTCGATGCGGGAGCCAAGTCGATCATGGAGCCCCAGCGCCTCGACCGATGGCCCGTTACCGCCGCATTCATCGAGGATCCGGACGGATACCAGGTCGAGATTCTTCAGCACCACGAGGAATGATCTGGAATCCCCGACGGTGGTAGAGTACAGCCCTCAGAATTTTTGAGCCGAAACGATACAAGGGAGACTGCCATGAAGGCTGCCGTGATGCGAGTCAACAACGAGCCGCTGTCGATCGAGGATCTCAACATCGACGATCCCGGTCCCGGCGAGGTACTGGTCAAGACTGCCGCGTCCGGCATCTGCCACAGCGACCTCCACATGATCGAGGGGGGCATTCCCTTGCCGCCCCCGGTGATTCTCGGCCACGAGCCCTCGGGTGTCGTCGAGGCGGTGGGGGAGGGTGTCACCGAAGTCGCGGAGGGCGACCACGTGATCGGCTGCCTGAACCGTTGGTGCGGCACGTGTCATTTCTGCACGGGCGGGCGTCCCTATCTCTGCACTTCGCCCTACGTGCCGAGCCGGCCGCCGGAAGCGGGGCCGCGCATCACCACGCAGGCTGGCGACCCGGTTGGACAGCTCGGCGACCTGTCGTCTTTCGCGGAGAAGATGCTGTGCCCGGAGCGCTCGCTGGTGAAGATCCGCGACGACATGCCCCTCGACCGGGCGTGCCTGATCGGCTGCGGTGTCACGACGGGGCTCGGTGCAGCGCTCAAGACCGTGCGCATCCCGGCGGGCAGCACGGTGGTGATCGTCGGCTGCGGCGGTGTCGGCCTGGCCGCACTGCAGGGCGCGCGCATCGTGGGTGCCGGCAAGATCATCGCGGTCGACTCCCAGGCGTGGAAGTTCGATCTCGCGAGAACCCTCGGCGCCACCGATTGCGTCGACGTCACCGACGGCGACCCGGTTGCGGCCGTGCACGGGCTCACTGGTGGAGGTGCAGACTTCGTATTCGAGTGCCTCGGCACGGTGGCAACGGTGCAGCAGGCCATTGGCATGACGGGCCGTGGCGGAACGGCTGTCATCGTCGGTGTTGTGCCGGTGACCGAGATGGTGCCCATCTCGGCAGCCGATCTGACGCTGCAGGAGAAGAACATCACCGGCTCCTTCATGGGCTCGAACGAGTTCCGGGTCGACATGCCGCGCTACATCGATTTCTACCTGGACGGGCGCCTGCACCTCGATGAGATGATCTCGGCGCGCGTCGCGCTGGACGAGATCAACGCAGCCTTCGACGCCATGCGCAAGGGCTCGGCCGCGCGGCAAGTGATCATGTTCGACTGACTTCGGGGCATGCCGGAACCCGGTCTCGACAGGCTCGACATCCACAGCGCGGATCTCTACGTCGGCCGCGGCTACCCGTGGCGGGAGCGGGATCTGGTGCGCCGGGAAGCGCCCGTCTACTGATACCAGCGCAGGAGCATTGCGCCCTTTCGGGCGATTGCGCGCCGCGCCGGCATCCTCGAGATTTCGAGGCGATCGGATGTCTGCGTAAAGAGCCGGCGCCTGCGGCGGATCGAAGAGGACGAGCGCCAGGCCGGCTGGACGCGGTTGCGAGCTGAGGCGCGCGGCCGGGACCCCGACGAGCCTGTTTTCTCGTTTGGCGTCAGTCGCGATGACCGCTTTCGGAGTTTTTCGCCGCCGTGTGCGGCCCGGCACCGGCCTGGTCCGGTTCTGATCTGCGTGCCGCGACCTCCTCGATTTCTCCGAGAAGCGCACGCTCGGCGTCGCCTTCTAGAAAACTCGCTTCGACTGCATTGCGGGCCAGGGTCAGCACGTCGGCGCGGCTCAGGTCGAGCGCGCTGCGTACGGCGAGCCAGTTCTCGGTCAGGTAGCCGCCCAGGTAGGCCGGGTCGTCGGAATTGAGTGTCACGCAGACGCCGCGTTCCAGGAGCGTCTTCAGGTTGTGGTCGGCCAGGGAATCGAATACACGCAAGCGTACGTTCGAAAGCGGACAGACCGTGAGCGGGATGCGCTCGCGCACCAGCCGTTCCACGAGCGCGGGGTCCTCGGCGCAACGCACGCCGTGGTCGATCCGGCACACGCCGAGCAGGTCGAGCGCCTGGCGGACGTATTCGGGGGGACCCTCCTCACCCGCGTGCGCCACGCGCTGAAGCCCCAGCTCGCGAGCCCGCCGGAAGGCCCCGATGAATTTTTCGGGCGGGTTTCCGACCTCCGCTGAGTCGAGGCCCACGCCGGCGATCGACTCGCGCCAGGCAAGCGCCGCTTCGAGCGTTTCCATCGCGTCGGCTTCGGAGCGGTCCCGCAAGAAACTCAGAATGAGCCGAGAGCTGATGCCGAGCGTCTGCTCGGCCTGCGCGAGCGCCCCGCCTATTCCTTCGAGCACTGTCTCCAGGGCGATGCCGCGCCCGGTATGCGTCTGCGGATCGAAGAAGATCTCGACGTGTCGAACGTTTTCGTGTGCCATGCGCACGAGGTACGCCCAGGTGAGTTCGAAGAAGTCCCGTTCGTGGATCAGAACTGCGGCCCCCGCGTAGTAGAGATCGAGGAAGGACTGCAGATCCTCGAATTGGTAGGCCGCCTCGATCTCCTCGATGCTCGCGAAGCGCAGCGCTACCCCGTTGCGCTCGGCCATTTCGAACATCATCGCGGGCTCGAGAGTGCCCTCGATGTGCAGATGGAGTTCCACCTTGGGAAGGGCCGCGATCAGCTGGTCGATTTCGTTGGATTTGCCCATGGGGTGGATTTCGCAACCTTGCGTGGATCGCCATGAGTAGCTGTAGTCGGGAAGCAGGAGCGGCGCCAGTTAGCTGTAGTCGGGAAGCAGGAGCGGCGCCAGTTAGCTGCAGTCGGGAAGCA
>PBYF01000083.1 GCA_002729515.1 Deltaproteobacteria bacterium
AAAAGAGAGCACCCGGTGTTCTGCTCATCTGAAAAAGAGAGCACCCGGTGTTCTGCTGATCTGGAAAAGAGAGCACCCGGTATTCGGGCGGAAGCGAGAGCAGCTCCGCTGCCTCGGAAGGACCCGCGTCGGCGAACGAGAGTCCTCGAATTTCGGCACCGAGCGAAGCAGAAAGACGCACGGCCGCAGCAACTCGGTTCAGCACGGCGCCTTCTTGCAGGGCACTTGGCTAGCAGGGCCGGGTATCGACTCCGACACCTTCGTGCCGGATGAGTCGCGGGCCGAGCGCGAGGTTTGAGGGAGGGAAGCCCCCCGGCGCAGACGCGGTACATTCCGCCCCCACCGGAACCATGTCTCAGAACGAATTCCGCAAAGATCTGCGAAACCTCGCCATCGTGGCTCACGTCGACCACGGCAAGACGACGCTCGTCGATGGCCTGCTCAAGATCTGTGGTGCCTTCCAGGAGCATCGGGTGGTCGAAGATCGGGTCCTGGATTCGGGGGACCTGGAACGAGAACGGGGCATCACGATCCTGTCCAAATGCACCTCGGTCGAGTACCAGGGTGTGCGGATTCAGCTCGTGGACACTCCGGGGCATGCGGATTTCGGCGGTGAGGTGGAGCGCGTCCTGGGCATGGTGGATTCGGTGCTGTTGCTCGTGGACGCGGTCGAAGGCGTGATGCCCCAGACGCGCTTCGTGCTGCGAAAGGCGCTCGAGCACGGGCTGTTGCCGATTCTGGTCGTCAATAAAATCGACCGGCCCGAACAGCGCGGCGAGGCGGTGCTCGATGAAGTATTCGATCTGCTGGTCGAACTCGGGGCCAATGACACGCAACTCGATTTCCCGGTCGTCTATGCCTCGGCGAAGCACGGGAAGGCGACGCGCGAACTCGGCGGGGCCATGGGGGACCTGCGGCCGGTGCTGGACACGATCCTCGAGTTCGCTCCGTCCCCATGCGTGGATCTCGATGGGCCGCTCCAGTTTCAGGCCGTGACCCTGGGATACGACTCGTTCGTGGGGCGCCTCGTCATCGGACGCGTCGAGTGCGGGGAACTCGTTCGAGGCGATCCGGTGGTGCGGGTACCCCGCGAGGGTGCCCCGGAAGCGTTCCGGATCACGAAGCTCTTCGGCACGGCGGGCATCGACCGGATCGACCTGGAACGGGCGAGTGCGGGCGACATCATCATGCTCGCGGGCATCGATTCGATCGAGATCGGCGACACCATCTGTCAGCCGGATTCCCCCGTTGCCCTGCCGCGTATCGAGATCGATCCCCCGACGATCAAGGTCAATTTTCTGGTCAATACGTCTCCCTTTGCGGGGCGAGAGGGACGCTTCGTGACCAGCCGCCAGATTGGGGAGCGCCTGGAGCGAGAGGTGCTCGGGAACGTCTCGATTCACATCGCGGATACCGGGCGTCAGGACGCCTTCGAGGTGGCGGGGCGCGGCGAGTTGCAGCTCGGGGTGTTGATCGAGACGATGCGCCGCGAGGGCTACGAGTTCGCGGTCTCCCGGCCCGAGATCATCCTCCGGGAGATCGATGGGGTGCGGTGCGAGCCGGTCGAGACTGTGGTGATCGACGTCCCCGAGGTGTCCGCGGGTTCGGTCATGGAGAAACTGGCCGAACGCAAGGGACGCATGGAGACGCTGGAGCACATGGGGGTCCGGATCCGCCTCGAGTTCGTTGTTCCGAGCCGCTGCCTGTTTGGATACCGCACCGCATTCCTGACGGATACGCGCGGAGAGGGGGTGCTCTACCGGGCGTTTCGGGGCTACGAACCTCATGCGGGCGACCTGGATCGGCGCGGGGTCGGGGGCATCGTGGCCACGGACCAGGGCCGCACGACGCCCCACGCGATCTTCAAGATCCAGGAACGCGCGGCGCTCTTCGTGCCGCCGGGAGAAGAGGTGTACGAAGGTCAGGTGGTGGGAGAGGCGCGGCGTCCCGGTGACCTCAACGTGAACGTATGCCGCGCAAAGAAACTCGACAACATGCGCGCCGCGGGCAAAGACGACAGCCCGCTCATCACCCCGCACCGCAAGCTCACGATCGAGAGTGCCCTCGAGTGGATCGAGCCGGACGAACTGCTCGAAGTGACACCGGCGAGCCTCCGGCTTCGCAAGCAGATCCTCGCGGGAAACCTGCGCAAGCGCTGACCGAGCGCGTGCAGGAACCGGCAGTCTTCTGGGAGAATCTGGAGCCCCGGGGTCGCCGGCTCCCCTATTGCCGGTTCATCCCGTGTCCCAGCAGCGCGGCGATTTCTTTGACGGCCGCACGTGCCTCGGGGATCAGGCTCATGTTGGCGAAGCCGTGGATCAGGGAGTCGTAGCCCCGGTGGGTGACGGGAACACCTGCGGCGCGCAGTCGTTCGGCGTAGGCTTCACCCTCGTCGGCCAGCGGGTCGAAGCCCGCCGTGACCACGATGGCCGGTGGCTGGCCCGAGAGATCGGCGGCCAGCAGGGGCGAGGCGAGCGGGTTGCTCCACTCGTCTTGGGATCGAAGGTAGTGGCCCCGGAACCATTTCATGGCCTCGAGCGTCAGGAAGAGACCCGTGGCGCATTCCTTGCACGATGCGGTCGCGAAGTTCATATCGGTGCAGGGGTAGATCAATAGCTGGAGAGAGGGCAGAGACTTGCCGGCTCCCTTTCGCGAGTTGCAGAGCGCCGCAGTGAGATTTCCCCCGGCACTGTCTCCGCCAGCGGCGATGCGCTGGGGATCCACACCGAGTCCGGCGGCGTTCGCGGCCACCCACTCGAACACGGCTTCGCAATCGGCAAGCGGCACCGGGAAGGGGTGTTCCGGCGCGAGGCGGTAGTCCGCTGAAAACACCCGGCAGCCCGAGATCGCCGCCAGCCGCTCGCAGAGGCCTTCGTGGCTTTCGATGCTTCCAACCACCCAGCCGCCCCCGTGGTAATAGACCAGGGCGGGAAGCGGGCCTGAAGCAGCAGCGGGTGCGTATTCGCGCACTGCGATCTGGCCCCCGTTCACGGGCACCGTGTGTTCCCGGGTGACGGGCCGGTCGCGTCCCGGCGGATCGAAGTCGACCGGCGCGTCCTCCCAGAGCGCCCGTGCTTCGGTCGGCGAGAGCTTTTCGAGTGGCGTGATCTGCTTTTCCATCAGTGCGCAGAGGCATTGGAATGCCGGGAGCAGCCGGCGCTGGCCGCGTTTTCGTTGGGGCTTGCCCGACAGACGCAGAAGCAGCCAGTCGGGAGACTTGAGGGTGAGACCGAGGATGAATTGCTGGATCGAAGCCATTGCGACGCCCGAGCCTAATCGCGAACACGTAGCCGGGACAAGGCTTTTTCCCGAGGGGTCAGCTCAGCTGTTTCATTGCTCTGCCCGGCGGATTGCTCGCGTCCGATCAGCGGTCCAGGTAGGGCGCCAGGATCAGGCCGCGGGCCGGCGGCTCCGTCTGGGCCTCGATGGATCGGTGCCGCGTGCGGATGGGGTCCCGGTAGAGTTCGTCGGTCTCGATCCAGAAGCGTTCCTCCACCACGGCGGCAAGCACGAGTTCGGCGACGGCGGCCGGCTTTGCCGCGATGGCTTCGAAGATTTCCGAGAACGAGGCCAGATCGCTTTGCTCGACACGCGAGGCCGCCGCGTTGCGGAGTTCCTTGGGGCGGTTGCGTTCCGCGTCGCCGATATTCGTCGCTACCGCACCCGGGCAGAGACAACTGATCCGAACCTTCGATCCGTTTTCCAGCAGCTCGGCATAGAGCGTCTCGGCGATCGTCGTCACGGCGTGTTTCGAAGCGTTGTAGGCGCCCAGCCAAGGATACGAGGTAAGGCCTGCCACCGATGCGGTGACGACGATGTGCCCCTCGTCCTGGTCCTGGAGCGTGGGAAGGAACACCCGGATGCCGTGGATCACGCCCCAGAGGTTCACGCCGAGCGTCCACCGCCAGTCATTCGCCGTGAGCGTCTCCATGGGTCCGGTCGGGGGCGAGATTCCGGCGTTGAGGCAGACGACGTGCACGCCGCCAAAGGCCTCCCGGCTGGCTTCTCCCAGGTGGTCCATCGACGCCTCGTCGCTCACGTCCGCAATGACCGGCAGTACGCTCGCGCCGGCCGATTCGAGCTGGGCGGCGGCCGCGCGCAGCGCCTTCTCCTCGATGTCGCACATCACGACGTTCATGCCCTCGCGCCCGAAACACTCCGCGAACGCGAAGCCCATGCCGCTTGCACTCCCGGTGACGACGGCGGTCTTTCCCTCTAGATCCCGCATGGCCTCTCCCTGGCAGCTCTCAGAACGAATGCGTCGGCCCGACGGCGTGTTGTCCGGATTGCTCACGGCCCCGGGACGGGTTCCTGCCGAGCTGTCGTCTCCGAACAATGAGCGTTGCCCCGTCCGCAATGCGAGGCGCCGTGTTGGCGTAGAATATCCCGGATGACGTGCAGCGTACCACCTGGAGCCGGGGGAAGACATGATCGAAGCAGCGCTGGAGAAATGGTTCCAATTCATCCACGGAGAGGACGCGGCGGATCGCAGTGCCCTGCTCGACGAGTGCCTCGCGGACGATGTCGTCTTCTACTCCCCCATCGTCTTTACTCCCCAGAAAGGACGGGCGGCAGCGAAGCTGTACTTGATGGCCGCCGGATCCGCCTTTGGCGGAGACGATTCGGCAGCCGCCGCACCGGCGGGTGGGAACGAGGCAGGCGGCGGCTTCCGCTACACGAAGCAGGTCGTCACGGGCCACCACGCGATTCTCGAATTCGAGACCACGATGGACGGCACGTACGTGAACGGCGTCGACATCATCACCTGCAACGAGGCCGGGAAGGTCGTCGAGTTCAAGGTCATGATCCGCCCGCTCCAGGCCATCAACCGGGTGCACGCCGAGATGGGCGCCCTGCTGAAGAAGCTGCAGGGCGAACCGGATGCGGCCTAGGAGCTCCGAAGTGGTCGACGGGACGAAACGGGCAGAGAAAATCGCTTGATCCGGTGTAAGATGCCCGGCCGTTCGAGGAAAACCCAGAATTCCGGTACCGATTGGAGGTATTCATGGCTCGAGAAGCAGTCGTCGTGGAGAGCAAGCGCACGGGTCTGACCAAGGCGAACCGCGGCTCGTTCAATCTGACCGAACCCGTCGATTACCTGGCACACACGCTGCGCGCCGTGACTGAAGGCGTTCCGAACCTGGACCCCGGTCTGATCGAGGACGTGATCGTCGGCTGCGGTTTCCCCGAGGGCTGCCAGGGCATGAACATGGCGCGGATCGCCGCCATGGCGGCCGGCTTCCCCAAGGAGGTCGCGGCCACCACTGTCAATCGTTTCTGCTCCTCGGGATCTCAGGCCGTCATGATGGCTGCCCACTCGATCCTGAACGAGGGTGCCGACGTGGCGATCGGCGCCGGGGTCGAGACGATCACGATGATGCAGGACGGCACCCAGAATACGACCCGTCTCTCGAACAAGGCAGCGCGCGAGCGATTCCCGGGGCTCTACTTCCCCATGGGCATCACAGCGGAGATCGTCGCGGAGCGTTACGGCGTTTCCCGAGAAGACCAGGATGCCTACGCGTTGCAGAGCCAGCAGCGATACGCCGATGCTCAGGAGAAGGGCTTCGTCGCCGAAGAGATCGCGCCGATGAAGACCACTTGCAACATCATCAAGAAGGATGTCGAGCCCTACCAGGAAGAGGTCACCGTGGATCGCGACGAGTGCAATCGTCCGAAGACGACCCTCGAGGGCCTGGCGTCGTTGCCCCCGGTGTTCAAGAAGCCCGAGGAGGGTGGGACGGTGACCGCCGGCAACGCCTCGCAACTATCGGACGGAGCGTCCGCAACGCTCCTCATGTCTTCGGACAAGGCGAAGGAACTCGGAGTCGAGCCTCTCGGTATCTATCGCGGTACCGCAGTCGCCGGGTGTGGCGCCGAGGAAATGGGGATCGGACCGACAGCTGCCGTGCCGAAACTGCTCGAGAGGCACGGGCTGACCATGGACGATATCGACATCGTCGAACTCAACGAGGCGTTCGCCTCCCAGGTGCTCTACTGCCAACGCGAACTCCAGATCCCGGATGAAAAGCTCAATCCCTCGGGCGGTTCGATTTCCATCGGGCATCCGTTTGGAATGACCGGTTCTCGCATGACCGGGCTGCTGCTCCGCCAGTTGAAGCGGCAGGGCAAGCGCTACGGCATCGTGACGATGTGCATCGGGGGCGGACAGGGGCTGGCGTCGCTATTCGAGGCCGCCTAGAGGTCAGTGCCACCCGATCAGCAGGAGGCGGGGGTGGAAGCGAACTACGCAACGTTGTGGGAGGCTTTGGCGGACACGCTGGGCGATCGCGAGGCCCTCGTGTCCGGTAGGACCCGGCGAAGCTGGACGGAATACGAGAGCCGTTCTGCGCATCTCGCCGCGGCTCTGGCCGACGCGGGACTCGGCCGCGATTCGAAGCTGGGCCTCTTCCTCTACAACGGCCCCGAATACCTCGAGGCCCAGTTCGCCTCGATGAAGAGCCGGGGAATCCCGGTCAACATCAACTATCGCTACCTCGACGAAGAACTCCTCTACCTTCTGGAGAACTCCGACGCTGAGGCGATCGTTTTCCATCAGAGCCTCGGCGATCGCGTCGAGCGGGTCATGGAGCGCGCCCCGGGCGTAAAACTCTGGATCCAGGTGGACGACGGCGGCGAACCGGTTCCGGGAGCGTCGAATTACGAGGACCTCGTCGGCGCATACGACCCCGCGCCGCGAATCCAGCGTTCGGCCGAAGATGTCTACATGCTCTACACCGGCGGCACGACGGGAATGCCCAAAGGGGTGATGTACGACACCGGTGGGATGCTGCAGGGGTTCATGGGGGCGGCGTTTCCGATCTTCGGGATGACAGCTTCCGCGGTGGAGGAGATCCCGGCGCAGGCCGCCGGACTCTGGGACGAAGAGCGCGGGGTGACTTCCATCCCCGCCTGCCCCTTGATGCACGGCACGGGAATGTGGCTGGGAGCGCTGATCCCCCACTGCGCCGGAGCGCGCGTCGTGACGCTCGAGGGCCGTTCGTTCGATGCTCACGAAGTCTGGAGTGCGGCCCAGCGAGAGCAGGCCAGCCAGGTGGTGATCGTGGGCGATGCCTTTGCGAAGCCCATGCTCCGCGCGTTGGAAGAGGCGAAGGCGAATGGCAGCCCCTACGACGTTTCGAGCGTCCGGTTCCTGATCTCGTCGGGTGTCATGTGGACCGCGGAGGTGAAACGGGATCTGCTCGAATGGAATGACTTCATCTTGGTCGACGCGATGGGCTCCACCGAGGGCAGCATGGGAACCCAGATCACGACGCGCGGGAATATTGGCGAGACGGCCCGCTTCGCCATGAGCCCGACCACACGTGTCTTTACTGAAGAGGGCCGCGAGGTCGAGCCGGGTTCGGGTGAGGCTGGCATGATCGCCGCGAGCGGCAGCGTTCCCATCGGCTACTACAAGGATGAGGCCAAATCGAAGGCGACGTTTCGGAGCATCGGTGGGGTCCGGTATTCATTTCCAGGCGACTGGGCTCTAGTCGAGGCAGACGGGAGTCTGACCCTGCTCGGGCGGGGCTCGAATTGCATCAACACCGCCGGTGAAAAGGTCTACCCGGAAGAGGTGGAGGAGGTCGTCAAGCGCCATCCCGACGTAATCGACTGTCTCGTGGTGGGAGTCGATGACGAGAAGTTCGGACAACGCGTGACGGGCGTCGCGTCTCTGCGCGCCGGTAGTGAACTCACCGGGGAGGCGCTGCGGGAATTCACCCGTTCCCAGTTGGCGAGCTTCAAGATGCCGCGGCAACTTTTTATCGTGGACCGTGTGCAGCGCGCTCCCAACGGCAAGGCCGACTACAAGTGGGCTCGCGAGACCGTGGAGCAGGCGATCGGATAGGGTTGCCACCGCCCGCCGTCACACGGGAGCGTCGCGAGCGCGTCGCATCGAAGACAACGCCCTGGGGCTTCGAACTCTGCCCGCGCTCTTCGAGCCGCAGCGGGACTCTTCCGCGCGACCGTCGCGCGAAAGGGCGCAGGCTTCGTGGGGAGCCGCAAGCTGATCAGAGGCGTGTGCGTGCCGCCACGCGTCGCTGGCTGAAGCGAACTGTCGGATTCCGGACGGCACGGCTGTCGATTCGTCAGTGTTCCAACACTCGGCGCGCTGAACTCCCGCGATACAGTTCTGAAGAGTCCCTGCGAATCCAGCTACTTAGAGCATGACGGTGCCGCTTAAGCCGCTGGCACGCCATGTGCAGTCTGTTCTGATCCGGGAGGGACGACGATGGACACAGCGAACCTGCATCTGGCGGAAATCGAGAATCTGGCTCATGACCACGAGCCTTCGATGGCCGAACTCGCGGCCCTGGAAGACATCGAGGCCGCGGGCTGGCTGGAACGCGATGGACCGCTGCCGCTGCCGGTCACCTTCCTCGACCTGGTGAAGGCCGTGACCGAAGTGTCGAATACGGAAACCGAAGTCCTTGCCACCGTGGCCTACATGCTGAGCTCGGGAAGCGTCGCGTTGATTGGGGAGTTCCAGCACTAGCGCCCACTGGGTGAACTCGCACAACCACCTCCCGGGCAGATCTTTGTCAGCACCCGGGGAGGGGATCACAGGCTGCAGTACGGCGCCCGGGGAGGAGACCAGGCCGCCGTGCGGGGGACGCCGATTGCGCTTCCCGCGGCATAACCAACACGCGCTTTGGCGCGATTGGGTCGAGGAGACACACTGATGTCACGTCGAAGAGGTTTGTAATCGCTGCTTTTCTGCTTGCCGTTTCCATTGGGAACGGGAACGCGCTGGCCGACGAATCTGGTGCGGTGGAAGAAGTTTCCGTGCCGACGGACGGTGCCGCAGAAGAAGAGGACGAGGGCTTCTACAGCCAGGTCTTCGTGCGGGGTGGCTACGCGCAGTTGAGCGATAGCCGAAGCAATGAAGTCTTCACCGACGCGAATGGCGGGGCCGGCTTGAACGATGGCGATGGAGGCTTCTCCGTGGCCGCGGGTCTCGACCTCAGCTTGCTGCGGGCACAGAATCTCGGGGGGCTCAACCTGATGGGGGAGATCTTCGTCGACTACTCCGAGTATTCGAGAAAGAGAGTGTCCCAGGCCACGAGCGTTCTGCTCGGATGATCCTCGACCTCCAGGGTCAACGTGAGTGCGTTGACGGTGACGATCGCCCCCAAGGCCCGCTTGGACGGCCTGGGCAGCGGGCGCTTTCGCCCCTTCGTGATCCCGATCGGACTGTCCTTTCTCGTCAAATCACCGCCTTCGAACGACACCACCTATCTCGATGTCGGCCTTCACTTCGGCGGCGGCCTGGATATCCTGATCATCGACCGCGTGAGCGTCGGAGTCGATGTCCGGTACACGCATGGATTCGATACGAGCCACACGCCAACGAGTTGCTGGTAGACGGGCGGTTACCTGGCACTCAACTTCTAGCGTCCGTTTGCGGGCACTCTGGGCCGCGGTCGGCATTTATCTCTCTCAGCGTGCTGGTTGCCGCTTGGGTTGACCCACCGGGAGCGGATCAGCGACCATCAGTCGAGTAGCGTGGCTGAAGCTAAGACCGAAGCCCTAGAGCAGCTCCAGCGGATCACGTGCGCACCCGTGAACCTCGAGGCGGAGGTGCGTGGGACGGGCACGAAGCAGGTCGAGGACTACGTGAAGGGTGCGGACGCCGAGAATCCAGTCGGGGGAATCGGCGTTTTTCGGCTCGAGCGCGAGGTGCACTACTCCAGCGCGCGCTGGGAGGTGCCCGGCCGCTTCTGGCCGAGGCGTCCGTTCGCGCGGTGGCACGGTGGGTCCCGATTCGCCGCCGGGCTGGTGCTGCTGGTCCTGGCGCTTGCGGCTTGCTCCCTGCCCCGGGGGTCGGCGAGCCATCGGCAGGGCTGCGGCTTCCAGGCCGAACTCTACTGCCAGCGCAACGAGAAGCCCGACGCGTTCGATGCCTGCGTCTCGGAGCGGATCGAGCTGTGCCGTTCGGGCCAATGGTCCGAGGTGGGAGACGCGCACTAGTCCTCATCGGGTCCCGGGTGCGGTTCGGGGAGCAGCGCCAGCACCACCAGCAACACGACGACGGTTGCGACCACCGCTGCCCACATCGCGACGGTGTGTCCCGCTACGAACGCGTAGCGCGCACTCTCTGCGATCCATTCCGCCTTGACGCCGCTGGCTTCGGCCGAGACCTGCACCGCCTTCGCGACCGAATCCTGCATCGCGAGCAGTTCCGCGCTCGAAAGCTTCTCGAGGTCGGGTCCGGGCAGGTTCGTGAGATTGCGCACCAGGATCTTCTGGTACCGCAGCGCGAAGAGCGAGCCCATGATCGCCACGCCGAGCGCTCCGCCGATCTGGATCAGCGTATCGTTCATCGCGGAGCCCACGCCCGCCCGAGCCGGACGGAAGGAGCCCATTACCGAGTCCATCGCGGGCGTCATCGTGATCGCCATGCCGATGCCGAGCGCCCCGAGGCCAATCGCGGTCTCCCAGCCGGGAGTTGTTTCGACCCACTGCACGGCCAGAACCAGACCCAGCGCGATCATCCCGAGCCCGAGCGCGATGGTGCGCCTCGAGCCGATGCGGTCGGCAAGCGTGGCCGCGGGCCGTGCGAAGAGCACCATACCCAGCGCCAGGGGCATGATCGCGATGCCCGTCTGCATCGGGGTGCGGCCCTGCACGTGCTGGAGGAACTGCGGAATCAGGAAGAGGCTTCCGAGCAGAACGAATGTGACGAGGACGAGCGCCACATTGGCGGCGGTGAAGTTCATGTTCCGAAACAGATCGAGGTCGAAGATGCCGGTCGAGCGCCGGCGCTCCCAGGCCACGAAGGCGATCGCGGCTGCGAGTCCACCGAGCCCGCTCAGGACGATGCGATTGTCCAGCAGCTTCGAGGCGTCGACCGGCGCTTCGATGATCGCGTAGAGCAGGGCGCAGATCGCGACGATCGAGAGCAGCACGCCCAATGAGTCGCGGGCCGAGGGGTTCTCGGCACGGGTCTCGGGTACGAGCCGCCACGTACCGATCAGCGCGGCTGCGACCACCGGGAGGTTGATCAGGAAGACGGATCCCCATGGGAAGTGGTCGAGGAGCAGGCCGCCGGCGAGCGGTCCGACCGCGAGGCCCACCGAGCCCGCTCCCGCCCAGATGGCAATGGCCCGGCGGCGCTCCCGCGGATCGGGATAGAGCGCGGTGATCGTGGAGAGCGTGGCGGGCATGATCAGGGCGCCGCCCGCACCCATGCCCGCGCGTGCGGCGATCAGCTGCCCGGGCGTGCTCGCCACCGCTGCCACCAGCGACGAGGCGCCGAAGAGCGCGAGACCTGCGAGCAGCGCCAGCCGGCGGCCCCGCCGATCGCCGAGCGCTCCGAAGAAGAGCAGAAGACAGGCGAAGACGATCGTATAGGCCGCCGCGATCCACTGCAGCTCCGTATTGGTGGCGCTGAGCTTCGACTGAATCGTCGGCAGGGCCACGTTGACGATCGTGTTGTCGATGCTGACGAGGAACAGCGAAAAGCACAGCACCGCAAGGACTCGGCCCACACGCGGGGGGCTGGCGTCGGCCGGAGTCACCTGGGGTGTCGGCTCAGAGCACCGGTGTGAGGCCGACCTCGAGTGCGCCGGAGTCGCTCAGGCGCTGCGGTGCCGCCCCGAGCCAGAGCCGCTGCACCCCGCCTCGCCGCGTGCTCTCGAGACGCTCGCGTTCCGTGGAAGAACAACACCTGAAAGTGCACCAACGCCTGCTGGATTTCCTTGGCGGCCCGTTCGCCGAGTGAGCATAGGAAGTTCAAGCTGCGTGAGCATAGGCAGAGGAAGTTCAAGCTGCGTGAGCATAGGCAGAGGAAGTTCAAGCTGCGTGAGCATAGGCAGA
>PBYF01000084.1 GCA_002729515.1 Deltaproteobacteria bacterium
GCCATGGCCAAGGAAAAGTTCGAGAGGACGAAGCCTCATGTAAACGTGGGGACGATCGGACACGTGGACCACGGGAAGACGACGTTGACGGCGGCGATCACGGCGCGCCAGGCGGGCAAGGGTCTGGCGGACGCGGTGGCGTTTGACAGCATCGACAAGGCGCCGGAGGAGCGGGAGCGAGGGATCACGATCGCGACGGCACACGTGGAGTACCAGTCGGAGGGCCGTCATTACGCGCACGTGGATTGTCCGGGTCACGCGGATTACGTGAAGAACATGATCACGGGCGCGGCGCAGATGGACGGTGCGGTTTTGGTGGTGAGTGCGGCGGACGGTCCGATGCCTCAGACGCGGGAGCACGTGCTTCTGGCGCGGCAGGTGAACGTTCCCCACATGGTGGTGTTCCTGAACAAGGTGGATCAGGTGGACGACGAGGAGCTTCTGGAGTTGGTGGAGCTGGAGGTTCGGGAGCTTTTGTCGAACTACGAGTTTCCGGGGGACGACATTCCGATCGTGAAGGGTTCGGCGTTGAAGGCGGGAGAGGATCCGTCGGACGACGAGGCGAACCGGTGCATCGACGAGTTGATGGAAGCCCTGGACGCGACGATTCCGGAGCCGGAGCGCGCGCTGGACAGGGATTTTTTGATGCCGATCGAGGACGTATTCACGATCACGGGCCGCGGCACGGTGGTGACGGGGCGGATCGAGCAGGGTGTGGTGAATACGGGAGATGAGGTGGAGATCGTCGGGATTCGCGACACGCAGAAGACGGTGGTCACGGGAGTGGAGATGTTCCGGAAGATCCTGGACGAGGGTCAGGCCGGTGACAACGTGGGGTGTTTGCTACGTGGTATCGACAAGGAGGCGGTGGAGCGGGGCCAGGTGCTGTCGAAGCCGGGTTCGATCACGCCGCATACGAAGTTCAAGGCGCAGGCGTACATCCTGACGAAGGAAGAGGGTGGGCGTCACACGCCGTTTTTCAACGGGTATCGGCCGCAGTTCTATTTTCGGACGACGGACGTGACGGGAGTTGCGGAGCTTCCGGAGGGGACGGAGATGGTGATGCCCGGTGACAATGTGGAAATGCAGGTCGATCTGATTACGCCGATCGCGATGGACAAGGAGCTGCGCTTCGCGATTCGCGAAGGTGGCCGTACTGTCGGTGCCGGCGTCGTCAGCGACATCATCGAATAAAGCGAAGGCGGACGAACTCAAGCGATGGCGGACTTGGCAGCCCAAAAGATTCGGATCCGGATGAAGGCCTATGACTTCAAGCTCCTCGACCAGAGCGCCGGGGAGATCGTCGATACGGCCATGCGCACCGGCGCGCGGGTGGCGGGACCGATCCCGCTCCCCACGGCCATCAACAAGTACACGGTGCTGCGGGGTCCCCACATCGACAAGAAGTCGCGGGAGCAGTTCGAGATCCGCACCCACAAGCGACTGATCGACATTCTGGATCCCACGCCGCAGACGGTGGACGCGCTCATGAAGCTGGAACTCGCCGCCGGTGTCGATGTGGAGATCAAGCTCTAGGCTGGCAATGGCGACCATCGACGTAGTAACACAGGCGAACGGGAAGGCGGGCACCGTCGAGCTCGACTCGGCCGTATTCGAGGCGCCCGTGAAGCCGCACCTCTTTCATGCCGAGGTTCGCCGGCAGCTCGCCGCGCGACGCAGCGGTACGCACAGTACGAAGAACCGGGCCGCGGTCTCGGGTGGCGGATCGAAGCCCTGGCGGCAGAAGGGCACGGGCCGTGCCCGCCAGGGCACGAATCGGGCGCCCCAGTGGAAGGGCGGCGGTGCTGTCTTCGGGCCGGTGCCGCGGCATCACGTCCACGAGCTGCCCAAGAAGGTGCGGCGGGCGGCTCTGCGGGGAGCGCTTTCCGCTCGCCTCGCTGAGGGAGCGGTGAAGGTGGTCGAGTCACTCGAACTCGGCGAGTACAAAACACGGCGAGTGGTGGAATTGCTCGTGGGCCTGGAGCTGGCGGGAGAGTCCGTGCTGGTCGTCATCGAAGCTGCGGACGCGCATTTCGAGAAATCTGCACGAAACCTTCCCGGTGTGACCGTGCTGCGGGCTGCCGGTGTCAATGTCTACGATGTTCTGCGCCACAACCGCCTGCTCATGACGAAAGCCGGTGCGGCGGCGGTGGCGAATCGTCTCGGTGGGGAGGTCACGGGGTGAACCTTCACGAGATCGTTCGCAGGCCGCTCGTTACCGAAAAGAGCAACATTGGACGCGAAGAGGGAAACCTGGTCACGTTCGCCGTAGACCCGAGGGCGAACAAACACGAGATCAAACGCGCGGTCGAAGAACTCTTCGACGTGCGGGTGCTCGATGTGCGGACGATGCGCATGCCTCGCAAGACGCGGCGCGTGGGGAAGTTCACAGGGCGCAAGCCCGAGTGGAAGAAGGCGATCGTGCAGTTGGCTGAGGGTCAGACGATCGAGTTCTTCGAGGGAGTTTGACGCACCCATGGGCATCAAGAACTACAAGCCCACGTCTCCGGGGCGCCGCGGAATGAGCGTTTCGGAGTTTTCAGACGTGACCCGGGCGAAGCCCGAGCGCTCGCTCGTGGAGGGCGGCATCAGCAAGTCCGGTGGCCGGAACGTCAACGGACGGATCACCTCCTGGCACCGGGGCGGTGGCCACAAGCGCCGGTACCGGCGCATCGACTTTCGGCGGGACAAGATCGGCATCCCCGCACGGGTTGCAGCCATCGAATACGACCCCAACCGCTCGGCCCATATCGCGCTTCTCCACTATCGGGATGGTGAGAAACGTTACGTGCTGGCGCCGGCGGGCGTGCGGGTGGGCGATGTGCTGGAGTCGGGACCGGAGGCCGACGTCCGCCCGGGCAACGCGCTTCCGATCGGCCGGATCCCGCTTGGGACCGTGTTGCACGCGATCGAGATGAAGCCGGGCAAGGGGGCCCAGCTCGTGCGTGCGGCGGGTCTTGGGGCCCAGGTGATGGCGCGTGAGGGCCGTTACGCCACCCTTCGCATGCCGAGTGGCGAACACCGGCTGATCCTCGTGGACTGCATGGCCACCATCGGCAGCGTGGGCAACCCGGACCACGAGAACCAGACTCTCGGCAAGGCTGGACGCAACCGCTGGCGCGGACGGCGCGGAAACGTGCGGGGCGTGGCGATGAACCCGGTCGACCACCCCATGGGCGGCGGTGAGGGGCGCAGTTCCGGTGGGCGCCATCCCTGCACGCCCTGGGGCGTTCCGACCAAGGGGCACAAGACCCGTCACAACCGGCGGACCCAGAAATACATCGTGAAGCGGCGAGGCAAGAAGTAATGGCGCGTTCTCTTCGCAAGGGACCGTTCGTGGACCCGAGCCTTCAACGCAACGTGGACCGCGTGATGCGATCCGGGTCGAAGCAGGTGGTTCGCACCTGGTCACGGCGGTCGATGATCACGCCCGAGTTCGTGGGAATGACGTTCCACGTTCACAATGGAAAGCTGTTCGTTCCGGTCTTCGTGACCGAGAACATGGTTGGCCACCGGCTGGGAGAGTTTTCCCCCACGCGGAAGTTCACCGGGCACTCCATGTCCAAGAAGGTGAAGACGAAGTAAGCATGTCTGTTCGCGCGTGTCTGCAGAACTATCGTGTGAGTCCGCAGAAGGCGAGGCTTCTCGCCAATGAGATTCGCGGAAAAGGGGTTGAGGACGCGCTGGCGATCCTCGATCTCTCGACCAAACGTTTCGCCCGTCCGCTGGCGAAGCTCGTGCGCTCGGCGGTGGCCAACGCTGAAGACAAGAACAACCGCGACAAGGCGGGTATCGACGTGGACAACCTGGTGGTCGGTACCATCACCGTGGACCAGGGAGCGAGCATGTGGCGGATCCAGCCCCGCGCTCAGGGACGCGCCGCATGGATTCAGAAGAAGACGAGCCACGTAAAAGTGGTTCTGTCCGAAGAGTAGGCGGAGGGTCAATGGGACAGAAGGTTCATCCGTACGGTTTCCGAATCGGTTCCCTCTACGGCTGGCAGTCGAACTGGTTTGCAGAAAAGAAATACGCGCAGCATCTCAAGGAGGACACTCGCATCCGCGAGTACATCAAGAAGAAGCTCTACCACGCCGGTATATCGAAGGTGGTGATCGACCGGACCGGAGAGAAGGTCGTCGTGAACATCCACACCGCACGTCCCGGTATCCTGATCGGGAAGCGCGGTGCCGAAGTAGAGACGTTGCGCGCCGAGCTAATCGGGCTCTCTCCGCACAAGGAGATCTTCATCAACATCCGGGAGATCCGGAAGGCCGAGCTCGATGCTCAGCTCGTCGCAGAGAACGTTTCCCTCCAGCTCGAGCGGCGCGTCGCCTTCCGCCGAGCCATGAAGAAGGCGGTGACGTCGACCATGAAATTTGGCGCTGGCGGCATCCGCATTCAGTGCGCCGGGCGGCTGGGTGGCTCCGAGATGGGTCGGCGCGAGTGGTACCGCGAGGGGCGGGTACCGTTGCACACCCTGCGGGCCGAGATCGATTACGGAATGACCGAGGCGCGCACAACCTACGGAATCATTGGCGTAAAGTGCTGGATCTTCAAGGGCGAGGTCGCGGACAGAGCTCTCCGTACCGGGGCCCTGTCCGAGAGAGTCGGCGGGGACACGGCGGGATAGATCATGCTTCAGCCCAAGAAGGTCAAGCACCGCAAGCAGCAGAAGGGCCGGATGCGCGGCAAGGCGTACCGGGGCTGCAATCTCGACTTTGGAGACTACGGTCTCCAGGCACTCGAATGCGGCAGGCTCACGGCCCGCCAGATCGAGGCAGCTCGGATTGCGATGACGCGCCACGCGAAGCGCGGTGGCAAGGTCTGGATCCGGGTCTTTCCGGACAAGCCGATCACGAAGAAGCCCGCCGAAACGCGTATGGGCAAGGGGAAGGGCACCCCCGAGGAGTGGGTGGCCGTGGTCAAGCCCGGACGTGTGCTCTACGAGATGGAGGGCGTACCGCTGGAGGTGGCAAGCCAGGCTTTGCGCCTTGCGGCGCACAAGCTCCCGCTGGCGACTCGCATCGTGGCGCGTGAGGATTACACATGAAGGCCGGTGAGCTGCGAGAGCTGTCTGGTGACGAGCTCGTTGCAAAGCGACGCGACCTGGGCCTCGAGCTCTTCAACGTGAAGGTGAAGCGTTCCACGGGCCAGCTCGAGAACACAGCCCTGGCGCGGAAACTGCGCCGAGAAATTGCCCGAGTTGAGTCCGTATTGCGCGAAAAACTTGGAGCGAGCCAGTGACGAAGCGAGGAATCAAGCGAACCCTGGTCGGCTTGGTCGTCAGCGACCGAATGGACAAGACCGTGGTGGTCCGGGTGGAGCGGTTGGTCAAAGATCCGCGTTACGAGAAGTTCGTCCGGCATTACTCGCGCTTCATGGCGCACGACGAGGCCAATGCCTGTTCGGTGGGGGACCGCGTCCAGATCATCGAGCACCGGCCGTTGTCGAAGCGGAAGCGTTGGAAGGTCCAGACGATGCTCGAGAGCGCCGCCGGCGGTCAGTAGGAGTCATGATCCAGCAGGAATCCGTACTCCAGGTCGCGGACAATTCGGGCGCTCGACGTGTCGCCTGCATCCGCGTGCTGGGTGGAACTCGGCGTCGCTATGCGTCGATCGGGGACGTGATCGTCGTCTCGGTCAGAGACGCCATTCCCAACGCACGGGTCAAAAAGGGGGAGGTTCTCCGCGCGGTCGTGGTGCGAACCAAGAAGGAGATTGGCCGCACGGACGGAACTCACATTCGTTTCGACGACAACGCAGCGGTCCTGATCGATGCGCAGCGAGAGCCGGTCGGGACACGGATCTTTGGCCCCGTCGCCCGTGAGCTTCGCGCGAAGCGCTTCATGAAGATCATCTCTCTTGCACCCGAGGTGCTGTGATGGCTCCCCGGATGCTCGAACGCTACCGCAAGGAAGTGGTGTCGAAGCTCACAGAGGAGTTCGGCTACAAGAACGTCCACCAGGTGCCCGTTCTTTCCAAGATCGTGGTCAACGTGGGTCTGGGAGAGGCGACCCAGAACGGAAAGCTGCTGGAAGTGGCGGCCGAAGAGTTGGCCAGCATCACGGGGCAGAAGCCCGTGATCCGTCGCGCCCGCAAATCGATCGCAAATTTCAAGCTGCGCGTGGGACAGGAGATCGGGTGTATGGTCACCCTGCGCGGAGAACGCATGTGGGAGTTCTTCGATCGGCTCGTCAGCGTCTCGCTGCCGCGCGTGCGCGACTTCAAGGGGGTCTCTCCCAAGGCGTTCGATGGCCGCGGGAACTACTCGCTGGGTGTCCGCGAACAGATCATCTTTCTCGAAGTCGATTACGACAAGGTGGAACGTGTCACGGGCATGAACATCACGATGGTAACGACCGCAAAGACGGACTCCGAGGGGAAATCGCTGTTGGCGCACCTCGGTGTGCCGTTCAGGCAGTAGGGACGAATGTCATGATGACGGATCCGATCGCTGATATGCTCGCCCGCATCCGGAACGCGGGAACGGCGCAGCACGCCCAGGTAGCCTGCCCCTCTTCGAAGCTCAAGCTTGCCATCGCTCGGGTGCTCGAGAGCGCTGGCTTTCTCTCCAAGGTTCGCGTCGAGGCGCGCAAGGGTCGGGCTGTCCTCTGCTTTGACATTCGCTACGACCAGCAGGGTGATCCCATGATTGCCGGGATGCGGCGGGTGAGCCGGCCGGGATGTCGCGTCTATGTCGGAAGCCGCGACGTGGCCCGTGTCCGGAATGGCCTGGGCGTAGCGGTGCTTTCCACTTCCAGCGGTGTCGTCTCGGATGAGGACGCCCGGTCCGCCCGCGTCGGCGGCGAGATCCTCTGCGAGGTCTGGTAGCGATGTCCCGCATCGGCAAGCAGCCGATCTCGATCCCGGACGGCGTCACCGTGAACGTTTCTGGGAGCGAGGTCTCGGTGAAGGGTCCGAAAGGGCAGCTTTCCGGACGTGTTCCCGAAGAAATCGACGTGGCGATCGATTCCGGCAGCGTGGTATTCCGGCGGCCCGATGATCGGAAGAGCACGCGCGCGCTCCACGGCCTGTCGCGTTCGCTGGTGGCAAATATGGTGAAAGGCGTGACGGAAGCGTTTTTCAAGGATCTCGAGATTCAGGGTGTCGGCTACCGCGCCGAAGTCCAGGGAAAGAAGCTCATCCTCACCGTGGGTTACTCGCATCCGGTGGAGATGCCGGTGCCTGCGGGGATCTCCGTCTCGGTAGACCGCAATGTGGCGATTCGGATCGAGGGGGCCGATCGACAGGCAGTCGGTCAGTTCGCGGCCGACGTGCGCTCGGTGCGGCCCCCCGAGCCCTATAAGGGCAAGGGAGTCCGCTACCTGAACGAGTACGTGCGTCACAAGGTCGGGAAGGCCGCCGTGGGTTCGGGGGTCGGGGGCTGAGCATGAAGCCGAAGTACCGCAGCGAGAAGATTCGGAAGTACAACGGGCGGCGGACCCGGGTGAACAAACGCACCGCACGTTCAAGCTACCCGCGGCTCACCGTCTTTCGAAGTGCGAAACACATCTACGCTCAACTGATCTCTCCCGAGGGCCGCACCCTCATCGCGGTGTCCACGCGCTCGAAGCAGGTTGCCGGGGAGGGACCGCTGAGGGGTGTGGAGGCGGCAAAACGCGTGGGCAAGGCTGTCGCCGAACTTGCGAAGGGGCAGCAGATACAGCGAGTGACGTTCAACCGCAACGGCTTTCTCTACCACGGCCGGGTCAAGGCTCTGGCCGATGCCGCTCGCGAGGGCGGTTTGGAATTCTAGGAAGGGTGATGACTGTCGATCAGATCAATCCCAACGACTACGAACTCGTCGACCGGGTCGTACACATCAACCGGGTCGCCAAGGTGGTGAAGGGCGGACGCCGCTTCAGCTTCAGCGCCTTGGTGGTCATCGGCGATGGCAACGGTGTGGTCGGTGCGGGCTACGGAAAGGCCGGAGAAGTTCCCGAGGCGATTCGCAAGGGCGTAGAGCACGCCCGCAAAGCGCTAATCCGGGTTCCGCTGCAGGACGGCACGCTGCCCTTCGAGACGCTGGGACGCTTTGGTGCGGCCCGCGTGCTGTTGCGGCCGGCGTCCGCAGGAACCGGTGTGATCGCCGGGGGACCGGTGCGCGCGGTACTCGAGACCGCGGGCGTGCGCGACGTACTCACCAAGAACATCGGAAGCAACAATCCGGGGAATGTGGTGCGAGCTACCATGAAGGCGCTGCGCGAACTCGAAGATCCGTCGGATCGGTTGCGGGAGCTGGGGCGCGCATGAGTCGGCGCGAACGGATCCGGGTGCGTCAGGTGCGCAGCGCCATCGGTTACGACCGACGGCAGCGCGCGACACTGCGCGGGCTGGGATTGAGACGCGTGAATCACAGCGTCGAGGTGGAGGATACGCCGGCTGTGCGCGGGATGATCGTCAAGGTGGCCCACCTGGTTGCCGTGGAGGAAGCGTGATGCTGGACCGGCTGGCGCCGCGTCCCGGTGCCCAGCGTCCCCACAAGCGGGTCGGCCGCGGTCCCGGGTCGGGACTGAACAAGACCGCCGGGCGTGGGGAGAAGGGGCAGGGCAAGCGATCGCCTGGACGGGAGGTCCCGTTCCACTTTGAGGGCGGCCAGATGCCGATGGCGCGCCGCCTGCCCAAGCGGGGGTTCCACAACCTCTTTCGCAAGACCTACCAGATCGTGAATGTCGGAGTTCTGGCCGTCTTCGGCGATGGTGCCAGCATCGACCGCGAGGTGCTCGTGGCCCGCGGTCTGGTCAACGCGAAGCGCGGCGGCGTGAAGTTGCTCGGTGAGGGCGAGGCTCCGAAGAATCTGAAGGTGAAGGTGCACCAGGTGAGTGCGGGCGCGCGCAAGAAGATCGAGGAAGCGGGTGGAAGCATCGAGGTCGTCAAATGATCGGCGGTGTCCAGAACATCGGCAGGATCAAGGAACTCCGGGACCGGATCCTGTTCACGTTTGCACTGCTCGCTGTGTACCGCATCGGTGCGTACGTGGTGACGCCCGGAATCGACCCCGAGGTGGTCAGGCAGTTCTTTTCGCAGCTCGAGGGCACCGTTTTCGGTCTCTTCAACCTCTTTTCCGGCGGTGCGTTGGAGCAGCTCTCCATCCTGTCGCTCGGCATCATGCCCTACATCAGCGCCTCGATCATTCTGCAGCTGCTCACGGTGGTGATTCCCAAGCTGGAGGAACTCAAGAAAGAAGGCGAGCAGGGGCGGAAGAAGATCAACCAGTACACGCGTTACTTCACCATCGTGCTGGCGCTGTTTCAGGGCCTGCTCATCGCGACAGCCCTCGAGAACGGCCAGTTTGGTGAGGGCGCGGTTTTGGATCCGGGATGGGGCTTCAAGCTCCTCTGCATGCTGACCCTGACTACCGGAACCGCGTTCCTCATGTGGTTGGGCGAGCAGATCACCGAGCGGGGCATCGGAAACGGTATTTCGATGATCATCTTCGCGAGCATCATCATCGGCCTCCCGAGTGCCCTCGGGCAGCTTTTTCAGCTGGTCCGAACGGACCAATTCAGCCTGCTCCAGGTGCTTTTCCTCGCCGGTTTTGCCGTCGCTGTGATCGCTTTCGTGGTCGTGGTCGAGCGCGGTCAGCGGCGCATTCCAATCCAGCACGCGCGGCGGGTCGTCGGGCGACGCGTCATGCAGGGCGGCATGAGCTATTTCCCGCTTCGGGTCAATACGGCGGGTGTGATCCCGGCGATCTTCGCTTCGTCGCTGCTGATGTTCCCGCTCACGATCGGGCAGTTCACCGATTCGCCCGCTGTCCAGAACTTCATCGACCGCTTCCTGAATCCGGCGAGCTTCGGCTACCAGATCGTCTACATCGGGCTCATCATTTTCTTCTGTTACTTCTACACGGCGATCATGATCGATCCGAACGACGTCGCCGAGAACATCAAGAAATCGGGTGCGTACATCCCGGGCATTCGTCCCGGCAAGAAGACCGCTGAGCACATCGACCGGGTATTGACCCGCATCACCCTCATCGGTGCGGTCTACATATCGGCTGTCTGCGTACTTCCGACACTTCTCGCCGTTCGAGCCGGTGTGCCCTTCTACTTCGGCGGGACGGCCCTCCTCATCGTGGTGGGCGTCGGACTGGATACGATCGGACAGGTGGAGGCCCACCTGGTATCGCGTCAGTACGAGGGTTTCGCCAGCGGTACACGGATCCGCGGGAGGCTCGCCCGGTGAGCGCTACCCGCCTGCTGCTTCTCGGCCCCCCCGGTGCTGGAAAGGGTACCCAGGCCGCACGCCTGGTGGCGCGCCTCGGTGTTCCCCAGATTTCGACCGGCGACATGCTTCGAGCAGCCGTGGCGGCCGGAACCGAGATGGGACGGCAGGCCCGCGCAGCGATGGAGAGCGGCGAACTCGTCAGTGACGACGTCGTGATCGGGGTGGCCCGCGAGCGCCTGGCCCAGAAGGATGCCCAGGAAGGTTTCGTGCTGGACGGCTTCCCGAGGACGGTGGTTCAGGCGGAGGCGCTCGACGCCATCCTCGAACAGACAGGGGTGAAGCTCGAGCGGTGCGTCGCGATCACCGTGGACGAGGAAGTCGTGGTCGCCCGTCTGTTGCGAAGGGCTGAGATCGAAGGGCGGACCGATGACAAAGAGGATTCGATCCGCACCAGGATGTGCGTCTACCGTGAGCAGACCGAGCCACTGCTGGCCTACTACCGGGAGCGCGGTGTCCTCGCCGAGGTGAACGGGGAGGGCGGTATCGAAGAGGTTGCACTCCGCATCGAGGGAGGGCTGTCTTGAAGCTCTCCTACGGTCAGAAGATTCCGATCAAGACCCGTTCCGAGATCGACCGGATGCGCGAGGCGGGCCGGCACGTGGCCGAGATCCTGGTGGAGCTGCGCGATCGGGTGCGCCCCGGCGTGGGCACGGAAGAACTGGATCGCTACGCTCGCAAGCTGATCCGGGAGCGCGGTCTGACCTCGTCCTTCCTCGGCTACGGGCCCTATGGTCTCCCGGCGTATCCCGCTGTCCTCTGCGTTTCGGTGAACGAGGAGATCGTGCACGGCATTCCGGGCGGCCGCGTCATTCGGGAAGGCGATATCGTGAGCCTGGATTTCGGGGTTTCTGTAGAGGGCTGGCATGGCGACTCGGCGGTTACCGTCTGCGTGGGGGACGTGACCGAGGAGTGCAGGCACCTCGTCGAGGTCACCCGCGAGTCCCTGGACAGGGCGATCAAGACGATGCGTTGCGGGCAGCGCCTATCCGACATCGGACACGCCGTGCAGGAATTCGTCGAGCCGGCGGGGTATTCTGTGGTGCGCGATTTCGCGGGGCACGGCATCGGCGCAGCCATGCACGAGCCCCCGTGGATTCCCAACTACGGCCCTCGCGGGCGTGGCCCGCGGCTCGTGCCGGGAATGGTATTCGCCATCGAGCCGATGGTAAATGCCGGGGCGCCGGATGTGGAGATCCTCGACGACGAGTGGACGGCGGTGACGGTCGACGGTGCCGCATCCGCTCATTTCGAACACACGATTCTTGTAACCGACGACGGCCCTGAGGTTCTGACCCAGGTGGCCGGATCCCATTGAGGCGCTGGAGGATTAGATCGTGAAGGTGAGATCTTCGGTACGCCGGATGTGCGACAAGTGCCGGATCGTCAAGCGCCGGGGTGTGGTGCGCGTGCTCTGCGACAACCCCAAGCACAAGCAGCGTCAGGGCTGAGGAGGCAGGAATGGCCCGTATTGCAGGCATCGATCTCCCGCGGAACAAGCGGCTCGATATTTCACTGACCTACATCTACGGGATCGGACGCAGATCCGCGGCGCAGATTTGTGATAAGGCGGGAATCGAAGGGGGCTCTTCGACCGAGACGCTCTCCGAAGACGAGGTGGTGCGCCTGCGGGAGATCATCGAGCGGGAATACAAGGTCGAGGGCGACGTTCGGCGCAGTACGTCGCAAAACGTCAAGATGCTCATGGACATCGGCTGCTACCGCGGGCTGCGACACCGCAGAGGCCTCCCGGTGCGCGGGCAGCGGACGCATACGAATGCCCGGACGCGGAAGGGCCCCAAGAAGACGGTCGCGGGCAAGAAGAAGACGCTGACCAAGAAGTAGGGAGTTTTGATGAAGAAGGGCGGCCGGAAAAAGGTCAAAAAGAACGTCCAGTCGGGCATTGCACACATCCACTCGACGTTCAACAATACGATGATCACCATCACCGATGTGGCGGGCAACGCCCTGTGTTGGACGACGGCCGGTGCACAGGGTTTCCGCGGCTCGCGCAAATCGACTCCGTTCGCCGCTCAGATGGCGGCCGAGGAATGCGCCAAGAAGGCGATGGAACACGGCATTCGCCAGCTTTCGGTACACGTCAAAGGTCCGGGCTCTGGCCGCGAATCCGCGGTCAGGGCTCTCCAGGCGGCGGGTATCCGCGTCACGCTGATCCGTGACGTGACCCCGGTGCCCCACAACGGTTGTCGCCCGCCCAAGCGGCGGCGGGTCTAGGGGATACGAGATGGCCAGATACACCTCAGCGGCCTGCCGGCTCTGCCGGCGTGAGGGCGCCAAGCTCTTTCTGAAGGGCGACCGCTGCTTTAGTCCCAAATGCGGTGTGGAGCGTCGGGCATACCCGCCGGGACAGCACGGCCAAGGGCGCACCCGTTTTTCGGATTATGGCGTCCAGCTCCGGGAGAAGCAGAAAGTCAAGCGGATGTACGGACTGCTGGAGAAGCAGTTTCTCGGCACGATGAATCGCGCATCGCGCATGAAGGGGCGGGCGGGCGAGAACCTGCTCATGCTGCTCGAGCGGCGGTTGGACAACGTGGTCTTTCGCCTGGGCTTCGCGACCTCTCGTGCCGAAGCCCGGCAACTCGTGCGTCACGGTCACTTCACGGTGAACGGCTGCAAGGCAGTCACGCCGTCGATGCACCTCCGTGAGGGGGCGAAGGTCGAGTTGAGGGAGAAGTCAAGAAAGGTCGCGCGAATCATCGGTGCGCTCGAGGCCCTCGAGGGCAAGAGCGTTCCGCAGTGGCTCGAGATCGATAAGGGCGCGTTTTCCGGCGTCATCAAATCGCTGCCTGCCCGCGAGGACATTACGCTGCCGATCCAGGAGCAGCTCATCGTCGAGCTCTACTCGCGCTAGTAGTCGACAGGGGGAATACTGAGATGGATCAGGATCATATCGCCAAGAACTGGCGGGAGCTCATCCGGCCCCGCGATATCGAGTCGGACGCAGAGCCCTCCGAGACCTATTGGAGGTTCGCCTGCGAACCGCTCGAGCGGGGCTTTGGTGTCACACTCGGAAACGCTCTTCGGCGCGTGCTGCTCTCGTCGCTTCAAGGTGCGGCGATCATCGCCGTGAGAGTGGACGGAGTGCTCCACGAGTTCTCCACCATCCCGGGTGTGATGGAGGACGTGAGCGACGTCGTATTGAACCTCAAGGAAGTCCGGTTGCGTCTCCACGGCGAGGGACCGAAGACGCTTCGCGTCCACAAGAAGGGGGAGGGTGTGCTGACCGCTGGCGATCTTGCCCTGGACGATTCCTCGGTCGAGGTCGTGAACGCCGATCACAAGATCGCCACGCTGGCGCCGGAGGCCAGTATCGAGATGGAGCTGACGGTCGGCACCGGGAAGGGCTACCTCCCGGCGGAGAAAAACAAGACCGAAGAGATGCCGATTGGAACCGTTCCGATCGATGCGATTTTCTCGCCGGTCCGGAAGATCAACTACACGGTGACGCCTGCCCGGGTCGGTCGCGAGACCGACTTCGACCGCCTGAACTTCGAGGTCTGGACCGATGGCACAGTGACGCCGGCCGATGCCGTGGGCTACGCCGCGAAGATCCTGAAGGAGCAGCTCAATATCTTCATCGGCTTCGCCGAGCCTGCGGAGACGCTGCAGTCCGTTCACGAGGAGCCGCGACCGCTCAACCCGAACCTTTTCCGGTCTGTGGACGAGCTCGAGCTGTCGGTGCGTTCGGCCAACTGCCTACAGAACGCCAACATCCGATTCATCGGCGAACTGGTGCAGCGCAGCGAGTCCGAAATGCTGAAAACGAAAAACTTCGGGCGCAAGTCCCTGAACGAGATCAAGGCGGTTCTGACCTCCATGGGTCTCGAACTCGGAATGGCGATGGACAGCTTTCCGGATCGCGCCGAGATCGAGCGCATTCGGGAGCGTGAGGCGTAGCGATGCGCCACCGCGCACGCACGCGCAAGCTCGGGCGCACCAGCGCGCACCGGAAGGCGATGTACCGCAACATGGTTACGTCGCTGTTGGAGCACGAACGCATCGAAACCACGGATGCAAAGGCGAAGGAGGTTCGTCGCATCGCCGAGCGTATGATCACGCTTGGCAAGCGTGGGGACCTGCACGCGCGGCGCCAGGCCCTGAGGGTGATTCGGAGCCGAGACGTGGCCGCGAAGGTCTTCGACGACCTCGCCGAGCGCTATCGCGAGCGTCCGGGTGGCTATACCCGGGTACTGAAACTGCGGACCCGACCCGGCGACGCCGCGTCGCTGTCGCTGGTAGAGCTCATCGAGGGGGTCGCGACACCGGTCGCCGAACCCGAGAAGCGCGCGCGCAGGAAGGCGAAGCGCGCTGAGCCGGCCGAGGCGGAGAAAGCGGCGAAGAAGAAGGGATCCACCGGGAAGACCGGCCCGAAGGCCGCCGCGAAGAAGACTTCCGCCCGGAAGGCCACCTCGAAGAAGACACCCGTGCAACAGAAGAAGACGAGGAAGAAGAGCGGCGGCTAGAGACCCGCACGGGGAGAGTCGATGGGGCGCGACGTGGGGGTGTGGGTCGTAGCTCTGGCGGCCGCCGGAGCGGCCGCATTTGCCCTGTTGATGGGGGGCGATACACCCGACCCGGTCGGTCGTGGGACGCCCGCTCCGGACTTTACGCTCTCGCGTCTCTCGGATGGGACACCTGTCCGCCTCGAGGATCTGCGCGGCCGTGTGGTGCTGGTGAACTTCTGGGCGACGTGGTGTGAACCCTGCGAGGCCGAGATGCCGGCGATGCAGCGGCTGCACGCCCAGCTCGAAGGCTCGGATTTCGAGCTGCTGGCAATTTCCGTGGATGACGAGGTGCCCGCCGTGCGCGCGTTTCGGGAGCGATTGGAGCTTCGCTTTCCGATCCTGCTCGATCCGGACGAACGGGTGGCGCGCCGCTACCAGACTTTCCGTTACCCCGAGTCGTTCCTCGTGGGTCCCGATGGGGTGATCGTCGAGCGGTACGTCGGCGGAAAGGAGTGGGACGCGTCGGCCTACGTAGCGCGCATTCGACGCCTGATGGCCGGAGGGGTACCTTCATCGGCGGGTTGAGGGGGGAGGCGTGAGGGCGATCGGCTTTGCTCTGGCCGCGGCGGTTGCCACCGTACTGGGGGCGGCGGCACTCGACGCGGATACGGGACTTGCCCGTTGGGAACACCTGCGCGGTGAACTCGCCGATGCACGCGGCCGCATTGCGGACCTCCGCACCGAGGTCGAGGTGCTCGAGCGCGAGGCCGGGCTGCTCGAGGGCGATCCCTTTGCCCTCGAACGGGCGATTCGGGAGGAACTCGAACTCGTACGCCCGGGACAGCAGCTGATCCGACTCGGTGGAGGCACTTCAAGTGCCTGGAAACTTTGACGTTTCGTCCTTTTCGGGCGATGCTCCCGCGAGATGAAGGAGAGGCTTCTCGAACGGCTGCGCTTGGCGATTCGCCAACTGCTCGACGCGGCGGGCGACTCGGGTCCGCTTCCGGAATTTGCGCTCGATGTTCCGAAGCGTGCGGACCACGGCGATTTCGCTTGTAACGCCGCCATGCTGGTTGCCAAGCGGTTGCGGGAGCCGCCCCGGGCGATCGCCGAACGGCTCGCTGCCGAGCTCGGCGAAGCGGGTGGGCTCGTAGCGCGCAGCGAGATCGCGGGACCGGGCTTCCTGAACCTGTGGCTGGCGGAGAGCCGCTGGCAGGACCTGATGCGCCTCGTGCTGGAACTCGGAGCGGAATTCGGCCGTTCCGCGTCCGCTGGCGGACAGCGCGTTCAAGTCGAGTTCGTCTCTGCCAACCCCACCGGTCCGTTGACCCTCGGCCACGGTCGCCAGGCCGTGATCGGCGACGTGCTCGCGCGTTTGTTGGACGCAACGGGTCACGAGGTCACGCGGGAGTACTACTTCAACAACGGCGGACGCCAGATGCGGGTGCTCGGAGACTCCGTCCACGCTCGCATGCTCGAGCGCCTGGGCCGGGCTGCTGCCCCCCCGCTCGAAGCTTTCGATGCCGACGAGGCGGACTGGTCCACGGAGATCGACGGTCTGCCGGTGCTCTTCCCCCGCGATGGCTACCAGGGGGCTTATATCGCCGACCTGGCCGATGAGGTCTTTCGCGAGCACGGCGTTGACCTCGCCGAGCGCGAGGACGCATCGGATTTCTGCCGCCAACACGCCGAGACCCGGATCTTCGAAAACATTCGCGTCAGCCTCGCCGATCTCGGCGTCACCTTCGACGTCTTCTCGAACGAGATGGACCTCTACAGCGAGGGCCACATCGAGCAGACGCTCGCCGATCTGCGGGCCGCTGACCTGGTCTGCGACGCGGACGGTGCCGTTTGGCTCCGGGCTTCGACGCTTGGCCTCGAACGCGACCGTGTGCTCGTGAAGAGCAATGGCGATCCGACCTACCTGCTACCGGATATTGCCTATCACCGCCAGAAGTTCCGGCGCGGTTTCGAGCGGATAATCGACGTGCAGGGCGCGGACCACATCGACCAGTTTCCCTACGTGCGCGCAGCGGCAGAGGCCCTGGGTGTGCCGGAGCACGCTATCGAATTGCTGATGCACCAGTTCGTGACGCTGACGCGCGCGGGCGAGCAGGTGAAGCAGTCGACGCGCCGAGCGACCTACGTCACCGTCGACGAGCTTCTCGCCGATGTCGGATGCGACGTATTCCGTTTCTTCATGATCCAGCGGAAGGCAGAGGCCCACCTCGACTTCGACCTCGACCTCGCCAAAGAGACCGACTGGAAGAAGAATCCCGCCTACTACGTTCAGTACGCTCACGCCCGCACGCACGGCATCGAGCGGCAGGCGCGGGAGCAGGGTGTGGCGATGCCGGACGCGGCGACGGTGGATGCGGCGGCGTTGGCACTCCCGGAGGAGATCGAAATTCTCAAGAAAATCGCGGAGTTCCCGGATGTGATCGAGCGAGCTGCCGAGAGCCGGGAGCCGCACCACGTCGCCTACTACGCCCGCGAGGTGGCCGGCCTGTGGAACCCGTACGTGCAGGACCGCACCCGTCATCGCGTGCTGTCGGATGATCCGGCCGTCACGAGTGCCCGACTCGGTCTGACGCTCGCCGTGCGCGCGGTGTTAGCGAGTGCACTCGGGTTGCTCGGCGTCGCTGCACCGGAGCGGATGTGAAGGCCGCACGCGGTCCCGTCCGCCCGCGGCACTGGCGCGGACGTGACGGCCGCATGCAGGCGCACGCGGTCCCGTCCGCCCGCGGCACTGGCGCGGATGTGATGGCCGCACGCAGGCGCACGCGGTCCCGTCCGCCCGCTGCACCGGAGCGGATGTGAAGGCCGCACGCGGTCCCGTCCGCCCGCGGCACTGGCGCGGACGTGACGGC
>PBYF01000085.1 GCA_002729515.1 Deltaproteobacteria bacterium
CTGTACATCGTGGCTCTACGGCTGAACTCGATGCCGTGGCTGTACATCGTGGCTCTACGGCTGAACTCGATGCCGTGGCTGTACATCGTGGCTGTACGGCGAAGGTGCGTCGTCGTAAGTACTGGCACGCCGGGAGGGACTCGAACCCCCGACCCTCAGGTTCGAAGCCTGATGCTCTATCCAGCTGAGCTACCGGCGCGCGGGATGGGGCATAGGTTCGAGCAGCCGGGGCCGCGCGTCAACGGTGGCGCGCTCAGCGCTCGGGTCCCAGCCAGCGGAGGCCTCGGCGCCGGGCTTCGGTGCCGTGGTCCAGAATCACGCTTCCCCGGAACCCGGCCTGGTCGATCTGATCCACCCAGGCCGGGTCGGGTGTGTCGCCCTGTCCGGAGTGAAAGGCGAAGTTGCGGCGCTTTCTTGTCGGGCCGGGGGCTCCGTGCAGCCGCGCCTCCGGGTAGCGTGCGAGCCACTCCGGAAGTGCCAGATGGTGGAGCTTGTTGGGTGCCACGCGTTCGCGCGCAGGTCCGATGGCGTCGAGTTCGGCGGCGAGTGTGTCGTCTAGCGCGATGGGCGACCACACCCAGAGGTTTCCGTCTTCGAGCCGCGCTGCGGCCATTCGAGTCGGGTACGGAAAGACGCCGAAGGACTGAACTGGAATGATCGGATCCAGGGAGGCGCGGTGCCCGAGAACAACCCGATTCCGGTCGATCTCTCCGACAGGAGCCTGGACGCAGTGCGCGGGGCCGTCGAGATCGCCCGCATCGATGGGGGGGGCTGCGGACGTGCGCAGCTCGAACTCGAGCACCTGGTTGTCGAAGGCGCCCGGCTCGATCTCACCCTCTACCTGCCATTCTGATTCGCCGGCCAGCACCTCGACCCGGTAGGGCACGGGCCCGCTCCGGCGTGTGCAGTTGCTCGCGTGCTCGACACCGACCCGGTAGCGCCCCGGGCAGGCATCCATGAAGCTGACGGCTTCACTGCGTGGAGTCGCAGCATCGCAGCGAACATCCGCAGTCAGCACACCACCGCCCCGAGAGGGGTTGTTTCCGAAGTACACCGTCTCGAGATTCGGATCGGTGACGTAGAGATCGAGGTCGGCCTGCTCACCGAAGACGAGGCGGACCTGAACGCTGCCCGGCGGGTGCGGTTGCGGCGCCGGTGAAGTCGGCCGTGGAGCCGTGCCGTCCCCGACACAACCCGCGAACACGACCGCAAGCCAGAGGGCGATTGCGACCCTGCTACCGTTTCTCCTCGAGCGCACTTGAAAGAGCCCCTCCGAGAAGGGTGAGATCGTGATCTCCCTCTGGCAAATCATGGGTGCCCGCACGCTCCGTTGCCGTCGGACGACGGTCGCCCTGACTCTAGCCTTCGCGGCGTTGGGCCCGCTCTGCGTCTTCGCCTCCAGCGCAGCGGATAGCGACGCCCCGCGCGTCTTCTTTGGGCGCATCACGTCGGCTGGTGAGCCCGTCGTCGGTGCCCTGGTGACCTTCTCGCACGGTGAGCCAGCCCACGCCGTAACGGTGTTCAGCGACGAGCAGGGCCGATACCTCTCCCCGCCTCTGGCTTTTGCTTCCGACTACGACGTCCGCGTGCGCCGCATCGGCTGGAAGGACGCACACCGCAAGGGCGAGGCGCCCAGTGCCACACGTGGGCTGTCGTTCGAGCTCGAGCGCGTCGACACAGCGGCCGAGTTCGCCGAGCAGCTCCCGGCCAACCACTGGTATGCGCTCGTCCTGGAGCAGCTCGAGGAGCCGGCCGAGCGGGCAGAACTGAAGCAGCAGTGCACCTACTGCCACCAGCAGGGCAACTGGGCGACACGTCGCGAGCGCACGCGCGAGGAATGGGAGAAGCTCCTCGTGCTGATGGGGCGGCGCGGCGCGATGATCAGCCAGAGCCTGCGCGCGAAGCTGCCCGACGCCTTCACGGCCGCCTATGCACCAGAGAATGCGCTGCCGAAGCTGCTCGCCGCCCGCAAGGCGGGCAGCCCCGTCCCGCCCCCGACCGCCGTGGCACGGCGCGCGCTGATCGAGGAATGGGATCTGGGCGGCCGTGCCTCGACGCAGCACGATGTGATGGTCCACCCGGACGGCCGGCTCTACTCGGTGGACGGACCGCAGGACGCATTGCATCGCCTGGACCCGAGCATTCCCGGCGGAGAGCGCAAGTCGTGGACGGTGCCGCGCGGTGATCTGCCGCCCGGCGGGGTCTTCGCGAGTTCGGGGCGGGCCACGTCGACATCGAACTCGCACGTCGGCCCGCACTCGCTACAGACGGCACCCGACGGCTCCATCTGGATCACGCTCGCGATCGGGAATCAGCTCGCGCGCTTCGACACCCTGAATGAGACGTGGACCATTCACGAGCTGGCGGACGGCATCTATCCCCACACGCTCCGCTTCGACGGGACGGGGCGCATCTGGTACACGATGGCGGCGACCAACCACGTCGGCATGTTCGATCCTGAAACGGGCGAACAACGACACGTACGCCTGCCCGCGCGGACATGGGCGCAGGCCATCATCCTGCGCGTCATGCCCCTCCTGCTCAAGATCGGGAGCTACATCGACATTCGCGGCTCCGCGGCCGAGGGCGACGGGATCAAGATGCCCGTGCCCTACGGCATCGACATCGCCCCCGACGGCGGCGTCTGGTTCAGCCAGCTAAACGAGCGACGGATCGGCCGCGTCGATCCCGAAACCCTCTCGCTGGAGATGTTCGAGACGCCGTTCGAGACGCCGCGGCGGCTCCGCTTCGACGCGAAGGGAGGGCTGTGGATCCCGAGCTTCTCCGAGAGCCTGCTCGCGCACTTCGACCTCGAGATGCGCGAGTTCCGGACCTGGCCGCTGCCCGTGGAGCCGCTCGGGAGTGAGACGCCCTACGCTCTGGCGGTCGACCGCGAGACCGGCAGCGTCTGGATCTGCGGGACCAACAGCGACTCGATGATCCGCTTCGAGCCCGAGCCCGAGCGCTTCACCGTGTACCCGCTGCCGACCCGCGTCACGTACACGCGCGAGGTCGACTTCGACGCGCAAGGGCGCGTCTGGACCTCGAACTCGAACGGTCCGACCTGGCAGATCGAGGGCGGCACGCCGAAGGTCGTGCGCATCGATCCCACCGGGGCTCCTTCCCCAGCCACGAGCCCGCTATTCGCGAAGGGCGCGCCCCTGGCTGCCAACGAAGACTGATCCCCGCAGAGGTTACGAGGTCCTGATCCCGTTGCTGCCCGCCACTCTTCGACTGCCGCGACTCATCTGTTGGCTCACGATCGCAGCTCTCTCGATTGCGGCCTCGGATGAACCCGCGCCCCTCGATGCGAGCGGGCCGACCGCGGGCTGGCCGAGCTATGGCGGAGATCCGGGCGGGAGCCGCTACTCACCGCTGACCCAGATCACGCCCGAAAACGTGACCGATCTCGAGGTCGCCTGGACGTACCGCACGGGCGACTACCCGGGCGGCCGCGTCGACGTCGACAAGACGGCTTTCCAGGCAACGCCCATCCTCGAGGGCGACACCCTCTACTTCTGCTCACCGCTCTCCCGCGCCTTTGCGATCGACGCGCGGACGGGCGAGGAGCGCTGGATCTTCGACGCAGCGCCGAGCCTGGAGGGATGGACGAACACGTGCCGCGGCGTTGCACTCTGGCGAGGGGCGAAGGGGGAGGCCGGCCCCTGCGCCGGGCGGATCTTCATGGGCACCACCGACGGTCGGCTCGTCGCTGTGGACGCGGATACCGGGCTCGCCTGCGAGGCCTTCGGGGACGCCGCCGCGCTCGATCTGCGGGACGGACTCGGCGACGTGGGGCCTGGCGAGATGTACATGACGTCCCCGCCGACCGTCATTGGCGATGTCGTCGTCACGGGATCGCTCGTTGCCGACAACCGACGCGTCGATCCGCCCGGGGGCGTCGTGCGAGCCTTCGACGTCCGCAGCGGCGAGCTGCGCTGGGCCTTCGACCCCGTCCCGCCGGGCACTCCGCCCCTCCCGGACGGCGACGACGGCGAACCCCGGTTCCACCGGGGCACTCCGAACGCCTGGTCGATCCTCTCCGTCGATCCGGAGCGCAACCTCGTCTTCGTCCCGTTCGGAAACCCGAGCCCCGACTACTTCGGCGGCCACAGAAGGGGCTTCGACTACTACGGCAGCTCCGTCGTCGCGCTGGACGGGGGCAGCGGCGAGCCCGTCTGGCGCTTCCAGACCGTTCACCACGATCTCTGGGACTACGACGTCGCGTCGCAACCGGTTCTGATCGACGTCTGGAAGGACGGCCGAGCGATTCCGGCCGTCGCGCAGGCTACGAAGATGGGCCACCTGTTCCTGCTCGATCGCGGCAGCGGCCGGCCGATCCATCCCGTCGAGGAGCGACCCGTGCCGCAGACAGACGTCCCGGGCGAGCGCACCGCTCCCACCCAGCCGTTCCCGACCTTTCCACCGCCTCTCCATCCCCACCGCCTGAGCCCGGAGGATGCCTTCGGCTTCCTGCCGTACGACCGCGGGGCCTGCCGCGAGTTGATCGCTTCCCTGCGCAACGAGGGCATCTTCACCCCACCCAGTCTCGGCGGCAGCGTCGAGTACCCAGGCATCGCTGGCGGCGCGAACTGGGGCAGCCTCGCGTTCGACCCGAGTCGCCGGCTGATCGTGCTGACCCAGAACCACATCGGCGAGGCCAAGACGCTGATCCGGCGCGAAGACATGCCGCCCGGGCCGCTGCCGAAGCGGGTCAGCCTGCAGGAGGGCACCCCGTACCTCGTGCGCAGCGACGGCCTGGTGTCGCCCTTCGGTGTGCCGTGCGTGCCTCCGCCGTGGGGCTCGCTCATGGCCGTCAGTCTCGACACGGGCGAGAAGGTCTGGGAGCGTCCCTTTGGAACGACCCGCGACGTGATTCCCTTCTTTCCGATTGGCTTCGATTTAGGCATGCCGAGCATGGGCGGCCCGATCGTAACCGCGAGCGGGCTCGTGTTCATCGGCGCGAGCATGGACGACTACCTGCGCGCCTACGACGTCGAGACGGGTGAAGAGCTGTGGCGGGCACGGCTTCCGGCGGGCGGCCAGGCGACGCCCATGACCTATCGAATTGGCACCGACTCCCGTCAATACGTCGTCATCGCAGCAGGCGGACACAGCAAGTTGGGAACGAATCTCGGCGACAGCCTGATGGCGTTCGCACTCCCGGAGAACACGCGAGCGGGCAGAAAGTGAGGGGAGACCCTGTTCGCGAGGCGCTGGCTCCGGTCGCGCGATGCCGGAGAAGGCGCGTTCCGCGCCAGCGCATCCTGAGCATCCAACCGGGCCTGGTATGTGGAGCATGTACCGCTACTCCCGCAGGGGATCCCCCTTAACAAGAACTCCTGCCCTGATACGAGGCGATTCCAACGGGCCGGCGGGGCTGTCGGTGGGCCTGGCGGCCGAGCACCGGGATCAGGTCTGGTCGTAGGACTCTGTCTTCGACCGAACCCGCGCTGGCCATCCCCGCTGCGGATGCCGACGATGCTGGACGAATACACGCGAGAGTGTGTGAAATTACAGATCCAGTCGGACACCCTGTCATGATGATGGCAGAGGATGACCGAGGGGATCTGGATGACCGAAGATCAACGAGAAATCAGACGAAAGAAGCGAGTCCTCGAATACGCGGAGAAGATTGGCAACCTCAAGACGACTTGCCACCGCTTCGGAATCGCGAGATCGACCTTCTGTCTCTGGGTTCGAGCAGCCGGGGCCGCGCTCAGCGCTCGGGCCCCAGCCAGCGGAAGCCCCGGCGCAGGGCTTCGGTGCCGTCTTCCTCGGGCAGCGTGCCGTGGGCGATCACCAGACGAGCAGGTTGCCATGCCAGCGCGGTGGCCCGGCAGGCGCGTGCGGCGCGCCGGTTCCACACGGTGGCGCGGAAGTCCCGGGGAGCTGCCCCGGCAGGCCCGACGAGCCCGTCCCAACGCATGATCGGTCGGCACCAGGCGGGCAACGTGTCCGGCTCGAAGCGCTGGATCAGGTCCGTTACGAGCGCGGTTCGCGAGCGGCGGTGGAAGAATAAGACTTCATCCAGAATCACGCTTCCCCGAAACACGACCTGGTCGATCTGATCCACCCAGGCCGGGTCGGGCGTGTCGCCCAGTTCGGTGTGGAAGGCGAGGTCGCGGCGCTTTCTTGCCAGGCCGGGGGCTCCGTGCAACCGCGCCTCCGGGTAGCGTGCGACCCACTCTGGAAGTGCCAGGTGGTGGAGCTTGTTGGGCGCCACGAGTTCGCGCACAGGCCCGATGGCGTCGAGTTCGGCGGCGAGCGCGTCGTCGAGCGCGATGGGCGACCACACCCACAGGCTTCCGTCTTCGAGCCGCGCTGCGGCCATTCGAGTCGGGTAGGGAAAGACGCCGAAGAACTGAACCACGGGGCCGTCGGCGAGCCAGAAGTTCGGTCCAGCGGCCTTCAGCATGGCGGCATTATGCCATACCGCTGCGCCTGTCCGGACCGGGCCGACTGCTTCGGACCGCAGTGATCCCTGTGGTAGTTTGCGTCCATGTGCGATTCGATCGTTGCCGCTCCGTCGCAGACTGCGGATGGCGGGTCTCTCTACGCGAAGAATAGCGACCGAACGAGTGGCGAGTGCCAGCCGTTCGTGCAGTTCCCCGCCGCATACTACGCGCGCGACGCGCGGGTGCGGTGCACCCACCTCGCGATTCCCCAAGTAGCCGAAACCTTCTCCGTGATGGGGCATTCGCCGTGGTGGGTGTGGGGCTTCGAGCACGGTGTGAACGAGCACGCGGTCGCCATCGGCAATCACACGGTCTTCTCGAAGGAGCCGATCGAGATACAGCCGGGGCTCATCGGCATGGACCTGGTGCGTCTCGGTCTCGAGCGCGCGAACTCGGCCCGCGAGGCGGTCGAGGTGATCGCCGGTCTGGTCGAACGGCACGGTCAGGGCGGCGCTGCCTTTGCACCGGAAGCGTCCGGTTATCACAACAGCTTCGTTGTCGTGGATGCCAAGGAGGGGTGGCAGCTCGAAACCTCGAACCGGCGCTGGGCCGCGCGGCGGGTCGATCTGGCGGCGGTGTCGAACCACCTGTCGATCCGTACCGATTGGGAGATCGGCGCGGGTGATCTAGAGCGTTTCGCCGTGGCCGAGGGCTGGTGGCCCGGAGACGAGCGGCTCGATGTGGCCAGCGCCTACCGCAACCCGCACGTGCCAGCGCACGTGTCCGCGGGGAGACAGCGGCGCGCGACCGAGCTTCTCAATGCGTCTGCGGGTCGCCACGACGTGGCCTCGTTTGCGGGGATCCTGCGCGACCACGCAGATGGGGGTCCTGTCTGGATGGGAGGCGACGCGACGCCCGAAGACGAGCGTTACTTCACGCTCTGCGCCCACAGCGAGCCGGTGCACGGGACGACGGCGAGCCTGATCGCCGCGCTCCCGGCCGATCCGAGCCTTCCCTGGCCGGTCTGGATCTCTTTCGGGACTCCGTGCACGGGAATTTTTCTGCCCGTCTACCTGCACGGCGTCGTGCCGCCTGCGCTGGCGCGGGGCGTCGAGGCGCCCGAGCCCGACTCGGCGTGGTGGGTCTTCGCCCGTCTGCAGGAGGCCGCGTCTGCCGCTCCGGCGGTCAGTACGCCGCGGCTGCGCGCAGCCTGGGCCGAACTCGAGTCGGAGTTCGAAGCCGAGCGCTCCGGGGTCGAGGCCGCTGCCCGTGCGTCGCTGGAAGCGCGCGCGCCGGATGCGGCCGCTGCAGAGCTTTCGGGGTTCATGGCCCGCTGCACCGACCGCGTGTTGGCCCGCGCGACGGACCTGGTGGCTGCGGCTTGCTAGGCGCTGCGCGCTTCTTCGAAAGCTTCGGGCACGGGCCGCCGCACCGGCCGCGGGCTTGCGAAATACTCGAAGCGAAGGGCCCACGGCACGCCGAGCGCCGAGAGGATGCGGCGCTTCGTCGCCTGGCGGCAGGGGCGATTCTTCTCGACGGCGTGAACCGTTCGCGCCGAAATTCCGGCCTCGAGCGCGAGGCCGTTCTGTGTCCAGCCGAGGGCTTGCCGGGCGGCGCGGATGCGATTCATCAGAGGGGGTCTCCGGTCCGAAGCAAACGCGATTCTAGCGCTCGCGGACGGGGTCCCCAGTGGGGCGGTTTTTTCTTAGGAAATCCAGTGGTCTACGGCTTTGGTGGCACCGTGCAGGGGCGGTGCGGTGGCTCGGTTCGACCCCGGTCCGGGGTGGTGCCTGCCCGTGTGGGGTCCGTCGCAATGGGTCGGGAGCGCGTCCCGCGAGGGGCGGTCGAGTGCCTTTGCGCATTGGTCGACCGGAGGAGTCCCTGGGGTGGGCGAGGGGATTCGAACCCCCGACCCCCAGAACCACAATCTGGTGCTCTAACCAACTGAGCTACGCCCACCACCGGGAGGCGAGCGAAGCTATCCCCGGCCCCGAGCGGTGTCAAACCCCGCGCGGGCGTTGCCAAAATCCCCTTCCCGAACTGCTAATCTCGCTGCCGGGCCCCGGTAGCTCAGTCGGATAGAGCAGCTGCCTTCTAAGCAGCGGGTCGGGGGTTCGATTCCTCCCCGGGGCGCCATAGTCGCTAACCGGTGCGAACACGTGGATGTTTCATGTATTGAGCGTGCCGGTGCTTTTACCCTGGGCGGATGCCGGGCTTTGACGGTTAGCGTCCCCTGCCGACGGCGTCCGACCCGTGTACGACCCGATAGAGCGCGGGTAGCACCAGCAGGGTGAGCAGCGTCGAAGAGACGATTCCGCCGACGACCACGGTCGCGAGCGGGCGCTGCACCTCGGAGCCGATTCCCGTGTTGACAGCCATCGGGACGAAGCCGAGGGCGGCCACGAGCGCGGTCATCATTACCGGGCGTACGCGAGTGAGCGCGCCTTCGACGATCGCGTCCTCGAGGTCCCGTCCCCTGCGCCGCAGGTCCCCGATGAACGAGACGAGCACGAGGCCGTTGAGGACCGCGATCCCCGAGAGCGCGATCAGACCCACCGCCGCCGAGATCGAGAAGGGGATCCCTCGCAGCAAGAGCGCCAGCACGCCGCCCGTGAGCGCGAGAGGGACGCCCGAGAAGATGACCGCGGCGTCGCGAAAGGAGCCGAGCGCCAGCACCAGGAGCCCCACGATCCCGAGCAGCGTGAGAGGCACCACGATCCCGAGCCGATTCGCAGCGGACGCGAGCTGTTCGAACGAGCCCCCGTACTCGATCCAGTAGCCGGGCGGCAGGTCGATCTCCTGCTCTATCGCCCGTCTCACGTCGAGCACGAAGGAGGCGAGGTCGCGGCCGCGAACGTTGGCCCCCACCACCACACGCCGCTTCCCGTTCTCGCGATTCACCTGGTTCGCACCGCTCACGACCTCGACACGCGCGACCTGTCCCAGCGGGACGTACTCGCTCTCGTTCACGGGGATCGGCAGACGAGAGATGAGCTCGACATCCTGCCGCTGCGCCTCGGCCAGGCGCACGACGATGTCGAAGCGCCGGTCGCCCTCGTAGAGCTGACCTGCGACCGTGCCTCCGAGGGCTGTCGCGACCAGCTCCTGCAGCGCCTCGATCGTGAGGCCCAAATGGCCCAACGCCGCACGCTGGGGCGTGATGGTGAGGACGGGGAGCCCGGTTGCCTGCTCGACCGCGACGTCCGCTGCGCCGGGGACCCTCTGGAGCGTTTGCTCGATCTTATCTCCGAGTGCGACCAGCTGGTCGAAGTCGTCGCCGAATACCTTCACCGCCAGCTCGGAGCGGACGCCCGCCAGCAGCTCGTTGAATCGCATCTGGATTGGCTGCAGGAATTCGTAGCGGTTGCCCGGCACCGGCTCGACGAGCGCCTCGAGTTCGGCCACGAGCTGGGCCTTGGGCTTGCGCGGCTCGGGCCAGTTCTGGCGCGGCTGCATGATGATGAAGGTGTCGGCGACGTTGGGGGGCATCGGGTCCGTCGCGACCTCACCGGTGCCGATCTTCGAGAAGACGCGCGCCACCTCCGGGAGCTTCTTCACCTCGCGCTCCAGCTGCGTCTGCAGGCGGATGGCCTGGTCGAGTGACGTGCCGGGGATCCGCAGCGCATGCATGGCGATGTCGCCCTCGTCGAGGTTCGGAACGAACTCGGCACCAAGGCGCGTCGCCAGGACCCCGTGCGCCGCGATCCAGGCGAGGCCGATCACGATCACACTCCAGCGCCAGCGAAGCGCGCCCCGCAGGAGAGGGCGATATGCGGTCCGCACGGTGTCGACGACCACGTTTCGCTTTTCCACGACGGGTCCGCGAAAGAGCAGCACGACGGCCGCGGGAACGAACGTGATCGAGAGCAGCATCGCGCTCGTGAGCGCAATGACGACCGTCATCGCCATCGGGTGGTACATCTTCCCCTCGACGCCCGTGAGCGCGAAGATCGGGATGTAGACGGCGGTGATGATCAGCACGCCGAAGAGCGCCGGGCGGATCACCTCGCGCGTCGCGTCCACGACGATCGGGATGCGATCGGCGAGCCTTTCCGCCCGGGCCCCCGCCTTGCTGAGACGACGCAGACAGTTCTCGACGATGATCACCGCACCGTCGACGATCAGCCCGAAGTCGAGTGCGCCCAGGCTCATGAGGTTCGCGCTCACCCCTGCCTGCACCATGCCCGTGATGGTCATGAGCATCGCGATCGGGATCACGGTGGCGGTCAGGAGTGCTCCGCGCACGTTGCCGAGCAGGAGGAGCAGCACGACGATTACGAGCAACGCGCCTTCGAAGAGATTCTTTCGGACGGTCTCGAGCGTCTTGTCGACGAGGGTCGTTCGGTCGTAGACCGCCTTCGCTGTCACGCCAGGGGGCAGGCTGCCCTGGATCTCATCCAGTTTCTCCGCCACCGCCCGGGCCACCGTGCGGCTGTTCTCGCCGATCAGCATGAACACGGTGCTCATCACGACCTCGCGGCCGTTCTGGGTCGCAGCGCCCGAGCGAAGCTCGTGCCCGATGCCCACATTGGCGACGTCCCGCAGGTGCAGGGGAACGCCGTGGCTCTGGCGGATCACAATTCCGGCTAGATCCTCGATGTCTCGGGCCCGCCCCTCGATGCGCATCAGCCACTGCTCACCGTTGTGGTCGATGAAGCCGGCGCCGCGGTTCTCGTTGTGGCGACGCAAGGCCTCGAGCAGGTCGGTGTGGCTCAGACCGTGGGCGAGCAGCTTCGCGGGATCGGGTGCGACGAGGATCTGCTTCGTGTGGCCTCCGATCGGATTCACCTCGACCACGCCCGGGACGCGCAGGAGCTGGGGCCGAATGATCCAGTCGTGCACCGTGCGCAGGTCCATCGGCGTGACGGGAGTGCCGTCGGCGTTTCGCGCGCCGGGCTCGGCGTCGACGGTGAACATGAAGATCTCGCCGAGCCCGGTCGCGATCGGGCCCAGGGTGGGCTCGAGCGAGGTGGGCAGGCGCGACCTCGCCTCGCGCAGGCGCTCACCCACCTGTTGACGCGCGAAGTAGATGTCGGTCCCATCCTCGAACACCACCGTGACCTGGGAGAGGCCGTAGCGTGAGAGCGAGCGCGTGTAGGAGAGCCTGGGGAGACCCGCCATCGCGTTCTCGACCAGGAAGCTGACCTGTTGCTCGACCTCCGACGGCGTGTAGCCGGGCGCCGCCGTGTTGACGACGACCTGTACGTTGGTGATGTCGGGTACGGCATCGATCGGGAGCAGCGTGAAGCTCCACGTACCCAGGATCATGGAGATGACGACGAAGCTGAGCACGACACCGCGGTGATTCGCAGAGAGCTCGATGATCCGATTCAACATGGCGTCTCTCAGTGGTGATGGGCAGCGCCCGACTTCTCGATGTCGGCCTTGATGAGGTGGCTGTTCACCGTGACGTAGCGGACCCCGGGCGCCAGGCCGTCCAGCACTTCAGCCCACTCCCCGACCTGGCGGCCGATCTCGAGCGGCCGGGTGTGGTAGAGGTCCCCGTGCCGGGTGTAGACGACGACGGTGCCGTCCTGTGTCTGCAGACCGGTCTGCTTCACGGCGACTGGCACCTCGAACTCGCCGACCCTCACCTCCGCGCTAACGAAGGTGCCGGGCCGGATCTCGTTGCCCGGATTCTCGAGCACGACCCGCGCGACAGCCGTCTGGTCGTGGGGGTCGGCGAACGTCTCGAGCAGCGAGACGACGCCCTCGACCGATCTCCCGCCCAGCGCGGGCGCGATCGAAACCCGGCTTCCGATCACGACGCCCTCCCGGTCGATCGGAAAGACCGAGAGGTCGACCCACACCGACGAGGTGTCGGTGATGGTCATGAGCAGCCGTCCGTTCGTCTGTTCTCCGGAGTTGATGTCGCGTGAGGTCACGACGCCCGAGATGGGCGCGAGCAGCCAGTACCGGTTCAGGCTCTCGTTGCTCTCGACGCTCACGAGCTTCTGCCCCTCGCGTACGAGGTCCCCCACACGGGCCTGGACCTCGTGCACTTGACCATCGAAGCGCGCTCGAATCTCGCGGGCACGCTCCGGGTTGACCCGCACCCGGCCGTAGACCGTCACAGACTTCGTGAGCGTGGCGGGGCCCGCGACCTCCGTCTCGACGCCGAACGACTCCGCCATCACGGGGTCGATCCGGGTGCTGTCGCCCGCGCTCGCGTGCCCGGAGTCGTGAGGTTTTTCGCCATGGGCTTCGTGCGAGCCGTGTGCGTGCGACCCCGCGTGCACCCCGGTGTGGTCCGCCTGCGCGCTCCCGTGCCCGTGCGATCCCGCGTGCACCCCGGTGTGGTCCGCCTGCGCGCTC
>PBYF01000086.1 GCA_002729515.1 Deltaproteobacteria bacterium
GATTCCGAAGCGGTGGCAAGTCGTCTTGATGTTGCCAATCTTCTCCGCGTACTCGAGGACTCGCTTCTTTCGTCTGATTTCTCGTTGATCTTCCGTCATCTAGATCCCCTCGGTCATCCTCTGCCATCATCATGACAGGGTGTCCGACTGGATCTGTAATTTCACATTCTGAGTTCGCTCGCGGCTGACGGACAAGCTGACTTCAGTGTATTTGTCGATTCGGTGGTCAATGGCAGCGGAATCATACCTGGTACGTTGGCAAACCCGTCGGGTGCCGGGATCAACGTTGTACCGGAACCTGGAACGCTTGCACTCGTCTTCATGGGATTGATTGCCTTGCACCGCGTTTCCGCGGGGGGGGGCTCACCTGATTTCTCGGACACATCAGAAAGGGCCGGCAGAGAGGAAGTTCAAGCTGCGTTTTCCTTGGGTCCGATAAGTAGGCATTCTGTCAAATAGAGGGGCGAGGGGAAGAGGCCGCGGTACGTGTCGCGCTTGCGATACCCCCCGGGGCCGCCCGCGCCGTAGACGGGCCCCGCATCCGCCACCCTGTCGGCGCCCCCCGCGCAGGCATCGGGCCCGCTGCGAAGCAGCGCGCACTCGATGTCTTCTTCGAATTTTCGCTCTGAAATTTGCCCCGGGGGCGGGGCAGCCTGACTGGCCTATCCGCTCGTTCGTACCTCTGTGACTAGTCGCAATCTGCAGCCGCCTGCAGTCGACTCCAAGTTCGCCTCCCCCTTCACTCACAGCCGCGCAACTCCCTGCGTCAGCCGACCAGCAGCACCACGATGGCGAGGCCGACGAACCAGAGCGGGACGTAGGGATCGAAATAGACCCGCTTGAAGCGCTGGAAGCCACGGACATTGAGGTCGGCCCAGCTTCCCTTCTCGAAGGACACGCTCGCGCTCGAGCGTCGGAAGGCGATGTAGGCCGGCATTCCGGCCAGCAGGCCAAATACCAGCCCCAGTGCGTGCTGGGCGTTCGCAATACGACCGACCAGACCGGTCGCACAGAGCGCGAACCATCCCATGATCCACATCGTGTCCCGGTCGGTTAACGCGTAACCCTTGGACGTGTAGCGGGCCTGCATCCAGCTGAATCCGAATATGCCGTATACGACGCCGGACATCCCGCCGAAGAGCGGACCGCTTATCTCGAACTGCACAAGGACACCCGGAATCTGCGTTAATGCGACGAGGCCAAAGAGCACGCGCATTCCCTGGAGATTCTCGATCTGGTTGCCAAGCCTGTAGAGCCAGAGCATGTTGAAGGCCAGATGCAGCAGGTTGAAGTGGATGAACATGGGCGTCAGCAGGCGCCATGGTTCTGTCCACGCGATCACAGGGGAGTAGTATCCGTCTCGGGTGATTGGGACGACGAAGAGGGCGCGGCCAATCGGGGAGTTCGGGTTGCCCATGTCCGACAGCAGGGTGACAGCTACGCTGGTGACGATTAGGGCCAGCGTCGCATGTCCGAGTGGGCTTTCGCCGGTCAGGCCGCGGCTTGTCGAGGGGCCCGGAACGCGCACAGGCCGGCGGTTGACTTCGCGCTGATCGCGAATCTGCTCTGCTTCGGCACGATCTGTGACGGACGTTTCACCCGTGTATTGGCCCGCGAGTTCCTTCGCCGTCTCGAGGTCCTCATATTCGATGATCCAGACCTCGTGCTGGTCTCCGGATGAACGCACCTGGTTCTTGATGCCCCGGACCTCCAGGTAGTCGGAGAGGCGGCGTGCCTGCTCGGCGTCGCTGTGACTATTGAGATGTCGCATTCTGGATGGGGATTTCAAATCTCTTTTTGGGTGCGAGAGGGTACATCATGTCAAGTGGCCAGGAGATGGGGTGCGTATCGCGGCCCGTAGGCGGCCGTGTGCAAGGTGGCGATGGAACGGGGTTCCGTCTGCTGTGTCTACAGCCGATCGAGGACCACGGTAAACGAGGTATTTCTTCATCTCCCCGGAATCTCGAGCGAGTGCAACACGACTCGACCGTTCTCGATGCGCCAATTGTGTGGGATCCGACCGCTCATATGTACTTCACTCACGACCGACCATTCCCTTCCCAGACCCCTTCTGGCGCTATCAAGACCGCCTTTGCATCGAACAAAGCGCTGGGTGCAGTAAGCGTGAACTTCAAGGCGCTCTAATCGGGATCAAAGAACGCTCTGCGCACCAGAAGCTGCGGCTCATGGGGCTTCGGGTGGTCCAGAATGGGCTGTTTCCTATTCGAGCCCGTAGCGGGGTCTGATTTCCTCGTCTGCCTCTATCTGACAGAATGCCTACTTGCCGGACCCAAGAAAGTCACAGCTTGAACTTTCTGCCTGCCCGTACAAATCCAACAAGGGTGCCAATCTCATTTCCAAGATTGTGAGAATGGGTCATGAATCCGAACTTTCTGAGAACTTCCTTCTGATGCCCAATGATCACTTGCTGTTGCAGGATTGCGAGGCCAGCGACTTCTGACCCCGCTACAACAAGGACATGCAGGAAAAAGACTTTGCGAACAACGAGTGGGCGTACTCGCGAAGCTTCCCGATAATCTGCTCTGCCGTGTGCCGTGTCCTGCGCGTCTCGTCTCCCGCTCCGTCAATCCTGGCTCCATGGACTCCCATGGGAGATGGGTCGATATCAGGGGGGGGGGGCAGGTCGAGCGGGTGCCCGGCCTTGGGTCACGTGGTGTGAGGCAGGGCGGCTTGAAGGCCGGCGATCGAATCTGCGAAAATCAGTCCCGGGCGAGCCGTCGCCGAGGCGGGTGCCAGGGGGAGGCACAAGGTGCGTCCCTGGAGGTGCTGCGCCAGAGCTTCCCAGCTGGGCCAATCGGGAGGGGTGTCCAAGGCGAAGAGAAAAGCGCAACGCTGGCCGGGCGAGAGTTGAAGTTCGCTTTGCAGGCGCCCAAGGAGGCGCCGGACCAGGCCGATTACCAGCGTGCCCAGGGTAAAGCGGGCATTGAACTCCACCACCGGGCGAGTCACACCGGGTGCGGTTTGTGCGGTGGCGGGTACGACTCGAAAACCCAGGCCATCGACGCCGCACGGGCCGCTGTAGCCCCGTCTCTGGGCTTCGGCCGCGATTGTGGCCGAAGCTTCTCGTGCGATTTCTTCGTGAGGACCACCGGAGAAAATTCGGCCGCGCGAGTCCACTTCACCCAGATGACCTCGGTAGAGCCCCGTTGCTGTCACCCAGAGCTGCAGGCCGCCCAGGATCGTCACGCTGGGCGTGGTGGCGGGTTCGCTATGTCCGATATGCAGTTGGACAGAAAAGTCGACGGTTCGCTCGAGCCACGGCTCCACGATGGCCCCGCCGCGGCAAGCGAGTGTGCGTGCGGCACCGCTCAGTGTCGCTCGGTCGAGGCTTCCGGCCCGGCCCGAGACCCGGCCTCGGCCGCTGCTTCCCAGGCGAGGTTTGAGGCAGAAGCGTCCCTGAGTCCATGCGGGCCAGGTTTCAAACTCTCGCTCGAGGCGGTCGATCCAGTCACTGGACGAGGTCATTTCCTGAGGCTCGAGCACAAAGCCAAGCCCTCGCAGTTCAGGCGGGATGAGCCCGAATTCTCGACTCGCTCGGAATGCGAACGCTTTGTCGTGAACGCGCAGGACATCGTCTGCCGAAGGCCCCTGCCAGTGAAGTCCGTTTTCCCGAGCCAGACTCAGGGCCTTGGGGTCGGCAAGCCAGCACGCCACATTCACATCTTCGAGCCATGCGAAAGCAGCTTCTTCGGGGCGAGCGCCCATACACTCGGGCCAGGGCTCGGGTGTATTTTCGCTCCCCAGCAGGCGATGGTTCGAAGGAAAGAGGTTTCGCCATAGAGCCACCGTGGAGGCGACGGCCGGCTTGTGAAGCAGTGCGGGCCAATCGGCTCCCTCTTCCGCTCCGATATTCGGAATCAAAGCCAGCGCAGATGAGACTTCCGGTGTCAAGAGCGCTTGGATGAGCCGGCCAGTTGCTGGCTGGAGCGCGCCGTTCGCACGTGCTCGATAAAGGGTTCGGAGAGTCCGGCCGAGCGGCGAGAGGCGACACTGAATCGTCGCCCTTTGGCTCGACTGGCCGCCAAGGGGAAAGGCACTGTTTCCTCATAGGCTGAAATCGGGTCAGCCTCATGATCGGGTGAGAGCCGCATGAGCCATTCCGAGGCGCGTCGCACGTGGGCCACTTCATCGTCGTGTACGCGTTGACAGGCTCGCGCGCTCTCTTCGTCACCCGCTTCGCGGAAACCGTCGCGGTAGAGGAGGGTGAAGTCGAGATTCGCCTGCTCCAGGGTGAGCCCCATGGCGGAGAGAAAGGCTCTGGGGCCATGGGGTGATCGGGCGATAGCGGGGAGCTGCTTCCAGAAGTAATCGGATCGGGTGTGCTTCGATAGATCGGAGTTGTGCACAGCCAGACGATCGAGGTAGAGCTGACAATGCCGCTGTTCCTCCGCCAGATTGATGAGCCAGAGTTGCCGAAGTTCACTGGGTAGGTCGGGCCAGCGCAGCAGGGCCCACGCAAAAAGCTCGACGGCCATCAACTCGTGATGGGCAAAGCGGGCCAGACAGGTGGCTCTGGCTCGAGGGTCGCTCAACTGACCGGGGTGAGGCAGCCTGTCGGCGCCGCTGCTCAGGCTCAATTCAGCGTCTCGGGCGGGGCTCTCCCGCACTACGGGGGCTCCCGGGGTCCGGTCGCATAGGGGGTTTCCCACCGTGTCCCGGGGTGGAAGTAGTTTGGTGGCCAGATCACCTGAATCCAGCACACGTAGACAGAATTCGTGAACCGTGTTGGCATCTTCCATGGGCCGAGGCTAGTCGAGTCTAGCGGCCTCGTCAGGACGACCTTGGTTCTCGTTCATCGAGCTTACGCAGATCCCTGGGGGCGGCCTCTCGAGCCTCCAGGAGTCCCCTTTTGCCCCACTTGGCGGTGCCTGAACTCACCTGCAGACCCCAAGACGCTCCACCGCTCCCCGACCTGACATCGCCAGCCTTCGCTAGGGTACAAGGGGGCTTTGAATCTGAGCCCGCTGCCACCAGAAACCCTGACCTAGCCCGGAATATCTTGTCCAGATATTCCAGGCTAGGTCACAGGCTCTTTGTCTAGTGACAACTTCGGAGAACCGATCAACTACCATGGTATCAATGAAGGGGTTCCGATAAATGATATGCGTCGGGCACTTCCACTCGAGAATCGTTCGCCCTGAGAATGTTATCACTCGTACCTCCACTGTGGGGGACCCGTGCGGATGGGATCCTTTTTCGGGGGAGGTGCAGGCTCATTGGGGACCCGGACGCCTGAGCGCGGCCAAGAGGCCCAAGAACTCCGCTCGAACCCTCGCAAGCGAGCGCGGCGATGGGCCGTCGAGCGCAGCCATTCCTGGATCAATCGATTTTCGTGCCTCCTCATCCGGTGGGAAAAGAAAGCCGACAACTATCAAGCCATACTCCAGTTCGCCTGCGCTATCATCACTTGGAACGCCGCAGGCGTTTTGAGATAAACTCTAAGCGACCCCCGACCCCGTTGGGGTGGGTTGGCTAGATTGGCGTTGTCGATCCCGTCTGGTCGATGCGGAGGTGCCGAAGATGCCGGAAGGCGCCCAACTCAGGGTGCGTCGAGAGACGGCCGAACGCGTGAAGGATGCTCAGGAGCGCAACCGCGTCTGGTGGGAATCGCTCCCGATGACGTATGCGGACTTCAACGAGACCGACCGGATTCCGGCTACGGCGGCAGGGTTCCGCGAAGTCGACCGGCTCTTCCTCGAAGGCAATCCCTGGCTTCGCGATGCCTTCGACTTCAACGCCTTCGCCGGCAAGAAGGTGCTCGAGATCGGCTGCGGCTCGGGTAGTGCGAGCTGTCTGCTGGCGCGAGGCGGTGCCGAGGTCACTGCAATCGATCTGATCTCGCAGGCGCTCGCGCTCACGCGCAAGAACATCGAGACGCAGGAGCTAGCCGTCGATGTCCGGCAGATGGACGCGGAGGAACTGGAGTTCCCCGATGAGAGCTTCGACTACGTCTTCTCGTGGGGTGTGATCCATCACAGCGCAGAAACCGAGCGGATCATCGCCCAGATCGCGTGGGTGCTGAAGCCTGGTGGCGCCGGCATGTGCATGGTCTACAACCGCGACAGCATCCGGTACTTCCTGCACGGTCTGTACTTCCTGGTCGCCAAGGGAAAGATCTTCTCCGGCCACACGCTGAAGTCGGTGCAGGGCCTCTACACCGACGGCTTCTATCAGCGGCACTGGACGGGCCGCGAGTTCTCTGCCGCCTTCCGCACGGCGGGCCTCGAGCCCCGGCGGATCACCAAGACGCACATGGCCGTCCGGATCATCCCGCACATCCCGCGTTTCCTCGACGGCTTCCTGAAGCGGCACTTCGGCTGGTTGCTCGTGCTCGAGTTCGGCAAGCGGGCCTGAGCAGGCCCGAGAGCTCCCTCACGTGGCCGACTCCGGCTCCACGATCTCTGAGACGTCCAGGACGTACTGGTGCCGCTCACCGTCCTCGTGGGTGGAGTCGATGCAGACGAGGCGCCCCGAGTGACCCCAGCGCGGGTGAAGGTCCGTCCGCCAGCCGGAATCACAGGTCTCCGGCAACGAGTAGAAGCGGCCGATCTCGATCGCTTCGTTCTTCTCGGCGTCGTACAGCAGCAGATGACGATTCGACTCCTTGTCCTGATACGTGTCGGTGAGCATCCAGCGGGGATCGCCGGGACGCCAGCTGCAGTGACCGTCATCCAGGAACTCGACACCCGGTGCCAGCACGCCTGAACTCTGGCCGCCGTCGTCGAACTGCAGATAGGTGTCGCGCAACAGCCGACGCCGAGCGCTGGACTGCGCGGTGAAGATCTGGTGGTAGAGAGGCAGCAGCGGTTTGATCACGTAGCGGGAGATCCAGCGGCTGCGACGGAGATCGGACACGGTCGACTTCGGTCGTCCCCATGCGGTCAGCTCGCCGCTTCCCCGCCAGCCGAAATGCGAGATGTACCCCACGTCGTGGAGGCAGCGGATATCCCGGCCCCACTCGTCGGCGGTGTAGAGGCGGCCGTAGATCCCGCCATCGGGTAGCAGCCAGCGGTGCAGGAAGGCGAAGCGGCTACCGTCTGGATTGAACATCGCGTGCTCGAGATAGTGACACGCGCCCTCCATCGACGAGACGGGATTGCGCCCGACCATCTGCTCGGTCTCCACCACGAGCTCCACGGCGCCGCTCGCCAGGTCCAACCGAAAGAGGCCATCGCCCTCGACCAGCGGGCGATTCCACTTCTCATTCGCGATGCCCTGATAGGAATAGCCAAGGCGTGGGAAGTACAGCCGCTCGTAGTTGATGCAGATCGCCGACGTAGCGGCGGGATGCACCGTGTACACAGCGAACGGGAGCGTCTCTTCCGAGCCATCCGCCACGTTCACCACGCGCGAGATGAAACGATCTCCGTCCCGATCGTTGAAGATGATGCGACTGTCGAAGTCGGGCCCGAGCCACTGGAGCTGCGAACCCTGCTGCCAGTTGAAAGCACGGGTATCGGCAATCCGATGGTACTCGGCATCCCCGAGCGACCAGAAGCCCACCTCCACGATATCGTCGACACTGAACATGCGGTTGGAGGGGAATCGGCCGTGTAGTGTCAGGAGACGACGGCCCGCGCGGTCCAGTGGTGACTTGTCGTAGTAGCCGAAGAAGTGGAATCCCGGCCCGCGCGTGCGAAAGACGATGGGACAGGGATGTCTTCGAGTCACTCGGCCCTCGACGGGTTCGTCTGCAGTTCCGGCCCGGGCCAGCGCTCGATCTCGATCGTGCAGAATTTGAACTCGGGGATCTTACCGTCGGAGTCGAGTTCGTCGATCGTCAGCAGGGCGGCGGCGGCCTTGTGAAAGTGGAAGGGCAGGAACGCAGCACCACGCTGGTCGCGCCAGGAGAGGTGCGCCCTGCAGGTGACGCGACCGCACCGGCTGGCGATCCGGACCTCGTCCCCTTCGGCGATCCCGCGATCCCTGGCGTCGTCGGGGTGCACGTGGATGAGGGCCTCGGGCTCGATTGCGTCGAGCACCTTCGCACGGCACGTCATCGAGCCCATATGCCAGTGCTCGAGCAGGCGACCCGTGTTGAGCACGAGCGGGCAGGCCTCGTCCGGCAGCTCGGGTGCTGCCGTCCAGTCGGCCGGTACGAACTTTGCACGGCCATTCGGCGTCGGGAAACCCTGCTCGAACAGTACGACGGATCCGTCGTCGCGTTCGGAGTCCGGGTGCGGCCACAGCTTGCCGGTCGAGCCGAGCCGGTCGGACGTGAACGTATGGCAGGCGTGCGTGAGCGACGCGAACTCGTCGAAGATCTCGGAGGGCGAGCCGGAGCATAGGAAGTTCAAGCTGCGTTTTCTTTGGGTCCGGTAAGTAGACATTCTGGCAAATAGAGGCGGGCGAGGGGTCAGAGGCGGGCGGCGAGGCGCCGAGAGAATCTGGGCGGGCCCTCGAAGCGATCACCTGGCTGAATCCGGCCTCCGCTACGCTTCAGCTGGCCGCAGCCGCAGGCCGTACCAACCCTCGACGATCTGCGGTGATGGGCCCGGAGACGGCTCAGGGCACGAGGAGAGAGCGAATTGTTTCTTCGAGCACGCGGCGGGCGGTTGGCTCGGAGAGCCGCTGATGTGTTCTGAGCTCATCCCAGTACGCGGCTGATAGCAGCCCGGAAAGGGCTTCGATGCGATCGCGCCGGTGGAGTTTAGCCAGCGCTTCGAGTTCAGGGCGGAAGACCCGTCGGACCTGCTTTCGCACCTGGGCTCGCACCCAGCGATGCCGATCGCGGACCACTTTGGAGTCGTGCACCCACAGGAGCGTGGCGCGTCGGACCGGTGCAGCCAACTCGTAGCCACGCGTGGTCCGGCTCACGAGGGCTTCGATTCGTTTGCCCAGGACGCCGTGGTGCACGAGAGGGGGCAGATCGTGCATCACGCGCTCGATCTGCAACTCGGAGGCGATCTCGAGCAGAGCCTCCATGTTTTCGAAGTGGCGGAAGACGGCTCGAGTCGAGACGTTCGCCTGCTCGGCCACCTCTTTGGCTGATGGGCGGAGCACGCCGGCCCCGAGACAATTCAGCATGGCTTCGGCGACCGCCGCTCGAGTGCGCTTGGAACGGGCGTGTCGTCCGTCTGTTGTGGACATCCAGAAATCCTGTATCGTCACTCCAAGTGACAATATTATAGGCGGATCCAGGGCCGAGGGCGAGTGATGAGCAAGGGCGCAAAGTGGGCGGTCGGGGGGGTCGTGGTTTTCGGACTCCTGGCCGGAGTGACCTATCTCAACCGGGCGGAGATTGCGCTCGCGTTCATTCGTCAGTTGGCGAAGGCGCGTATGGTGGTGGGGCCCAATGAGGTGGTGGAGTGGACCGTGGGCAGCGACCCGCAGGGACGCCCACCGGCCGAACGGCCCCCCAACATCGTACTGATCCTGGCCGACGATCTCGGCTGGAACGACCTGACGTTTGGCGGGGGCGGTGTGGCGGGTGGCACCGTACCGACGCCGCATATTGATTCGATCGCGGCGGAAGGGGTCAATTTTACGAATGGCTACGCGGCCAATGGCACCTGTGCACCTTCGCGGGCTGCGATCATGTCGGGTCGCTACGGCACCCGCTTTGGCTTCGAGTTTACACCGACACCGCCTGGCATGATGAGCATCGTTCCCCATCTCGGAGGCGGGACCAACGAGCGGCTGCGCCCCCCGATCATGAACGAAGACGTCGAAACCATTCCATTCGAGGAAATGGGAATGCCGCCCTCGGAGATCACCATTGCCGAGCTGCTGGCCGAGCAGGGCTATCAAACCGGACACATCGGAAAATGGCATCTCGGGCGAGCGGGCGGCATGGCGCCCCACGAGCAGGGCTTCGACGAGAGCCTACTGATGGCGAGTGGCCTTTATCTGCCCGAAGACTCCCCGGATGTTGTCAACTCGAAGCAGGACTTCGATCCGATCGATCGATTCCTGTGGGCGGGAATGCGCTATGCGGCTTCGTTCAACGAGGGCGAGGCTTTCGAGCCGGCCGGCTATCTGACCGACTATTACACCGACGAGGCCGTCAAATTCATCGATGCCAACAAGGATCGCCCCTTCTTTCTTTACTTGGCGCATTGGGCACCGCATACGCCCCTTCAGGCGACGCGTGCGGATTACGACGCGTTGTCCCATATCGAGAATCATCGAGAGCGGGTCTACGCGGCCATGATTCTGGCGCTCGACCGGGGCGTGGGCCGCGTGCTGGAGGCCCTCGAGCGCAATGGTCTGGAAAACGACACGCTCGTGTTGTTCACGTCGGATAATGGAGGGGCGGGCTATATCGGCCTACCCGATGTGAACGATCCCTTCCGCGGCTGGAAAATCACGCTCTTTGAGGGCGGTATTCACGTGCCCTTCTTCGCCAAGTGGCCAGCACGCATTCCGGCGGGCAGCGCACTGGATGCCCCTGTGCATCACTTCGACCTCTATGCGACGGTGGCGGCCGCCGCGGACGCTCCGCTGCCGACCGATCGCAAGATGGACGGGGTCGATCTACTTCCCTTTGTCCGGGGCGAGGCTGACGGGGTTCCCCACGAGGCTCTTTTCTGGCGCAGTGGCACGTCGCAGTCGGCCCTCGTCAACGGTTGGAAACTCAACGTCAGCGATCCACCTGGTCGGGCTTGGCTCTTTGATTTGAATACTGATCCAAACGAGCAACACGATCTGGCCGCGGAGCGACCCGACAAATTTGCCGAGTTGCAGGCGGCACTGGCTGCCCACAATGCCGAACAACCGCCGCCCGCTTGGGCTGCACAGGCCTCGTTTTCGGTCAATCTCGACAAGGATTTGAGTTTTCCCGATGCACCGGAAGACGAGTATATATACTGGTCCAACTGAGCCGGCCGGAGTGCCTGCGTTTGTCCACTCAGATCGCGGGTCGCTGAATCAAACCAAAGAGTCCTTCAGCCGAGGGAGCAGAGCCTCATGAAGCATCGGAGTCGTATCGCTGTGGTGAGTCGCATCGGCTTTTTGCTGGCGCTCTTTTTCGTCGTGGGATGTGATCGCCTTGTCGACGGAATGATGCAGCGGGGTATCAAGCAGCGCACCGAATCAGTTCGGACCGATCTGCTCGAGGACGACGCGCTAAACGTGTTTCTCTGCGGAACGGGAGCGCCGCTTCCGGATGCGAGTACGGCTGCGGCCTGTACGCTGGTGATTGCGGGCGGTCAGATCTACGTGGTCGATGTGGGACCGGGTTCGCAGGAGGTGGCCCAGATCGCCGGCATGCCCACCGCGGCACTCGGCGGCGTTTTTCTGACGCACTTTCATTCCGACCACATCGGAGAACTGGGTGAATGGGCCATGCAGAGCTGGGTGGCCGGCCGCGATCAGCCCCTGGATGTCTACGGCCCGCCCGGAGTCGATCGGGTCGTCACCGGCTTCAAACAAGCCTACCGCCAGGATGATGCCTACCGGATCGCTCATCACGGCACCGACAATCTCGCGGTCGCCGCAACCGAGTGGCGGCCACACACCGTGTCGGCGGTTGATGGCCCCGGCAAGACCATCCTCGAGCGAAAGGGACTGGTCGTGACGGCGTTCGCTGTTGACCACCGACCCGTGGAGCCAGCTGTCGGTTATCGCTTTGACTTCAAGGGCCGATCGGTGGTGATCAGCGGTGACACGGATCAGTCGACCAATCTCGAACTCAACGCCCGGGGTGCCGACCTGCTGATCCACGAGGTGCTCCTCAAAGAGCTAGTCGGTCGCATGAGCGATGTCCTGGGCGAAGCCGACCAGCCGCGCTTGCAGAAATTGTCGGGCGACGTGATCGACTATCACACGAGCCCAAGCGAAGCCGTTCAATCAGCGAATCAGGCCGGTGTCGACACGGTGGTCTTCACTCACCTGGTACCGCCTGTTCCAGGACTGCTGCGGAGCTGGCTATTTACACGCGACATTGATCCGGAAGATGTTGCCGTCGTTGTGGGTGAGGACGGCATGCTAATCCGACTACCGGAGGGTAGCCGAGAGATCGAAATCAACTAAGCCTTGCGTCTCGATCTCTCGTCCTGGGTAGTCCACGCTGTATGCGTTTGGGCGGGAGATGGATCGAAATCAACTAAGCCTTGCGTCTCGATCTCTCGTCCTGGGTAGTCCACGCTGTGTGCGTTTGGGCGGGAGATGGATCGAAATGAACTAAGCCTTGCGTCTCGATCTCTCGTCCTGGGTAGTCCACGCTGTATGCGTTTGGGCGGGAGATGGATCGAAATGAACTAAGCCTTGCGTCTCGATCTCTCGTCCTGGGTAGTTCACGCTGTATAAATTTGGGCGGGAGATGGCGCGGACTTTCATTGGCCGGGATCAGCCCGCCAGTGGCTCCAGGCGTGCGCGCAGCTCGGCCCACTGCGGTGCCAGGTGCTTTTCGGCCATGGGGTAGAGGACGCCCTCCTCCTTCTGGCCGTGTTGCTGGATCAGCATCAGGAGGGTGTCGCCCTGGTCGAGGAGTTCGCCGTGGTCGCCGCGCTCCACCGCAGCGTCCATCTGGTCGAGCAGCCCGCGCATCTGCTCGTGCTCGGACCGCATCACGAAAGTGGGTCCGCCGTCGTGCATGCCGGTAGCCGACTCGAAGGCGGGGAAGAGGACCTCTTCCTCCATGGCCAGGTGGTGGCGCATGGCGCCGGTGAAGCGCCGCCAGGCGTCGCGCACCTGCTCGGCCTTGCCGGCGTCGGCGGCCGATTCCACCCCGACCCAGAGCGAGTCGCAGTTCCGGTGGTCCTGGGTAAAGTATTCGCGCAAGCCGGTCTCGGTAGGGGTCATCGGAGATCTCCTGAGTGGCTGTCGAGCTTATCGACGCAAGGGGCATGAGTGCCAGTGGGTGAGGGCACGGCCGCCGTCGGCGGCGGGGCGATCGTCGACCTGGACCTTGCGGCGCTCGGGGATGACGCCGCCGGCGTGTTTCGGGCGCTGCTGGAAGGAGTCTCCTCGTTGTCACCCGACGGCGTCTTGAAGGCGACGGTGGCCTGCGATCCAGCGGCGCTGGGGCCGGCGCTCGAAGCGAGGGGCCTGGAGGCCCGCAGCGAGGCCACCGACCGCGGCGGCACGCGCCTCGAGGTGCGATCCGCTCGGGCTTCGCCGGAGATCCTCGACCTACGCGATCTCGAGGCCCCCGAGCCGCTGAACTGCATTCTCGCGGCGGCGGCGGAGTTGGCCGCCGGTGGGGCGCTCATCGCCCGCACACCCTGCTACCCGCATCCGCTTCTCGTACTGCTGGCCCGGCGCGGCCTTGCCTTCGAGGCCATCGAGGAGCCGGACGGAACCGGTCTGGTCCACGTGCGAAGGCCCGCATGACGATGCACACCGAGGGCCTCCACCTGGAGCAGGCGCCGCCGCTCGCCATTCCCCTCTCCTTTTTCCTCAGCGCGCCGATCGCTGTGGTCGGGGCGGGGCTGCTGCTGCTGATCGGCGGCAGCGGAGCGCTGACGACGAGTTGGGCGCCCCTCACCCTGAGCCTGACGCATTTGGGCACCCTCGGGCTCCTGGCCATGGTGATGATGGGGGCCCTTTACCAGATGACCGCCGTGGTGGCGGGCAGTCCGGTGCCTCGGGTGCGCCTTGCCTACGCCGTACATCCGCTCTTCGTGCTGGGGGTGGTGTGCCTGTGCTGGGGAACGGCCAGCGTCAGCGCGGGGCTGGTGGCGTTCGCCATCGGTCCACTCGGTGTCGCGCTGCTCCTCTTCCTGATTCCGGTGGGCACGGCCCTCCACCGCGCACCCACCCGCAACCAGACGGTGCTCGGCATGCTGCTGGCGGTGACTTGCTTCGGCATCGCCGCGGTCCTGGGGATCCTGATGGCGTTCGGGCACGGCGGCCTGGGTTTTCCCGGTCCGCGTCCCCTCTGGACCCAGGTACACCTCTCGGTGGCGCTTCTGGGCTGGGTGGGCGGACTCCTCTCAGCCGTCTCGTGGCAGGTGCTTCCGATGTTCTATCTGGCAGCGCCGGTTCCCCGCATTTACAAGCTCGCGATCCCCTGGCTCATCGGGGCGGGCGTAGCGCTGCCGCTGGTCGTGCTCCTGGTCGATGGCTTCGGGAGCTTGGGCGGTGCGGGTGGCCGCAGCCAACAACTCGCGGCGCTGGGCGCGCTCCCGGCACTCGTGGCGGTCTGGGGGCTCCACCCGCTGGCGAGTCTGCGCAGCCTTGCGTCACGCCGCCGCCGCCGCTCGGATGGCAGCCTGCTCTTCTGGCGCAGCGGGTTGCTCGTTGCGCCCGCGGTGGCGCTATGCGCCGGGGCGGCCTCGCTCGCATCGGATCCGCGCTGGGGACTCCTCTTTGGCTGGCTGGCGCTTTGGGGCTGGGCGGGCATGGTCGTCCACGGCATGCTGACGCGCATCGTGCCCTTTCTCGTCTGGTTCCATCGCTTCGCGCCCCTGGTGGGCCGGCAGCGCGTGCCCGCGGCCCGGAGTCTGCTGCCGGATCGCTGGGTGCGCCGGAGCTACGGGCTGCACGTGCTGACGCTCTTCGTCGGCATCGGCGCCATCGGCCTGGGCGGCGACGGCCCCGCCCGCGTGCTGGGGGCATCGCTTCTCGCGACGGGGGCTGGGCTCTTCAGCTTGCTCGTCCACGTGGCACGGCAGCGACCGGCCGCCTAGCTCCGGTGCGCGAGAACAGGTATCCGAGAAGCGTGTTTCCACCCCCGGCGGTTGCTCGCGGACAATGGATCGGATGGAGGAATCTCCACTTCGCCTGGGCATCCTCGGCGCGGACCGCATCTCCCCGGCGGCGCTGCTCGAACCTGCCCGCCGGAATCCCAGCGCTCTTGTCGATGCCGTCGCCAGCCGCGATGCGGAGAAGGCGCGTAAGCTTCGCGCTGCGGCACGGCATCGAGCGGTCCTTCGGCGGCTGCAGATAGGAAGTTCAAGCTGTGTTCTGTTTGGATCCGATAAGTAGATATTCTGTCGAATAGCGGCGGTCAAGGGAAAGAGGCCCCGGTACGGGCGCTCAAACCAGACCGGGGCGCCGCCCGGCCGGGTTGCCGCTCTGACCTTTCGCGTACGGCGCCATGCTCTGATCTCCGCTGTTAAGTGCAAAGGTTAGCTAAGGCTGCCACGCATAGGCCCTGGCGAAAACGCAGCTTGAACTTCCTATGCTCATAGCTTGTTCTTCGAACCAGCCGAGTTCGAGTGTGATATTAGGCCTCCAGTCTGACGTTGTTGGTCAACTTGCTTCTCCCTCAGAATTTAGCAGTGGCAAGTCGTCTTGATGTTGCCAATCTTCTCCGCGTATTCGAGGACTCGCTTCTTACGTCTGATGTCTCTTTGATCTTCCGTCATCCAACCCCCTTGGCCATCCTCTGCCATCATCAGGACAGGGTGTCCGACTGAATCTGTAATTTCACAACCAGACATGATCGCGATGCTCGGCTCGCTTTCGGACGCATGAGCCATCGTTCCACCACAGTCGGCCCCGCTTCGGTTGCTTCTTCGGCAC
>PBYF01000087.1 GCA_002729515.1 Deltaproteobacteria bacterium
CTGCTGACGAGCCGGCAGCCAAGACTGCTGACGAGCCGGCAGCCAAGACTGCTGACGAGCCGGCAGCCAAGACCCCCGACGAGCCGGCAGCCAAGACTGCTGACGAGCCGGCAGCCAAGACTGCTGACGAGCCGGCAGCCAAGACTGCTGACGAGCCGGCAGCGGGGCCGCTACCGCTGGAAAACGCGCTGCCGCCGCCGCCAAGCAGCGAGCGGGATCCTCTCGAGCCGCCCTCCGAGGCCTTCCCGGGGGCACTCGTCCCGGCTCGCGGCTCGGATCTGGAGCTGCTTGACGGGGGAGCGGAAAAGCCGATACTTCCGCCCCCCGCAAAGCCCGAGGAAGCGTGATGTACGCCGTGATCCGGTCCGGTGGAAAGCAGGCCCGCGTCGCTCCCGGAGACCTCCTGCGCGTCGAAAAGCTCGACGGTGCCGTCGGCGACAGCATCGAACTCGCCGAGGTTCTGCTGGTGGCGGGCGACCAGGAGCCACGCGTCGGCACCCCGCTGGTGGACGGTGCGCGGGTCCGGGGCACCATCACCGCCCAGGGCCGCGGCGATAAGATCATCGTATTCAAGATGAAGCGTCGCAAGGGCTACCGGCGCAAGGCGGGCCACCGTCAGGCGTACACCGAAGTGCGGATCGACGCGATCGAGGGCTGAGCCATGGCACACAAAAAAGGGCAGGGAAGCTCCCGAAACGGACGCGACAGTCAGGGCCAGCGCCGCGGAGTCAAGGTCTTCTCCGGCCAGCCGGTGCGCGCGGGCACGATCCTGGTTCGTCAGGTCGGGACGAGGATCCATCCCGGCACGAATGTGGGTGTCGGAAAAGACTTCACGCTATTCGCTCTTTGCGCTGGTCGGGTCGAGTACGGAAGCTCACGCGGCCGCAAGGTCGCTAGCATCCGGCCCGACTGACTTTCTGCACCGACCGATTCGAGCTTCCCGCTCGGGAAGGCGTGCTGACCGCGACGAGCTGCACGAGCTTCTAGAGCGCGGCCTCGAGGCACGCGAACCCAGGCGACCCTGCGGCGTGCAGGGCGACTGAAGGCTTCATGAGCGAACAGCAGTTCGTGGACGAGGCGAAGATCTCCGTAACCTCCGGCCGGGGCGGGGAGGGGTGCGTGAGCCTGCGACGCGAAAAGTTCGTGCCCCGCGGTGGACCCGACGGCGGCGACGGCGGCCGCGGAGGGGACGTGGTGCTCGTCGCGGACCGGAACCTGGCGACGCTCCTCGACCCGAGGCTGCGGCGACGCTACCGGGCCGAGTCGGGCCGGGCCGGTGCCAACCGCAACAAGACCGGGCGCGACGGCGCCGCTCTCGAGGTCCGAGTTCCCGTCGGCACACTGGTGCGCGACTGCAGCCGGCCGGAGCCCCCGCTCGCCGACCTCCTGCACGATGCAGAGCGCGTCGTAGTGGCCCGGGGCGGACGCGGGGGACGTGGCAACTCCCAGTTCAAGACACCCTCGCGCCAGACACCCGACTTCGCCGAGCCCGGCGGAGACGGCGAGGCACGGGAACTCTCCCTCTCGCTCAAGCTACTCGCCGACGTGGGTCTCGTCGGTCTCCCAAACGCCGGCAAGTCCAGCCTGTTGCGGCGGGTTTCCGCAGCGCGGCCCCGCGTCGCGGGCTACCCCTTCACCACCCGGGTTCCCTGTCTCGGCGTCGCCGAGGTCGGCGACAGCCGTTTCGTCGTAGCGGACGTGCCGGGGCTGATCCCAGGTGCGAGCAAGGGCATGGGACTGGGCGACCAGTTCCTGCGCCACGTAGAACGCACCCAGGTGCTGATCCACGTACTCGATGCAGGTGCGGCGCTCTTCGAGGGACGCGATCTCCTCGAAGACTGGGCGATGATCCGGGGAGAACTCGAAGCCTACGCAACCACATTGGTATCGCGTGCGGAACTCGTAGCGATCAACAAGCTCGACCTGGTGAACGACCCAACGGCGTTCGACGCCGCGGAAGAAGCCCTGTCACGCCGCGGTCGCGAGGTCTTCCGAGTATCTGCCGCCACAGGTGAAGGCGTCGACGCGCTATTGCATGCCGCCGCGCGCCACCTCGACCCACCAGCCGACAAGGCCCCTCAATGAGCACCCAGAAGACCGAACGGCCCGAGTGCTCCGAAGCGCGACGCATCGTCGTAAAAGTGGGAAGCGGCGTGCTCACCCGAGACGGCGCGGTGAACTCGCGCATCTTCTCGGAGATCGCTCGCCAAGTCTCGGCGCTGCGGGACCAGGAACGCGAAGTGATCGTCGTCTCTTCAGGCGCCATCGCAATCGGCGCCCGCGACCTCGGCTGGGACACACCCGGGCACTCCATCCCCGAAAAACAGGCGGCGGCGGCCGTCGGACAGATCGGCCTCATCGACCTCTACCGGAAGCGCTTCGCCAAGCACGGTCACGTCGTGGCACAGGTGCTCGTCACCCGCGCGGGACTCGAAGACCGCGAGCGATTCCTGAACGCCCGCCACACGCTCCACAAACTACTCGAACTCGGGGTGGTGCCGATCGTGAACGAAAACGACACCGTCGCCACCGACGAGATCCGCTTTGGTGACAACGACAGGCTTTCAGCGACCATCCTGAACCTGGCAGCGGCGGACCTGCTCGTCATCCTCACCGACGTAGACGGGCTCTTCAGAACGCCGCCCCGCCATGACACCCCGAGGCCCGCGCTCATCGACGTGGTGGACGAGATCACCGCTGACGTGGAACACGCGGCCCAGGGCTCGCCGCACTCCTTCGGGCGCGGCGGGATGACAACGAAACTCGAAGCAGCGCGCATCGCGGCGCACGGCGGTGCAGCAACCGTACTCTGCAACGGCCGCACGAAGAATGCGCTGTTGCGCGTCGCCGCGGGGGAACCCCTCGGAACGCTCTTCCGTGCCGGAAACCGGCTGACGAGCCGTAAGCACTGGCTCGCGTTCACGACCCGCACCCGGGGAACTCTCGTCGTCGACGAAGGCGCGGTGTCTGCGCTGGTCTCGCACGGCAAGAGCCTGCTCGGGGCCGGAGTCACCGAAGTGCTCGGGAACTTCGGCATCGGCGATCCGGTCGCGTGCGAGGCGCCCGACGGGCGCTCCATCGCCCGAGGACTCGTGGCGTATTCCTCCGACGAGATCCGGCGCATCACCGGGATTTCGGCACACAAGATCCCCCAGGTGCTAGGATATTCAAACGGCGACGCGGTGATTCACCGCGACGACCTCGTGCTGCTTCGCGAACCCCCCGAGTGAGCCGCGAGCAATGAGTCTTCGGGAAACGATCCACCAGATCGCGACACGGGCCCGCAACGCCGGTGAGAGGCTGTCGGAACTCTCGACCCGCGAGAAAGACGCCTGGCTCCTGCGTGCCGTCGAGCGGCTCGATGCGGCGCGCGACCGCGTGCGCGCCGAGAATCGCCGCGACCTCGACGCCGCCACCGAGAAGGGCGTCGCCGAACCGCTGGTGCGCCGGCTCGAGCTATCCGATGGCAAGTGGAACGACATGCTGGCCGGGCTGCGCGACGTCGCTGCCCTGCCCGATCCCGTCGGACGGGTCGAAGACTTGCGCGTGCGCCCCAACGGACTGCGCGTGGGCCGCATGCGCATCCCCCTCGGCGCAATCGGGATCATCTACGAATCGCGCCCGAATGTCACCGTCGATGCGGCTGCGCTATGCGTGAAGGCGGGCAACTCGGTGATCTTGCGCGGCGGTTCGGAAGCCATCCACTCGAATCTCGCCCTGGCTTTCGAACTCCGGGCGGCGGCGGCGGACGTCGGCATTCCCGAGGACGCTGTCCAGGTCGTCGAGACAACCGATCGCGCGGCAATCGAGCACCTGCTGAGGGAGTCGGAGAACATCGATCTCATCATCCCGCGCGGTGGGCCCGGCCTGATCCGGATGGTGACCGAAAACTCCCACATCCCGGTGATCAAGCACGACGCAGGTGTATGTCACGTCTACATCGACGCTTCGGCAGATCCCGAGATGGCCAAGCGCATCGCCATCGACTCGAAGCTGAGGCAAATGGCTGTCTGCAACGGGCTCGAAACACTTCTCGTGCATCGAAACGCAGCGCAGTCGGTGATGCCCGGCGTTCTGAAGCTGCTGCACGAGGAAGGCGTGGAGTTGCGGGGCGACGAGACCGTGACCCGGCTCTTCGGCAACGTGGTGCCGGCAAGCGAGGCGGACTGGACCGAGGAGTACCTGGGGCCGGTTCTCGCCGTGAGAGTGGTAGACGATCTCGACGCCGCCGTGGCCCACATACGACGCTACGGCTCCGACCACACCGAGGTGATCGTCACCGAGAGCTACAGCAACGCCCAGGAATTTCTGCGCCGGGTGAATTCGGCGACAGTCGGCGTCAATTGCTCCACTGCATTTTCCGACGGCTACCGCCTCGGACTGGGTGCCGAGATCGGCATCTCGACCTCCAAGCTTCACGCCTTCGGTCCCATGGGTCTCGAGGAGCTCACGACGCGCAAGTTCGTGCTCTACGGCGAGGGCCAGCTCCGCGAATGACCCGCAGCCTCACGGGAGTGTTCGGGGGGACTTTCAACCCGATCCACCTGGGGCATCTGCGTGCGGCGCAAGAGGTGACCGAACAACTCGAACTCGATCGAGTGCTCTTCGTCCCGAGCGCGCAGCCGCCACACAAAGACGGAACGTGCGGCGATCCCATCGCTCCGGCCGCACTGCGGCTCGCCTGGGTGCGCGCCGCGGCGGCCGACAACCCGCACTTTGCAGTTGACGCGCTGGAGATCGAGAGGGGCGGCACCTCGTACACGGTGGAAACATTGCGCGCACTCACCGAAGAACTCGCGCCCAACGAGCCCGTATTCGTGATCGGTTGCGATGCGTTCGCCGAGATGGGGACCTGGCGGGAGCCGGAGGCCCTCTTCGCGCTGACGCACTTCGCCGTGATGACACGTCCACCGGTGGCCGACGGGCGCCTGCGCGACTGGCTTCCAAAGTGCGTCAGCGACGCCGTCGAAATGGCGCCCGACGGGCGGTCGGGACGCCACCGCGAAACCGGAAAATGGCTGCGCAGCCTCGAGATCCTCGCCCTCGACGTCTCGTCCTCCGGAATCCGGCGGCGTCTTCGCAGCGGGCTTTCCGTGCGCTACTTCGTCCCGGAGACGGTGCGCGACGCCGTCGAGAAATGCGGGGTGTACACGAGCACATGAGCGACCTCTCGAGCCTCGAGAAGGCCAGAATCGCTGCGGCGGCTGCGCTGGAACGCAGGGCGGTCGACCCTCTGGCGATCGACGTGCACGCGCTCGTCTCCTTCGCCGACGTGTTCGTGATCCTGACGGGGCATTCCGACCGGCAGGTCCGGGCCATCGCGGAGGCCGTCTCCGAAGCATTCTCGCTGCGGGGCGAAAAGCCGCTCGGGGTCGAGGGGCTCGAACAGGGCCGCTGGGTACTGATGGACCTCTCCGACGTGATCGTACACGTCTTCCAGGAAGAGGTTCGCAACCAGTACGACCTGGAGCGGCTGTGGAGCGATGCCCCGCGACTCGACCTGGGGCTACCTCCGCCCGATGCGCGCCGGCACTCGGCGCACTGAGTCTGCTTCTCGCCCCCCCTCCGGTCCCTCGGAGAGACATTGCGCGCCTGGCACTCGATGCTCGACCTGGTGCTGCCGCCGGTATGTGCCGGCTGCGGAGACCCCGTTTCGCGCGAAACGGTACTGTGCCCCGCTTGCGACGCGCGGCTGCCGCGGCTCGAAATCGACTGCGCGGCACCGGCACCCCTGGCCGGCTGCACTGCGGCGGTCGCCTACCGGGGCGTCGCCGAGGAGTGGGTCCGGCGCTTCAAACACCCGGCGGCCGGCATCGCGGCCCTCGACGTCTGCGCCCTCGCGGTTGCGCGCGCGCTGATCCTCGAAGCGGCGGCCGGCGCACCCGGACGCGGGCCAGATCTCGTCGTCCCGGTGCCCCCGCACCGCCGGTCCCTCTACGCGCGCGGCTTCCACGCCGCCGGGCTGCTCGCCAGAACGGTGGCACGCGCGCGGCGGGTGCCGTGCCGGCCGCGGGCGCTCGTCGCGCGACGCGAGACACCCTCCCAGACGGGGCTCCACCGGGCCGACCGCCGACGCAACATTCGCGGCGCCTTCGCAGCTCATTCCCCGCTGCCGCCGCGGATCTGGGTCGTCGACGACGTGATCACCACAGGGAGCACGCTTGCCGAAGCGGCCCACCAACTCCACCGCGCCGGTGCGCGCGAGGTGATCGGCGTGTGCGTCGCGGCGACTCCGGCGCCCCGGGACTGCGCGGCTTCTAGCCCTCGACGCTCTGCGCAATCACCTGACACAGGCGCGTGGCGTCAACGGGTTTCTTGAAGACGACGCCTTCCAGACCCTCGATGCGGCTGCGCTTGATCACGTGATCCCGGTCGTAGTGGAAGGCGGTCATCATCAGCACCGGGAGCTTCGGGTTCAACGCGTGAATGGCTTGAAAGAGCTCGTAGCCGTCCATCTTCGGCATCACCACGTCGGTCAGCACCACGTCGAAGTCGCCCACCTCGACCCGACGCAGCGCCGCCTCCCCGTCGCTCGCCGTCTCGACCGAGCAGCCCTCGGCCTCCAGGATCTCCTTCAGGGTGCGCAGGATGCCGAGGTCGTCGTCCACGACCAGGACGCGGCAACCGCGCAGGCGGGGATCGCCGACCGGCGTCCAACGCTTGCGCAGGTCTATCATCCGGGCCGGACCCACGTACTCGACCGTGCTGTAGTCGTCGTGCCGCACCATCTGGCTCAGCCGCTCGACAATCTCGGATATGCGCCCGATCTCGCGGCGAATCGCATCGATCCGTTCGCTCTCTACAGACGTGTCCGCCTCTCCGGCCAGCCGCAGGACGTCCCGCTCGAGCAGTTCCACCTGGTTGAGAACCACGCCGAGCGGGTTGTTGATCTCGTGGGAAATACCCATCGCGACCTCACCGAGCGTCGCGAGCTGGTCCTTGTGAAGGATCTCCCGCAGGTCCTTCGCAAAGCCGATGGTGCCGTCTTGGACACCCTTGTCGTCGCGCAGCAGAGTGCCCGAGATTGCGACGGGAATCTCATCACCGCGCTTCGAGCGGAAGGTCGTCTGGAAAGTCTCGACGATGTCGGGTCCACCGTGACCCGGCCCCGCCATTGCCGCCTTCACGCGACGCGCCTCGTCCACGCTTGGGTACAAGTCGCCCGCGAACATGCCCAGCATCTCGTCCGGCTCGTAGCCGAGGAGATGCATCGCACCCTCGTTCGTGTACGTGACGCGTCCCTTCTGGCTCGTCGCGACGACCACGTCGGTGGAGCGCGCGATGAGCTGTTCGAGTCTTTCCCGGCTGAGCACCATAAGAAAAACGTACGCCCGCGCGGTGAGTGGGGCAACAGGGTAACGCGCCGCCGCTTCGCGTCCTCCCCCGGTCGAGAAATGCGATCAGCCGATCCCCTGCTCCGCCAGCCACCGCTCGGCGTCGATAGCTGCCATGCATCCGGTGCCGGCGGCGGTCACCGCCTGCCGGTAGGTCGGATCCGTGGCGTCACCGCAGGCGAAGACACCCTCGACGCTGGTGCGAGAGGTGCCGGGCTCGACCTTCAGGTAACCGACTTCGTCCAATGCAAGTTGCCGTTTCACGAGCCCGGTGTTCGGCTCGTGTCCGATGGCGACGAAGAGGGCCTCCACCGGAAAATCGCGTGTCTCATCGGTCTTTACGTCGCGCAAGCGGACGCCGGTGACGAACTCGTCGCCGAGCACCTCGTCCACGACTGTATTCCAGACGAATTCGATCTTCTCGTGGCTCCTCGCACGCTCCTGCATGATCCGCGAAGCACGCAGCTCGTCGCGGCGATGGATCACGGTCACCTTCGTCGCGAAGCGCGCCAGGAAAAGCGCCTCCTCCAGCGCCGTGTCCCCGCCGCCGACCACCGCCATGGGCTTGCCGCGAAACAGAGCGCCGTCGCAGGTGGCACACGCCGAGACTCCCCGGTTCAGGAGACGCTTTTCGGACTCGAGTCCGAGCCAGCGGGCGGATGCACCGGTGGCGAAGATGAGCGCATCCGCGGTCCAGGTCTTGGACGCGGTCTTCACCCGGAAGGGACGCTGTGAGGTGTCGACCTCCATTGCGTCTTCCAACACGACCGTGGTCCCGAAACGCTCCGCCTGCTTCTGGAAGAGCTCCATCAGGTCCGGACCCGTCACACCCTCCGGGAAGCCCGGGTAGTTCTCGACGTCCGTCGTCAGCATGAGCTGTCCGCCAAACTGAATCCCTGCGATTACCACCGGCTCGAGCTCGGCGCGCGCCGCGTAGAGCGCCGCGGTGTAGCCGGCCGGACCGCTGCCGACGATCGCAATCCGCCGGTGCTCCGTCTCTCCTCGCTCGCGGTCCAGCCCGAGCAGCCGATCCAACTCGCCCGCATTCTCGAGTGCCTGAAGCTCGTCGAAGCCCCCCACGTGGTGGTCGCCGATGAAAATCTGGGGGACCGTGCGCTGGCCGCCGCTTCGCTCGACCATCTCGCCGGCTTTCGCCAGATCGGCCTCCACGTCGATCTCCGTCCACTCCTGGCCTTTTGCCAACAACAATGCCTTGGCGCGATCGCAATGAGGGCACCAGGACTTCGAATAGATGACGATGGCGGACATGGCTCAGACCTCGACAAAGGACGAAGACACGGTCGCGGGGGCCAAAAGGTACCCGCTGGATGCCGCGCCCACCACGCGGTGTCAGAGAGGTTCAGTGATCGGGATGTCCTCCCAGAGAAGCTGGAGGAAGGTCCCGATGAAGAACGAGAAGAAGGCCATCACGAAGACTGCCGCCGGAAACGCATAGACGGACTCGAAGCCGATGACCCGCGGAAGCTCACCCACGAACGGCGGCAGCAACTCGGCGAGCACCGCGACCGGCACCGTCTCGGCCCCGGGGCTCCAGTTGCGCGAGGCCATATAGCCGCCCGTCAATCCGGTGATCAACAGACCGCTTCCAAACGCCTGCAACAACCCCAGCAGGAATAGCTCCCGTGCCCGCGCGAAGGCGAGATCCGAGGCACCGAGACGGCGCTGCACCTCCGTGTACAGGTAGAGGAGCGTCACGAGTCCGAGCAGCGCGGAGACCAGCGCAAGAATGGGAAACGGACGGTTCACGAAGCCCCAGATCTCGTCGATGAAGAAGATCGGCAGGTAGCCGACGATGATTCCCGCCGCGATGCGCGGCACGAGGGAATGGAAGAAAGACAGGTCCCGCCGCCAGCAGAAACGAACCAGAAGGAACCAGAAGACGGCGAAGCCTACCAGGAGCAGTTCGCCGGCGCAGAGCAAGTCGAAGAAAAGCGGCGCGTGCTGGTAACCAATGGCTGCGGCACAGAACGGGGCTGCGAGGCCCGCCAATGCGAGGGCGTAGTTGCGGGCGCTATGCCGCGACAGGACGCGATGCGGGACGACCCGGCCCCGGGCGAGGGCTTCGGCGTGGTGGATCATCGCGGAGGCGTGGCGAACGTCGTACTGGCGCAGAAACCATCGCGCGAGCTTGTCGATCACCCGACGGCAGTCGCGATGGCCCGCGCGGCGCAGGAAAGGCGAGAGATCCTCGGTCCGGTGCAGCACCCTCCCGGGGGAGTCCACCACAGCGCGCAGCACTTCCACCTCGCGGTCCTCGAACGGCGAGTCCTCTACTTCGAAGGCCTGATTGTCCTCATCGAGGCAGGCGTCCTCGAGCCAGCGATAGAAGGCCCGCTCGGTGAGGCGCACCAGCGCGCGGTTCACCGCGTCGCTATCGCCTCCTTCGAGGGTGTGGAACAAACCCGAGACCGACAGGTCGTCGGCCGGTTCGACCGGGTCCACCTCACCCCGCATGACGCGCTCGACGTAGTGGGAATCGACACGGCGACGCAGGAGCGCCTGGAGGCTCTCGAAGACGAGCTTGCGCAGGTGGAGACCCGCCATCCGGATGCCCGGTCCGTCCTCGTGATCCCGGTTTCCCAGGAAGCGCGCGACGACCTGAGCCAGCAACGCCACGTCCTCGTTCACGCGCTCCATCGCTTCTTCTGGCAATTCATCCGCAAGCCGCGCGAGGAGTCGCTCGAGATAGCGCGGCAGCGCCAGCACGAGGCGCGATACCAGCAGATCGCTGTCGCGCCGGTTGGCACGGGGCGCCAGCAATTGCGGCTTGCGCGCCAGATCGTCGAGCTGGAGGTAGAGCTCGGCCGGGTCGTGTCGATCCGCGCGGAAGGAGAACGTCTCGGGGAACAAGCGTTCGAAGCCCTGGCCCACGTCCCGTTCGAAACGCACCTCCCGGGCGTGGAAGGCATAGGTGAAGCGGAACGTCAGCTGGGGGCGTTCGAGACGCAGCTCCAGCCGCTCGAGACCCGTCCCCTTCGGCATCCTTTCAGAGGACCGGACGCCCCGGGTTTTCACCCGACTCGTAGTAGTCCTCGACCGCGCGGGCCAGGGCGCGCACCCTTTCGGGCACACGGTCCGGAAGCGGCCAGCGGCTCAGCGCCACGCGCAAACGGTCCTGGAGGACCTGCGCATCGGGGTAGTTCTCGCGTGTGAGCGCGTCGTCGACATCCAGCCAATTGTCGATCGCCGTGAGCGTTTGCCCGAGGCGCTCTTCGAGCTCTCCGACGCCCGGGGAATCCACGTACAACCCGGCCAGCTCATCTCCGAGGCTCTTCAGATCCTGCCTCGCTTCGCCGAGCACTGGCCTCAAATCGTCGGCGGCGTCAACGACCTGTGCAACCACCTGCTCGAAACGGCGCCGCAGCGGCTCGTGGGATATCTCCCGCAGCAGCACTACGCGGCCGAAATTATCACCCGACGGTTCCGCCAGGTTGTGAAGCGCCACACGCAGGCGATAGCTGCGGTCGGCAACAGTGACGTCCACTTCTTCGAAAGAAGTCGCTTCATCGACGGCCAGTCTCTCGATGGTTTCACCGATCCCACCGAGACCGTGGGCCGAAAGTACCGCGCTCAGCGGTTTGCCCCTGGGATCCCCCTCCAGCGCCAGGTAGTCCCGGGCCGGACGACTCGCCGCCCGGATCACCCCGTCGCCATCGACCGCCAGCGCACCCGTGTCGAGCTGGTCCATCATCGCCTCGAGAAAGACGGTCGCACGCTTCAGGTCGACCAGCAGGCGATCGTTGTCGACGCTCAGCTCGTAATGGTTGACGGCCTGCTTCATCACCTGCTTGAGCTGGTCCGGCTCCCAGGGCTTGGTGATGTAGGCATAGACGTGACCGTGATTGATCGCCTCGATGATCGCCTCCACGTCGGCAAAGCCCGTCAGGATCATGCACACCGTCGCCGGATAGCGCTGCCACACCTCCTTCAGGAAATCGACCCCACTCATATTGGGCATGCGCTGGTCGGTCAGCACCACGGCGAATGGTGCGTGCTCGTCGAGAAGCTCGAGCGCCCGGCGGGCGTCCGACGAGGTATGGATCTCGTAGTCATCCTCGAAGGTGAAGGTCATCGTCTCGAGGATGGCTTCCTCGTCATCGACGACCAGAATACGGGGGCGGGGGCTCCCCATCACCAACCGAGATGGCTGCCGGACTTCCTCTGAACCGAGTCCTTCGCCTCGCGCGCATCGATCTGACCGCGGACGCGCTTGCGGTCGGCCTCGAGTCGCTGCATGAGCCGCTGGCTACCGGGTTCGGCCCACGGCCGCTGCTCGATCGAATCCCGCATCTTGCGGAACTTGCGGTAGCCCCAGAGTTCGTGCTTGAACTCGTCCTCGATGAATTTGACCATGATCGCGTCATCGAGGAATCCGAGTCCCGGGATGTGGTCCGGGATCAAGTCATCGGGGTTCGAGAAGTAGGCCAACCCGGCGAGCACCTCGTCCCGCACGCGCTTGGGCGCCGCGTATTCCTCATCCTGGATCAGGTCCACGAGGTCGGTCAGGACCTCGATCGCATCGATCACGAAAGAGGGGGTCTTCTTTGCGGAACGCACCTGCTTCACGATGCCCCGGGCGTCGCGAATGATGATGTCCGCGTCCAGATCCTTCGCACCGCGCCTGGCCTTGCGGTACAAGGCGCGGAAGTAGTTCGCATCGGACTCGTCCAGGGTGAAGCTGACCTTGAACTTTGACATTGCGTCTCCTCGAGGGGGCTTGTGACTGTATCAGTACCGTGCGTACTCGATCAAGCGAGGCACCGAGCACTGCCACTCGCGCTCCCAGCGATCCAGGACAACACGGCCCGGACTGGCCCCGATCTCGAGCTGCTCGAAGACCGGGTCGACGAAGGCCGTCTCGTCCCGGTTGCCATGACCCGCGTGGGCGATGCGACGCAACCCCTCCCGGGAGATCGCCACGAGTTCGGCCGCGAGTTCAGCCACGGGACGCCCCGCATAGTGCGCGGCCAGACCGCGGCGCGCAACGTCGCTCCGCACAGCTTCGCGCTCGGCCTGATTGGCGTCCGAGACGAGCGCCCAGGCGGCCGCGCGGGCCCCGGCCTCGTAAAGCACTCCCTTCCAGAGGGCCGGCAGCGCGCAGGTGAGGCCCGCCAGCACCGCGTCGGCCCCCCGCACCTCGATGAAGCGCTTGAGCCTGACGTCTGGAAAGAGCGTCGTGAGGTGCCGGTCCCAGTCCGCGAGGGTCGGACGCAGCTCGCCGAAGCCCGACTCCAGAAACTGGCGGAAGCTGCGCCCGCGGCCCGGCTCGTAGCGTCCGTCGCGAATCACGAAGAACATCGGGACATCGAGCGCCCACTCCACGTAGCGCCGATACCCAAAGCCGCGCTCGAAGACGAACGGGAGGAGCCCGGTGCGGTCGGGATCGGTGTGCTCCCAGGTGTGAAGGCGGCGCGACACGAAACCGTTGGACTTCCCCTCCGAGAGACTGGAGTTGGCGAAAACCGCCGAGACGAGAGGCTGCACCGCCAGCGCCGTGCGCAGCTTCTCGACCATATCTGCCTCGTCCGCGTAGTCGAAGTTCGCCTGTACGGTCGCCGTGGCGAACATCATCTCGAGCGCGAGGGCTCCGCGGGACGGCAGGTAGCTGCGCATGATGCGGTAGCGCTCCTTGGGCATCACGGGCAACGCGTCCACCGAGTGGAGCGGGTGGATGCCGAGGCCGAGCCAGGCGATGCCGAACGGTTCGCACACCCGCTTCATGAGCGCGAGGTGGTCATGGAACTCGTCACACGTCTCGTGGATGGTCTTCAGCGGCGCACCCGACAATTCGAGCTGCCCCCCCGGCTCGAGCGTGATGCTTGCACCGGCCTTGCGCAACTCGATCACATGACCGGCCTCGGAAACGGGCTCCCAGTCATCGGTGTCGGCGATCGCGTCGAGGAGCGTCCGGATGCCGCGCGGCCCCTCGTAGGGGATTGGGGTGAACTCGTCCTCGCGCAATCCGATCTTTTCGTGCTCCGTTCCGATCCGCCAGTGCCCCGGCGGCTTCTCGCCGCTGCGCAGGTAATCGACCAGAGTGTCGACGGACTCGACCGGCGTCTCGAGTGCGTCGCTCAAGGCTCCAACGCCTCCTCGGAAAACCGCTCCAGGAACGATCCGAGCGCCTCGTCGAACTCGTCACTCGCCTCCAACGCGAAGGACTGGCAGGGTCCTTCCGTCTTGCCCAACTGAAACGGACCCACCAGCGTCACGTCACCGCGCGCCTTCACAACCACCACCGCCTTGTGGCGTCCGCGCAGCAGGTCGAACTCCACCGCACGCACGTGCTTGTCGTCGACGCGGACCTCCGAGACCTCGATGCGCAGGTGGGGCGCGCCCGTCTCGGTGACCCCGGCGTGGAAATGTTCGACCGCGTCAACCACGACGCGGTGGAGCATCTCCGCGCAATCGCGGGCTCGTTCGAGAGCCTCGCGGTACTCGGCTTCGCGGGCACCGAGCCTTCGACCCAGGGCCTCGAGACGCGCGCCGAGAGAAACAGGATGAGCCATGCGCCAATCCTCACACAGATACGGGCGGCGCGCGGAGCGAAGCCTACAGGGCTTCCTGGGCGGCGACCAGCGGGGTCTGACCGAGCTTCGACAGCAGCACCTGGCGCTTGCCGCTAAAGCGGGCCAGCAATTCGGGCGGTACCGGCGGACCCGCCGGCCCGGGCACCCGAGAAGGGTTCACGAACTTGCCATCCTTGGCGACGCGGAAGCAGACGTGGGGACCGGTGGCGAGTCCCGTGGAGCCCACGTAGCCCACCACCTGCTTCTGTTGCACCTGCTGCCCGACCTCGAGCCCCTTCGCAAAGCGCGAGAGGTGCGTGTAGTAGGAGATGTAGCCGTTCTCGTGGCGCACCTTGACCATGTTGCCAAAACCGCCCGCCCAGCCGCGGTAGATCACCTTGCCGTCCGAGACCGACCAGAGCGGCGTGCCCTTCGGTGCCGCGTAGTCGATGCCGTGGTGGGGCCGGGTGATCTTGAGGATCGGGTGGCGCCGGGCCGATGTGTAGCGGGAAGTAATGGCGGTGTAGCGCAGGGGCGCGCGCAGAAATTTTCCCTCGACGCTGCTCCCGTCGGGCCGGTAGTAGCCACCGCGGCCCTCTTCGACCTCGAAGTACACCGCCTCGAGGTCGTATGAGGCACCCTTGTACGAGGCCGCGAGAATCCGGCCGGGACGAACGTAGACCTCTTCTCCGCTCGGGTCGGTGCGGTAGAGGCGCTCGTACAGAATCCGGAACTCGTCGCCGAACCGCACCGCGCGGCTGAAATCGATATCCCAGGCAAAGATCTCGGAGAAGTCGTTGGCGAGCTGGCCCTGCTCACCGAGCTGCACGATCGCTTCGTGCAGGCTCGAGATCACCACACCGGCAATCCGCGCCTGCTGCGGGCGGAGTTCGGCCTCTTCGTGGGCGGCCCGGTAACCGTCGTTCTCTTTCCGCAGCACGAAGCTCTCCAGCTCCGAAACCTCGTAGCGGAACTCGAGCAGCGTGCCATCGGCGTCACGCTTCAGCCAGAAGCGATGGCCCGGCCGGGAACGGCGAAAGTCGAAAAGCGGCCGCAGACCGCGGTCGATGGTGTGCACCATCCGGTGGGAGATATCGAAGCGACCGAGGGCACGACCGAGGCTGTCGCCGGCTTCCAGGCGGCCGCGCACGATGTCGGCAGCCGCGGAGACAGGTCCGGTGGCGAGCGCCCGGATCTCCGGCGGGCGCTCCGCCGTGGCCATCTCCTCTTCTAGAAGAACCGAGGCGAACTCCGGCGAGGCATTCCAGGCGCTCTCCTCCAGTTCGGGGGCGTCCGGGCCGCGCTCGCGCACAGCTGCCGCGAGGACACTGGCCGACACCACTACCAGCACCACTGCGAGTGCCGGCGGCATCAGATCCTGTCTCGAAAGGGCTCGCGCCCTGTGCAGCCACCTGCGCGCGTTCATCGGTTCCCCGGCTGATCCTGTCCCAGACCGCGTATTAAGTAGCGTGTTGGTCGACGAATTCGTACAAAAAATGACCCATTCCGGAGATCTGGAGTCCCCGCGGGGCATCAATCAGCCTGTACCGCTGGCTGGCCCGCCGGACCCGTGAGTCCCCCAGAACTGGCGGGGGTCAGAGCAGATCTTGGACGGCGCGGTGAAGCGTCTCGAAGAGGTTCTCGATTTCCCCCACCTCGAGGCACGAAAACGCGACCCGAAGATCGGTGGGGGAGGTGGCGACCAGACCCACGCCGTAGCGGTCGAGCAGGTGCGAGCGGACCCGCTCGGCTGCGACGCCCTTCACCTTGACGCACATGAAATAGCCGCTGTTGAACGGGTAGACCTCCCAGCTCTCGCGGAAGCGGGGTGCCCCAGCCGCGGCAAACGTCGCCTCGGCCCGGGTCCGCAGCAGTTCGCGCTTCTGCTTGCGTTCCTCCGCGATCGAGCCCGACGCGAGCGCTTCCTCCACCAATGTCTGCGACAGCATCGACACGTTCGAGATACCGCTGCGAATCGCACCGCGTGTCTTTGCGTCGAGCACCGCGCAGACCTCCGCAGCGGTTTCCGCTCGACCGGGTCCGAAGGTCAGAAAGCCACAGCGCAATCCCCAGGCGAAAAGCTCCTTGGTCGCGCCGTCGAGCTTCACCGCCAGCAGGTTCGGGTGCAGGTTCGCGAGCCGGCCGAAGAGGCTTTCCGTGAGCGACTCACCCCCCAGGTGGTAGAAGAGACCGAAGTAGGCGTCGTCCAGGAACGCGACCACACGCGTCCCGGAGGCCGCCGTCTTCTCGAGGGCCGCGACGATGGCGTCCCCCTCAGCGGGTGTCGGCACGTATCCAGTGGGGTTGTTGGGGAAGTTGAGCAGCACGACGAGTTTCTCCCGCTCGCGTGCCTGCTCCTCGAGCGCCTGCTCGAGGCCCCGGATACCGAAACCGCCGCCCTCGTAGAACGGGTAGGTCACGATCTTCGCCCCGAGCCGCACCTCGTAGCTGAGCCGGTAGTTGCCCCAGAGCTTGTCGGGCAAGACCAGGCGGTCCTCCGGGTCCATGAAGAGGTCGCCCGCCAGCATCAGGCCGTGGGTGATGGCACTCGTCACCACCGGCAGCCCGTAGACCTTGCCGCGCAGCGACGGATTCTCTGCGTCGAGCTTCTCGCGCCAGCGTTCGCGCAGGCCGGGACGTCCGCCCGGCGGGGCGTAGTTGAAGGCATCGGCGGGCTCGATCTCCGCGAGGTGGCTTTCCATCGACGGGAGCACCATCGGCCCGCCGTCCTCTGTGGCGATGCCAATCGTGGCGTTGGCCGTGTGCGCTTTCTCCCGCGCTTCGGCCCCCTGGGCGAGGATGCCGCCCGAGGGAAAGTAGAGCCGGCGCCCGAGCGCCGAGAGCATCGACAACACCTCGGGGGCAGCCCCATCGAGGCGTTCGTTGAGCGCTTGCGCCTGCGGGTTGAACTCTTCCGGCATGGGGGATCCTCGGAAGCGCGAGCTTACAAGCGGAGCTGCAAGACGTCCACGAAGTCCGCGAACCCGAGGGTGCGCCAGAATGCCTGGCCTTCGGCGTTTCCCGCGACCACGCGCACCTCGACGCGCAGGGCGCCCTGCTCGGCCGCCCAGGCGAGCGACGCCTCGACGAGCCCGCTTCCAAACCCTCGACGCCGGGCATCGGGACGCACGTAGAGATCGGTGATCTCGGCGCGCACGGTCTCGCTCAAGACCGCAGCCGCCTGGGTGGTCTCGACGACTGCGAAGCCACCGGCGGCACCGTCGCATTCGTGCACGAAGACCGCGGCACCGGGCGCGCGCAGCAGGCGCACCAGGTGGTCGCGCCAGGTCACCTCGGCACCGTCGGTCAGGCGGTAATGCGGGTCCAGCCGAGCGTGGTGGCGGATCGATTCGCTCCAGAGTGAAACGATCACTTCGACATCGCTGCGTCCACCGCGCCGGACGCCGGTCGCCATCATCAGTCTTCGGGGGCCTCGGGGCTGCGCTCGGAAAAGCCCGAGCGGCGCACCGCGTCGGCCTGGATCTCGCGCTGGTCGCGCTTTTCGAGCGGAATCGCGCCCCCCGAACGAGTCATGCGGAAGCTGCCGTGGCGGGTTCCGTCGCGCTCATAGCTGCCGACCAGCACGTCACCCCCGCGATCCACGCCCTGCGTCGAGTAGCGGGTCACCCCCTCGAGCGACTCGGTTCGGGTAGAGGCCATCACGTCTTCCTGCACGAAGACCGGAAGCCCGCCCTCTTTCGCGATACTCCAGTTCTCCTGGTAGGTGACCACCGAGGCCGAACCGGGTCGCGCGCGATAGGTCGTCTTCCATCCCTCGGCGTCCGAGCCCTTGAGCTTCTTCTTCTTCGAGCCGCGCGAATTGGTCTGGAGCCCCGCCTGGATATTCGATTCCTGGGTTTCGGACGGCTCCCAGTTGCCGAGCACACGCGCGTACTGGCCGGAGCTGCGGCGCTCGAAGCGACCGGTCTCGTCCGAGAAGACGACGATCGGATACTCGGTCCAGTAGAGCTTTCCGTTCTTCTCCTCGAAGACCCAGAGACGGTCGAGCCAACGCTCCCGCTCGGGATGGGAGGTGGCGTCGTCCTTGTAGTGGACGAGGACGTGCCAGGAGCCGGCGAGACCCACCTCGGCGCTCGCCGCGGGCGCGAGCCCGAGCGCCGCCGAGAGAACCACAACCGCCGTCAGAGCGTGCGTTCGACCGCGGGAAAGCTGCGCCATACCGATACTCCACAGAAATGGGATCCCTCGGTGCAGCGCGGGCGGGCACGCCCGTCGCGCACGCAGCAGGGCGGTCCCACGTGATCCACGAGACGCGGATGCACCGCCCGCACCTGCTCGACCTCCTGCATCGAGGCTTCGTAGATCTCGCGCTGCGCGTTGAGGCAAGTTCGCATGTGCCACTTGTGGCTCAGATCGAGCAATGTCCCGGATTCTTCAAAGCGTACCGCAAGAGCGTTCGGCAGCACGTACAGGGATTGCTCGGGGGAAACGCCGCGATCCAGCAGCCGCGATCGCGCGTCGAAGGCCGCCTCGACCGCGTCCCGGAACACCGCGTGGCAGCCGGGATCGTCTCGGATCAGTTCGGGCTCCACCACATCGACCGAAAGGGGCACGGTCCGCGAGAGCAGCGGCCGCGAGCCGGGCACCGTGCGGTGCCGTTGGTCCTGGGAATCCGCCGTATGCGAGAGCTTCTTGCGGAACGTGTAGTGCGCGTGGGCCAGCGTCCGCATCAGCGGCGAATGGGTCGACACGTTGAGTTTGTCGAGCAGGTAGTGATTGCAGCCCGGGTCGAGCACCAGCGAGAGCGCCTCGTCGTCGCCCAGGTCGATCCGGCCCAGGACGTGGCGCACGGCATCGGCAATCACCTCGGGCGCACGCACGCTGTAGTCGATGAGCCGCGAGAGGCGTCCGTCGAGGGACTTGTCGAAGGCCTCGCAGACCGCGGGGTCTCCCGGCCCGGCGGGTGCTGCGGCTCGCTCGACCACGTCCGCGTCCTCGAGCGGCGGGTCGCCCACCCGGGCGAAGAAGTCCGGATCGAGACGCTCGACCGCTTCGACCATGCGACCGACGACGCGAGAAGACTCCTCCGGCACGTCGCCCACGCGCAGCATCCGGCGCAGACGGTGCAGTACGATGCCCGACACCGTGTAGACCATCGCCGTGTGGCACGCGATCGGAATCACGTAGCGCGCGGTTTCGATCGCCTTCTTCTCGGCCTCGCGCGCAATGTTCTTGCCGAAGGCCTTGGCCTTGCGCCGGTCGAGCCGCCAGAGTCGTGCCAGGATCTCGTGCGTCACCGGCGTGAGGCGCCGGGTCAACTCGGCGTAGGCCTTCCAACTGCACTCGATCGCGTCCACATAGTCGGCGCGCGCGCCGGAGCCGAGATCCGGTGGCACGTGCGCCGCGACTTCGTCGAGCTTCACGTACCGCTGGCTCTGCTGCTCGGTATTGTAGAAAGGGAACCCGTGCAGAAAGGACCACACGAGCTGCCGCGACACACCGGAGAGAGCGAATTCGAAGCTGGCGTGCTGGAACACCGTGTGGTGCCCGGCGTCGAAGGTCAACGGGCCGATGCGCTCGCGCTGACCGTCGGTGACCTCCTGGGGATCCACGACCCGCGGCGAGTAACAGGTACGCGCGGCGGAGATGGCGCCGTCGTAGGGACGCTCGAACCAGTTGCGAAGCCGGACCTCGGGCCCGGAATCGACAACCGTCACGCGACTCCCTTCGGTGTCGTCATGCTTTTCTCCCCCAGTCAGAAGAGCCAAGTTCGCAGACCCCCCGGCGACCAGCAACCGGACGCCGGGGGGCCGGCTCGGTTGGGAAACAATTTTCACAGATTGGACGCTTCGCCAGGATCTGGAGGTCGGCCGGGGCCGATCCGTCACCGCCGCGGCGCGGCTCGCTTCGTGCGTCCACGCGCGACTTTGCGCACCTTGTCTGCCGCCGCAATACCACTTGGCACGGCGCTTGCGCCCAACTGCCCCGGGGACTTGCGCCCGCCCCCGGAGCCGGGATAGGAACGTTGAGAGCCAAAACCGTGGTCTGGATCGTCCATAGAGAGCCCGAGCAGCGGGCCGCGCTGATGCGGCTTGCGGCGCTGCCGGATGCAACGCCGCAGGGCAGCCCGGGGGACGCGGTGTTCCGCGAGGCCCCGGCGCCCGACGTGGTCGTGCTCGGGCTCGCCGGGGACCTCGAAAGAGAGCTGGAGTTCGTGCACCGCGTGGGAACCCCGGCGCGCTCCTCCCGCTGGATCCTGGTGGGTAACCCCGAGCAGGTCGCCCGTGCCCGCGGGCTTTTCGACCTGCTCCCGGCGACGTACCTGATCGACACCCCGGAGCCCGCGGTGCTGCGCGAGGCAATCGACGCAGCGGCTTCGGACAGCGACGCGCGTCCCCTGGCGCTCTCACAACGCCGCACCCGGGACGGGGTCTCTGCGCGCTTCGCGCGGGCACTCGCGGACCTGGAGCTGCCGATTCTGCTCCGCGCCATCGATCCGCGCCTTGTCGACGTGCCGCTCCTGGTGCTGGGAGAGCCCGGCACCGGCCGCAGCACGCTGGCGCGCTACGTCCATCATTTCGGGGGCACCGCGGGCGGCGCGTTTCTGGAGCTTCCCTGCACCCCGGAGACGCAGCCCGAACAACTCCTCGAGCGTGCCGCCGGTGCGAGGAGCTCGGCCGGGGCCAGCCGCGCCGTCACCCTGTGGCTCGCCGGGCCCGGAGACCTGCCTCCCGCCACTCAGCGGATCGTGAGCGGCTGGATCCGTTTCGGGTTTCCCCCGGGAAACACTCACAGCCCAACGCTGCGCTGGATCGCGACGGATACCGGCGAGCGGCTCGACCGGGACCTTCGTCGCAACCTCTCTGGGCTCTCGCTGCGGCTGCCGCCGCTGCGGGAGCAACGCGAGAGGCTGCCGCAACTGGTGGTGGCAACGGCCCGGGCGTGGTGCCAGAGCCACCGCTTGCCAACCCGCCGCTTCGACGATCGAGCGCTCGCATTGCTCGAGGAATACCCCTGGCCCGGAAACCTGCAGGAACTCGAGGCGGTAGTCGAGCAATCCCTGGCCGGAAGCGCTTCCGATCCGCTCGAATGCGAAGACCTCATCCTGGACGGGGCACCGCTGGGCCCGACGGTTCGCGCCACCGGAGCAGTGAGATCCGACGCCATCGTGGACACCCCGGAGTCGAGTGCCGAGATCGTCCTCGAACTCCTCGGTGAAGAGGAGCCGGCTCTCGACCAGGCGCACGCAGCCGGCGCAGCAGCGGCCGAATCGACCCTCGGGGCAGCCACCACGACAAGCAGCCGCGAACTGCGGGACCCCCTCTCCTCGATGCGGAGCTTCGAACCGTGGCTTCCCGACGGGCACGACGACCCCGATTTCCGAGACAGCTTCGAGGCTCTCGTGACCGCAAACGCAACCCACGCTGGTGCGCTCGCCGAGCGCCTCGAGGCGCTCGGCGAGACGCCCGCCCAGCCACAACCCATCGACGTCTCCGCCCTGCTTCAGGCTGCGCTGGAGCTGCGACGCCCGCGCATCCACGCTCAGCGCCTGGTGGTGCTCGAAGAACTCGACCCTCGGCAAGCCGAGGCCCATTGCGACCCCGAGCAAATCGAGTTCGTCTTCGAAGTCCTACTCGACGAAGTGCTCAGGCTGGTCCCGGAAAGCGGCGACGTCTACCTGGCTTCCCGGCGCCACGAAGCCGGTCTCCGCGGCGGTCCGTGCATCCGCGTCCTCATTCGCTACCGCGGTCCGAATGCACGGGCCGGCCAAACCGCCTCCGAGATCTCCCCCGCCGCCAACTCGTTGGGCTTCGCAATCGCCTCTCTGGTTGTCTGGGCACAGAACGCAACGTTGACCCTCGACTCGGGTGAGCGGGGCGAGACGCTCCTCCTGGTCGACCTGCCCGCGTAGACCCCACCGCGCTTCCCGCGCCCTCGAGGCTTTTCCGCACCCCCTCGCTAGTCTCTGGTCGTGTTCGGCATTGGAATGACCGAGTTGTTGTTGATCTTCGCACTCGCCCTGCTGGTGCTGGGTCCCAAGCGCCTGCCCGACCTGGCGCGCTCGCTCGGCCGCGGCCTTGCCGAATTCCGCCGGGCGTCCACCGATCTGCGCCGCGAGTTCATGGAAGTGGCCGAGGAGGCCCGCGTCGATCCGTCTGACTTTGCGATCCCGGAAGCCGAGGTTGAGTCCGGCAAAGACGAGGCCGAGCACACACGCCGGCCGGCCCGAAAAGAGCACGAGCACACCGACCAACAGGCCCAAAAAAAGGCCGAGCACACCGACCAACAGGCCCAAAAAAAGGCCGAGCACACCGACCAACAG
>PBYF01000088.1 GCA_002729515.1 Deltaproteobacteria bacterium
ACTCGGTGACCTACGCGTTCCGCTACTCGGCCGACTGGCTGAACGCCCGCCTCTCGACCACGCTGGTCGCCATCGTGTTCGGCTGGAAAGCGCAGGACGGCGCCATCCTGCGCCTGCAGGGGGACTACACGATCCGCGACGGTCTGATCCTGACGGTGGGCATGCTGCTCTACCAGGCGGGCGAACTTCCGCCCCTCGACACCTGGGGCCGCAACGACCGGGTCTTCATCGATCTCAAGTGGTCGTTCTGAAGCACGGCAACGCCACGCGGTTCGCGTTCAGTACTTGCCGGCGAGCTTCGTGTGGTCCCACGAGACGATCTTGTCGGGACGCGTGTGCAGCAGCACCCGCTTGCTGGCCGTGGCTTCGATCACCGCGTACATGTTCTCGCGCGCCGTGGGGTCGCTGGCCACCTCGCCCCCGGTGATGTCCACCAGCGTGTCCTGCACGGTGCGCAGGTCGTCGACGATCTCGCAGCGGCCGTAGATCACCACGCCGCGAAGCTCGGCGTATTCCGTACCCTCCTCGCAGAGCAGCGTGACTTTGGGATCGCGCTCGATGTTCTTCACCTTCTGGCTCTTTCGGAACGTCGACATCCTCACGCCACCGTCGTCGTCCAGCGCGAACCACATGGGCATGGGATGGGGATGACCGTTGGCGCCGTTCGACACGATCGTGAGCGTCTTGTGGCTCCGGAGGAACGCCGCGCGTTCCTCGTCGGTCATGCGAATCAGATCTCGGCGGCTCGGCATGTCATCTCCCTCAGTCCGGGTATTCGACGCGGACGTTGCGACTCACGCACACGGACTGGCACGTGAGAATCCATCCCTCTTCCAGGAGATCTGGAGTAAGGCAATCGTTGACCACCATGCGAACCTTTCCCTGGGAGAGCTTGGCCATGCAACAGGAGCAGTAGCCCTCCCCGCAAGAAAAGGGCGGCTTGAGTCCGGCGCGGTGCGCCGCCCCGAGCACGCGCTCTTCGGCCTCGTATTCCACCTCGTGCTCCTGACCATCTAGAATCACGGTGATCGACTCGGGAGCTACGGCACTCACCTCGCCCATCTCCACCGCCTCGCTCGTTCGTTTCAGGTCCGGATCCGGCGGCGATACGAAGCGCTCGATGTGAATCTGGTCCGACGGCACGTGCAAGGCTGCGAGAGCCCGCTCCACCAGGTCCATGAAAACACCGGGGCCACACAGGTAGAAGTCACCCTCGAGGCAATCGACCGCATGGTGTTCGATGCGCTTCACATCGAGAAATCCATCTCGGTCGTCCAGCGAGTGGTGGATGCTGAGGCGACCTGAGTGGCGTCTTGCCCACATCTCGAGTTCGTTCTCGAAGATGATCGAATGCTCGTCTCGGTTTGCATAGACGAGCCGAAGGCGACGATCCGTGGTCAGAAGAGCCGTCTTCAACAGGGACATACACGGTGTGATCCCGCTGCCGCCGGCGAAGAAGATGATGGGGCGTGTCTTCTCGTTGAGGACGAACAGGCCCGCCGGCGGCACGACGATCAGGTCCTCACCCGGCTCGACGGTATCGTTGATCCAGTTCGAGATGCGTCCGTCTTCGATGCGCTTCACGGTGACCTTCAGACGCGAATCACACTCGGGAGAGCTCGAGAGCGAGTAGCTGCGCGTCAGAACCTTCCCCTCGTGAGGCACCTTGAAGCTCAGGAACTGTCCAGCGCGGTAACGGAATCGCTCTTCGCGCCCGTCCGGAACGGCGAACACGAGCGAGCAGGTGTCGTGGGTCTCGCGCACCACTTCAGTGACGCGAAGCTGCTCGCAAGACGATGTGGCTTCCCGCCAGTCCTGCTCGGAAACGCCGGCTTTCGTGGGGTCGAGCATCGCGGCGGAGGAGGCTAGCGCATCTAGTCCCGGCGCAGATCCATGACCGCGCCGTTGGCCAGATCTTTTTCGACGAGGGCCCACAGCTCCCGGGCAACGGCCTCGGGGGCGCGCAGCACGCCCTCCTCGTGTAGGGCGACGAAGCGGCCGACGTCCGGGAAGTCGCGCTCGGCGGTCGCGCGGATCTCCTCTTGCATCGGGGTCGCCACCACCCCGGGCGCAACCGAGAGCAGCCGCACCCGCCCTCCCCGAAGTTCCTGCTCCATCCCGGCGGTACGCACCCAGTGGTCCGCGGCCGCCTTCCCGGCGCAGTAGGCGCTCCAGCCCGCATACGGGTTGTTCGCTGCCCCCGACCCAATCATCACGAGATCGCAGCGCGCCCCGGTCTGGGCGGAGGCACGCAGAAAGGCGTCGCCCAACACCTGGGGTGCGGCGCTGTTGAGCAGCACACTGCGGGTGTAGGCCTCAGAATCCGCTTCGCCCGCGAATCCCATGGGAGTCAGGGTGCCCGCACCGTGGAACAAGACGGCCCGCTCCCCTTCGAAGCCCGAAAATTCACGCTGCAGGAGATCTGCAACACCCGGCCAGCTGGATGGATCCGACAGATCGGCGCAGAAGTGCTCGCAGCCGGGCGCACCGCGCCGGCTCACGTCGATCCGCCGGGCATCGCTCCAGGGACAGGCTTCGAGGAGAGCGCGGCCGATGCCGCTCGAACCACCGGTCACGAACACCAGGTGCCGTGTCATGGCCGAAGCCTACACAACGCTCGGGCGATCGACCCGTGTGGAGAGCGCGAATGCGCGGATTCCACTGCGAGTGGAATGCTCCGCCCGACCGGCGCGATCCACCACCCCAACGTGGTGGCTGTGTACGACTGCTTCGAGTGGCGGGGTCAGCCCTTCATCTCCCAGGAGTACGTCGAAGGCGTGGACCTCGCATCCGCCCTCGAATCGACCCGGCGCCTTCCGGCGCGCGCGGGGGCGCTCGTGGCCCTCGAACTAGCGCGGGGGCTCGAGGAGATCCACGCCCACGGCATCGTGCATCGCGACCTGAAGCCGGGGAACGTGTTGCTGGGGCGGGGCGGCGAGGTCAAAATCGCTGACTTCGGCGTTGCCCTCGACGCAAACGCCGCGAGCCTGACGCGGTCGGGGCAGGCCCTGGGCACCCCCGCCTACATGTCCCCGGAACAGCTGCGCGGCGAGCGCGTCGACACGCGCAGCGACCTCTTCGCCTACGGCGTCACGCTGTACGAACTGCTGGCCGGCATCCCCCCGTTTCGACCCTCGGACGACGAGGAAAGCCCGCTGGGACTCATGGAAAAGGGGCGTTTCGCGCCGCTGCGGCGCGTGGCACCGGCATGAGCGGCTGGCTCCGGATTTCCGCTCTGCTCCTCGAGGTCGCGTCCATCCGCTAGGCGGGCCGGCGGGGAAGGCCCGTTCCCATCGGGTGGCGAAAGCATGCTATCCCTCACCCTCCACCCGATCGCGCGAGACCCCCTTGTACATCGACTTCACACCCGAACAACAGGCACTGCGCACCGAAATCCGCGGTTACTTCGAGAAGCTCCTCACCCCTGAGGTCCGCGCCGGGCTCGTCGGACTCGAGGGTGGCCCCACCTTCCGCGCCACGGTCGAACGGATGGGACACGACGGCTGGCTCGGCGTCGGCTGGCCAGAGGAGTACGGCGGCCAGGGGCGCACCGCGCTGGAGCAGCTGGTCTGGTTCGAGGAAGCGCGCAGGGCCGGTGCCCCGATTCCCTTCGTGACCCTCAACACGGTGGGTCCCGCGCTCATCGCCCGCGGCAGCGAAGAACAGAAACACCGCTTCCTTCCGGGAATCCTTTCGGGCAAGATCCACTTCGCCATCGGCTACACGGAGCCGCAGTCCGGCACCGACCTCGCCTCGCTCGAGACGAGCGCCGTCCGCGATGGCGATCACTACCTGGTGAACGGAACCAAGATCTTCACCAGCGGCGCGAACCAGGCCGATTACATCTGGCTCGCCTGCCGGACGGACCCCAACGCACGCAAACACGACGGCATCTCGATCCTGATCCTCGACACGAAGCTGGACGGTTTCAGCTGGTCGCCCATCGAGACCGTCGGCGGCGGCGTAACCACGATGACCTACTACGAGAACGTGCGCGTCCCTGCCGATATGCTCGTCGGCAAAGAGAACGGCGGCTGGCAGCTCATCACGCTGCAACTCAACCACGAACGCGTCGGCCTCGCCGCGTTCGGGAGCCTGGCGTTGCTGCTCGTCGAAGAGGTGGCGGAGTGGGCCCGCACCACCGAGGGTCCCGACGCGGTCCCAGTTGCCGAGACGCCCTGGGTACAGATGGCGCTGGGCGGGGCCAGCGCCCGCTGCGAGGCACTCAAGGTACTGAACTGGCGGATGGCGTGGGAACTCGAGCAGGGTCGCCTCGATCCGGCGCTGGCTTCGGCGGTAAAGATCTACGGCACCGAGACCGTGATCGAGGTCTACCGGCTGCTTCTGGAAGTGCTCGGCGTCGGCGGAACCGTCAAGCAGAACTCGGCAGGCGCGTTGCTGCGCGGGCGGATCGAGGAGAACTGGCGCGGCTGCCAGATCAATACGTTCGGCGGCGGCGTGAACGAGGTGCAGCGGGTGATCACAGCAACCCTGGGGCTTCGCATGCCCCGAGCAGGAAAGTAGACGCGTGGACGCAAACGCCCTATTCGAGAAGTTCCAGACTTTCGTCGGTCGTGAGGTCGGCGCAGCCGACGTGGCGCGGGACCCGGTGAACCAGCCGATGATCCGGCACTGGTGCGACGCCGTAAACGACGCCAACCCTGTCTACACGGACACCGACTTCGCCTCGCAGTCCATCCACGGGGGCATCGTCGCACCCCCCACAATGCTGCAGGCCTGGACTATGCGCGGTCTGCGACCGCCGCCCAAGCCGGACGCCGCCAGCCGCGGACCCCAGAACGAGCTCTTCGGAATGCTGGACGCCGCTGGCTTCACGTCCGTTGTCGCCACCAACTGCACCCAGGAGTACACGCGTTACCTGAAACCCGGAGACCACCTGAACGTGTCGATGAGGATCGAGTCGATCTCTCCCGAGAAACACACAGCGCTCGGTGAAGGTCATTTCATCACACAGCTGCTGACCTACCGAGACCAGAACGGAGAAAAAGTGGCCAGCATGCGCTTTCGTCTCCTGAAGTTCAGACCGGGAACCGGCAAGATGCCGCCGCCCGCGCCCGCCCAGGAAACACCGAGTTCTGAGCACCGGCACCCCGAGGAGTAGATCGATGGATTTCGCGTTCAGCGAAGAACAGGAGGCGTTGCGCGATCTCGCAACGCAGATCTTCGCCGATCACACCGGTCACGCGCGGCTGCAGGAACTCGAGAAGAGCGGTGAGTGGTACGACCGCGCACTCTGGTCGGAACTCGCCAAGACGAACCTGACGGCGCTCTGCCTGCCCGAGCAGGTCGGAGGCGGCGGCTGTGGAATCATCGAAACCTGCCTGGTGCTCGCGGAGCAGGGGCGCCACCTGGCACCTGTGCCCTTACTTCCAACGCTGCTACTGGGCGGGCTTCCGCTCGCCGACTTCGGCACCACAGAGCAGCGGGAGCGCTGGCTGCGCCCGGTCGCCGAGGGCGAGGGTGTATTGACCGCGGCGCTGCACGAAGAAGGCAGCGCGCTTCCCGCACTGCCCCGCACCCGCGCGCGGCACGACGGTACCGGCTGGCACCTCGACGGCCTCAAAGTCTGCATACCCGCAGCGCACCTGGCCGACGCGATCCTGGTGCCGGCACGCACCTCCAACACCGAGTGCCGCGTATTCATCATCGAGCCGAGCGCCGAGGGCGCGCGTCTCGAGCGACAGATCACGACGAACCGCGAGCCCCAGGGCCGCTTTGCCCTCGAGGACGTGCGCGTGAGCGACGATGCACTGCTCGGTGACGCCAAGAGCGCCGCCCGGCTTTTCGAGCGCGCGAGCATCGGACTCTGCGCCCTGCAGCTCGGCATCGCCGAGGAGGCATTGCGCCGCACCGCCGTCTACACCACCGATCGGCGGCAATTCGGCAGCCCGATCGGCTCCTTCCAGGCGGTCCAGGTGCGCGCGGCAGACGCCTTCATCGACACCGAGGCCCTGCGCGGCACGCTCTGGCAGGCCGCCTGGCGCCTCTCCGAGGGGCTTCCTGCGGCGCGCGAGGTGGGGGCGGCACGCTGGTGGGCCTGCGTCGCCGGCCACCGCGTGACTCACGCGGCACAACACCTCCACGGGGGGATCGGATCGGACGTCGACTACCCGATCCACCGCTTCATGCTGTGGGCGAAGCAGGTCGAGGCTACGCTTGGCGGCGAGACCCAGGAAGGCGCACGCCTCGGCCGCATCGTGGTCGATTCGCCGCGAAAGGAGGGCTGAGTGAGCACCCATCGGACCGCCACGCTCGGGTACAACGCCGTATCCGTAGGCGACGAGCTGCCGGAGCTGGCCATTCCCCTCACGCCCACCGTGATCATTGCCGGCGCGATCGCCTCGCGGGACTACCAGGACGTGCACCACGACCGCGATCTGGCCGTGCAGCGTGGCTCGAAGGACATCTTCATGAACATTCTCACCACGAACGGATACGTCGGCCGCTTCGTGACGGACTGGGCCGGTCCCAATGCACTGCTCACGAAAGTCGACATCCGGCTGGGTGCGCCGAATTACCCAGGTGACACCATGACGCTCACCGGAACCGTCACCGCCAAAGAGGACGGTGTGGTAAGCGTCGACATCGTCGGGCGCAACGAACTCGGAAACCACGTGACCGGCAGCGTGGACCTGAAGCTCCTGGATGAGGATTCCGCCTAGAGCAGCGCGGTGTACGCTCCGCCGTCCACGTGAATTCCACAGCCGGTGAGAAAACGTGCCGGCTCCGAACAAAGAAACACCGCAATGCTTCCAAAATCGTCCGCACGGCCGATGAAGCCGGCTGGCACCTGGTTGGCGAACCCTTCGAGGTCGCTACCCGCGAGCCGCCGCACCCGGTCGGTATCGTGGAAGCCGGGCTGGAGCGAATTGACGGTAACGCCGTCTTTCGCCACCTCGCGGGAGTCCCCTTTCGACTGAGACCCGCCGCCGGGTCCGAAAGGCCCGGCGCTGCTCAAGGCGTCACGACGACCTTCCCGTAGCTGCGCCGGCCGCCGAGCGCCGCGAGCGCTTCCGGGAGTTCCTCGAGCGGGTAGGTCCGGTAGATCACCGGGCAGATCTTCCCTTCGGCGTAAAGAGCAAAGAGTTCCTGCATCACCGCCGGGATCTTCTGCGGCTCCTTCACGGCGTGTCCGCCCCAGTTGAGCCCAGTGACGGCGATGTTCTTGAGCAGGATGCGGTTCGCCTTGACGCTCGGGATCGTTCCGCTGGCGAAGCCGATCACGAGCAAGCGCCCGTTCCAGGCGATGCACTTGAGCGACTTGTCGAAGACCTCGCCGCCCACGGAATCGTAGATGACGTCGGCACCTTTGCCGTCGGTGAGCGCCTTCACGCGCTCGACGAAGTCTTCCTCGCGGTAATCGATGGTGTCGTCCGCACCGTTCTCGCGCGCGATCTCGAGCTTCTCGGTGCCGCCGGCCGTGGCGATGACCCGCGCGCCGAGAGCCTTTCCGATCTGAACGGCCGCAATGCCCACACCGCCGGCGGCGGCGTGCACGAGGAGATCCTCACCGGACTGGAGGTTCGCGCGGTGGATGAGCGCCATGTACGAGGTGGGGTAGATGATGGGCAGCGCCGCGCCCTGTTCGAACGACACGCCATCGGGAAGCCGATAGCTGCCGAAGGCGGGCATCACGGCACGCTCGGCAAAGCCGCCGAGACCCGGGGCACCGAACACGCGGTCGCCGACCGCAAAGCCCTCGACGCCTTCTCCCACCTTCGTCACTACGCCGGCCACCTCGGCGCCCGGTACGAAGGGGAAGGGGGGCCGCACCTGGTATTCCCCCTTCACCATCAAGATGTCGAAGAAGTTGCAGCCCGCGGCGCGCACCTCGATCCCGAGCGTGCCGGGGCGCACCTCCGGCTCACCGACCTCCCCCACGCAGAGCTCACGCGGATCCATCCAGCTTTCGACCACGACTGCGCGCATCCGACCTCCCGCCCCAGGTAGCCGCCGCATTCTACCACTCGGTTCGGAGTACACTCTGCCCATGAGCGGGCGAACCGAGGAGCTCAAGCAGGCCGTGTGCAGCGCCGTCGCCGCGATGCGCGATGAGCTTCTGCACATTTCGCACGCAATTCACGCAGAGCCCGAACTCGCCTTCGAGGAACGCGAGGCCGCAGCACTGCTGGTCGAAGCGCTGCGCTGCAACGGCCTGGAGGTCACCGCAGGCGCCCACGGGCTCGAGACAGCCTTCGCGACGGACTTCGGCCCCAGCGACGCGCCCTGCGTCGCGCTGCTGGCGGAATACGACGCGCTACCCGGAATCGGCCATTCGTGCGGCCACAACCTGATCGCCACAGCGAGCGTCGGTGCGGGCCTGGCGCTGGCAAAGCTCGGCACAGACCTGCCCGGACGGGTGCGCGTCCTGGGCACGCCCGCAGAGGAGCACGGCTGCGGCAAGGAGTTAATGGCACGCGCGGGAGCCTTCGAGGGTGTCGACGCGGCGCTCATGATCCACCCGGCCAGCGTGAATCTGGCGAGCATGCCCTGCATCGCCATGGCCGAACTCGACGTCGTCTACCACGGCCAGGCGTCGCACGCGGCCGCGCTACCGGAACGCGGCCTGAACGCCCTCGACGCCATGGTTGTGGGCTACCAGGCAGTCGCTGCGTTGCGCCAGCACATCGGTCGAAACGAACGAATACACGGCATCATCACCGACGGAGGTCAGGCGCCGAACGTCGTGCCCGAGCGGTCGGCTGGACACTTCTACGTCCGCGCTGCGGGCTTCGAACCCCTCGAACCGCTGAAGCAACGCGTCGAATCCTGCTTCCGAGCGGGTGCCCAGGCCACCGGCTGCGAGATCGAAGTGCACTGGGGCGAGGCCGACTACCGCGACATCCTCTACAACGAGCCGCTCGCAGCGGCCTTCCAAAGCAATGCGGAAGCACTCGGACGCGAGTTCCTTCCCTGGGACCGGCTCCCCCCGGCGGTCCAGGGCAGCACGGACCTCGGCAACGTGAGCTACCGGATCCCGGCGATCCACCCGATGCTCGCCGCGGCGCCGCAGCACGTGACCATTCACAACGCCGAGTTCGCAAAATGGGCGGGATCGGAAATGGGCGACGAGGCTGCGCTCGATGGGGCAAAGGCCCTGGCCATGACGACCATCGACTACTTCACGGACGCGGATCTCCGCGAACGCGTGCGGGCGGTCTTCCAGGCCGCGAGCTTCGCGTGAACGTGCGGGGCGATGCGGCTCCCGGCGATTCGCTCCGATCCATTCACGAATCGGTATGGATCGCACCGACCGCCCAGCTCTACGGGAAGATCTCGATCGGAGAGGGCTCTTCGGTGTGGCACAATGCCGTGGCCCGTGCGGAATGTCAGGAGATCGCGGTCGGGCGCATCGCAAACATCCAGGACTTCGTGATGCTCCACGTGGGCTTCGACACACCCACGCGCATCGGCGACTTCTGCTCGATCGCACATCACGCTACGGTTCACGGCTGCACGCTGGGTAACGCGGTCCTGGTCGGACCGGGAGCGGTGATCATGGATGGGGCCGAGATCGGTGCGGGCTCGATCGTCGCCGGCGGTGCAATCGTTCCCGAGGGACGGATCTTCCCGCCACACGCGATCCTCGCCGGAGTTCCCGCCAAGAAGATCGGCGAGCGGGATTCCTCGCGGCCCAACCGCCTGAACGCCTGGCTATACCACCGCAACGCGGAGTTCACACGGCGCGGCGACTACCGTTGCTGGGAAGGCCCCGACTACGACGCGTGGTTGTCCGCAAAGACCGCCGAAGTCGAACACGACACCGATCTCTGAGATCCCAGGTATCAGGCGCCGATGCCGCGGAAGAGCTGGTCGACGGCCACGGCGATGGCCTGGCGGCAACCCTCCTCGTCGATGAGGCCATTGGCCCACGAGATCCGCGCACCACTCGTCGCGTGAAACAGCGTGCGCGACGCCGCCAGCACGTCGACTTCGCGGTCGAGTTCGGCGTGAGCGCGACCGGCCTGGAGGATCTCCGCAATCAGGCCAATGGTGCGGTCGTGCAGTGCCAATACGTTGCGCGCCACCCGCTGATGGGGATACGTGGTGGCGCGCAGGGCGATCACGGTGAGATCCTTCTCCCGGGCCAGCAGCTCGTGCTGGGAGGCGAAGAAGGCGTGCAGCCGCCCGCGGACCGGCGCGTTGTGCGGGTCGGCACTGCGAAAGCGTGCCCACGCCTCCTCCTGGAGGTCGGCGAGTTCCTGCACGAGGAGTTCTTCCTTCGTCTCGACGTGGCGGTAGATCGAACTCGCGCCCATGCCCGCGCGCTCCGCGATGGCACGCAGGGTGGCGCCGTCGAAGCCACGCTCCCGAAAGAGCTCCCGCGCAGCGCGGCGGATGCGCTCCCGGCTGCGGCGGCCACGCCGCAGCCGGCCGTCGTCTGCCCGCAAACGTGTCCGCGCAGCGCGCCCGACCGGGGACGTAGGTCTCACGACAGCCAGGATCGCACACCCGCAAACGTGACGGGGACCCGGCCGTTTCGGCCGGGCCCCGGGACGCCGCACCCTCTGGCGCTCCCCAGCGGCCCAGTCAGATGCGGCGTTCGACACCGTGGTGCGCCAACCCCTTGGGGTGGCTCTGCACGGCGTTCACGAACCTGTCGTGCGCCGTACACAGCAACATCCATGCCCGACCTGGAGTAGCTCGACAACCCGTTGCAAACACGACGGAATGCGGCGAACTGGGAACGCTGGCCCTAGCGGACCCTGGGAAGAAATCTTCCAACCCGGTGGAAGAATGATTCTTTCGAAAGCCTAAAAAAAGAGCTGTCCGAAACGTGGATCAGGGGGGGGGGAGCTCCGAGAGGATCCGCCGCAGCGAGCTTCCCGTGCGCCCCTCGAGCGTGAGCAGCCGCCGCCGCAGGCGAAGCGCCACTTCGACGCCGGCCGCATTCACGCCGAGATCGCGCATCAGCGCCACCGCCACACGCAGTTCCTCGGCAACCTCGGGTTCGAGCCAATCGGACTCGAAGAGACCCTCCCGCCGCAGCCGCACGAGATCCTGCGGCTCGACACCGAGAAACTCGAGCACCACTTCTATGCGAACCGGCTTCGACATCAGAAGAGCCCCCTGCGCAGCTCGTCCCCGGAGGCGCTGTCGAGCTTCTCGAGTTGCTCCCCTGCCTCGGGCGAGAGGCCACGCGGAACGCGGATCTGGACTATGGCGTAGAGGTCACCCGCCCCGCCTCCCGCCGGGTTCGAAACGCCCTTACCGCGCAGCCGGAGCTTGGCACCGGAGTCCGTACCGGCGGGAACCGTCAGCGTGGCACGCCCGTCGAGCGTCGGCACCCTCACTTGCGCTCCGAGCGCCGCCTCGCTGACGCTGAGGGGCAGATCAAAGTAGACGTCGAGTTGCTCGCGGCGGAAGAACGGGTGAGGCCGCACTCGCACCCGCGCGTAGAGATCGCCGGGCAGACCTTCGCCGGAACCCACACCGCCCTTGCCCCGGAGCCGGATGCGCCCGCCATCGGCTACGCCCGGCGGAATGGCAACGGTCAGCGTCTCGGGCCGAAGCTCTCCGTCGGGACCCGGAAGAGCAAAGGAAAGCCGCTTCTCACCGCCGCAGACGGCCTCGAGGAAATCGAGTTCGAGTTCCGCCTCGAGATCCGGCCCGCGCCGACCGCGCGGCCCTTCGCTCCAGCCGCGCCGTGCGTAGAGATCGGAGAAGAGGTCCTCGAGCCCACCAAACTGGAAACTCTCGCCCCCCCCACTGCCAAAGCCCGTCGAGCCATCACCGAATCGCTGCTCGAAGGACGCCCGAGCCTCGCGCGCCTTCTCCGCGTCGAAGCCGACTTCGAGTGCGACCTCTCCGAACTCGTCGTAGTCGCGCCGACGGTCCACATCGGAGAGAACGGCGTGGGCCTGGGAGACAGCTTTGAAAGCCTCCTCGGCGGCGGCGTCGCCGGGGTTCACGTCCGGGTGATGGCGACGCGCAAGCTTCCGGTAGACCTTGCGAATCTCGTCGGCACCGGCGTCCCGGGCGACTCCGAGCACCTCGTACAGATCTCTTTTTCCGGCGTTTTCCGTGCGCACTTCCGGCATGTGCCTCAAAGCTAAGCACGCGCAACGAGGCAGCAAGCCGCCGCCCCGCAACGGGCGGCTCAGCGAATCGCACCCTCCCGAGGACGATCAGCCAGGGTTTCGGTCGAGAGTTCGAGCAGCTCCGGGCTCTCCACGCGCTCCCGAATGCCCTCGAGCGTGTAGTAGGAGTACAGCCCGTCCTCGATGCGCTCGTCGTAGGTCCAGGCCATTTGGATCTTGCGGCGACCGCTCGCTCCCGGCTCGATCCGGCCAATCACTCCGAAGATCGAGCACGTGCCGTATTCCCAGAGGTGGTGGTGGCCGGCCGGGTAATCGATCGAGCCGAGGTTTGCGACGAAAAGCGAAGTGTACAGGGGATCCGCGTCGATCAGGCTGCGTGGCACCAAGCCAAAATAGTCGAGACAGCCCAGCAGCTTGATCAACAGGCCGACAACGGGTGTGGGCAAACGGAGCAACCAGCCCACCTCCTTGTCAGCCTGCGTCTTCTCGCCAGCGCGCTGTGGGTTCAGCCGGTCGTAGACAGCGTCCACCATCTCGTCGAGAGTCTCGGTGTCGGGATGAAAGCGCCGCTTCACCGTAATCATCGGCGAGCCGTCGAAAATCTCGCGCTTCGCGCTAAACGTCAGCCACTCGCCATCGCGCTGCCAGAGCCGCCCGCCTTTGACAAAACGGTTGACGCCAGGGCGCAGCCGGAGCGCCTGACTCATCGACCGCAGCAAGAGGTGGAAGAGCGTTACCGGGCGGTCTTGCGACCGTTCGCGGTTCTTCTTCTCCAGGAACTCGAGGGCGGCCTCGACCTCGATATCCTGGAACATGTAGAAGACCGAGTCATTCCGGCGCGGCGAGATGAAGGGCATCATCCGCCGCAAATTCGACAGCGTCTCGACCGGCTTGGCATCGGGGCGCCGGGGCAGCATGTGCGGACCTCCCGGGGAGGCGGTGGAAGCCTAGCTCCCGGCGATGGCCAGGCGGGGCTCCTGGGCTAGGCCCCCTCGCGGGTCTTCGGAGAAGTATCTTCGCCGGGGAGCGTGAGGATTTCGCGCGGGAAGGCCTCGACGAGGAACCCGACGACATCGCGCACCGACACCACGAAGGCCGGCCGGTGCTCCTGGTCCACGACCGGGATGTGACGAAAGCCGCCCACGCTCATCTTGTTGAGGGCGTGCGCCACCGTGGAATCTACCGCCAGGCACTCGGGGTCGGGGGTCATCACCTCGGCGATTCCCAGGGTGGCCGGGTTCTTGCCCCGGTCCACGATGCGCAGCAACACGTCCCGCTCGGTGAAGATCCCGAGCAGCTTGCTCTCCTTGGTGCCGTCGTCCGTCACGAGGACGCACCCGCGGTGCTCCCGCTGCATGGAGCGCATGGCCTCGGTCACGGTGTCCGCAGAAGCCAGGATCACCGCCTCGCGGACAGGCAGGACATCCAGCGATTCCCGGACGAGGCCGGCATCGAAGTCGCGAGAATCACGTGGCTTTTCGAAGTACGGATCGTCCCCGAGATCATCGACCATGGGGCAGGCCTCCTCGTCTCCCAGGGGGTAGGGTAGTCCTCGAAGTGGGTGCACGACAACCGGCACGTCCCCGTGGGCATGGTACGCTCATTACCGATGCTGCGCACCATTTTCCGCATGTTCCCGCTCGCGCTCGTCCTCTGCTCGTGCGGGATACCCGCCGAAGAACAGAAGACGACCGACAAGGCAATGGAGACCATCGACGAGGCGCCGGAGCGCATTCGCAGGGAAGTATTGCGCACCTGTAACAAGTGGATGCACTCGCAGCGCACATGTAAAGACGAAGAGGTGCGCCTCGCACAGATGGAGTGCTGGCTCGAGATGGGTCTGCCGCACCTGAAGCGCGCCCTGAAGCGCAACATGCTCCAGCGTGCACGCGACCAGAAGACCCTGCAGCACCAGAGCCTCTGCATGGAAAAGAAGGGCTGGCGCTTCCGCAAACCGACCAAGACCTACATGTAGCGGTGACAGACGAAACGGGAGGAGCAGCATGGCAGCGACTTCTCCGGTGAGCCTCTTCGACTTGACTGACCGGGTCGCCGTCGTGACGGGCGGCAGCCGCGGTCTCGGGCGTGAGATGGTCCTGGCCTTCGCGCGAAGCGGCGCCGACGTGGTCATTGCGAGCCGCAAGCTCGAAGCCTGCGAGAAACTCGCAGAGGAAGTGCGTGCTGAGACGGGGCGCGCGGCGCTCGGCGTCGGGTGCCACGTGGGCCGCTGGGCAGACTGTGACGCGCTCGCTGACCGTGCCCTCGAGCATTTCGGACGGGTCGACGTGCTGGTCAACAACGCGGGCATGTCGCCGATCTACCCCTCGCTAGCCGACGTGAGTGAAGAACTCTGGGACAAGGTGCTGGCCGTGAACCTCAAGGGCGCCTTCCGGCTCTCGGCACGACTCGGCACCCACATGGCTGGTGCCGAAGGCGGCTCGATCATCAACGTCAGCAGCATCGCCGCTGTAGCAGCGACGCCCAGCGAGGTCCCCTACGGCGCGGCGAAGGCCGGACTCCACAACCTCACCCTGAGCATGGCGCGGGCCTTTGCGCCCAAGGTGCGGGTCAATTGCATCATGCCGGGCCCGTTCATGACCGACATCAGCAAGGCATGGAGTCCCGAGATGATCGAAGGTTTGCGCCGGTTCGTGCCGCTCGGCCGCGGCGGCGAGCCCCACGAGATCTGCGGCGCCGCGCTCTACCTGGCCAGTGCCGCGTCGGGCTTCACCACCGGTGCGATCCTGAAGCTCGACGGCGGCGCCGTCTACCCAGCTGCTTGAGGGTCTGGGTTCGATGCGCCACGGGAAGGCATCGAACCCCAGACCCGCTGCTCAGAAGATCGCCCGGAGCCCGAGCAATGACCAGAGGTTGCGTCTCCTGGCTTGCGAGGGTCCGCACACCGCGGCACCACTGCGTCATCCCAGGCGACTCACGGCTCTATACGGCTCCGGTTTCCGCGCCCACCACCAGCCTGTATCGATGCATCCCAGTCTGGACCCGTCCCCTGCCCCGCGATCCCTTCCGGCGCGAGGGACGACCCGCTTCGGCCCTCGCAACCGGCACCCTGGTCCCCCTTATCTAAATACTATACTGGGGTATACTTATAACCCCGTGGCCCACATCGACCGAGATGGCAGGAAACTGCTGGCCCGCGTCCGCCGGATCCGAGGCCAGATCCAGGGGATCGAGAAGGCCCTCGAGGGCGAGAGCGACTGCACCTCCCTGCTCCAGACGATCGCCGCGACGCGGGGCGCGCTCAACGGCTTGATGGCCCAGATCGTCGAGGGGCACATCCGGGAGCACGTGATCGACCCCAGCCAGCCGCCCACTCCAGAGCAGGTGGCGGCTGCCGATGAGTTGGTAGACGTCGTGAAGGCATACCTGAAGTGATCGGGAGAGGGATGCATCGCACTTCGACCGGAGGGATCAGGGCTGTGAGCTGCGGCCGCTCCGCCAGACTGGGAGTGTGGAGGTGCCGCGCCCGCCTGCGCACCGCGTTGCTCGCGGTGGTCTGGACCCTCCCGGGCGTCTGGTGCACGACGCACTTCGTCGCGCACGAACTCGAGCCGAAGCACCACGCGCTGCACGCAATGCTCGATGCAGGCGACCGCATCGTCGGCATCTGCGACGATCGCGTCCACCGCCACTCCCACATCGACTCGCCCGCCGTGGCGTCGAACGACGCGGGAAAGAAACTCGGGTCCTTCGCGCTCTCCGCGGCGGCCGGAGAGTTCTCCTCAGCGGACGCAGCCCAGACGTGGTACCCGCACAGTGGGGCTCCGGGGGCGTCCACCGGCGTACCCGTCGCCTCGGGACCTCGAGCGCCACCCCTCTCCTAGCACTCGTCAGTCGCGTCACGCCGCTTCGCGTGGCATCCGACACATCCGTGTTTCGAACCTTCCGGCCGCGCCGGAAGACCTCCGACTCACATTCGTCGCTCCGTGGAATCAACTCAGGACTCACCGCATGTCATCGACATTCGATCGGATCGCAGAAGCTCCTTGCGTCCGAACCCGAGCGCGCAGGAACGCGCGCGGCTGCATCTCGCTCGCGCATCTTCGCAAGCGCAGGCCGACTCTTCTGGTGGTCGTCGCGCTGGCCGGCCAGCTGGTGGTCTCCGGCAGCGTCGGAGCGGAGACGACCCAGGAGCTGAACCTGCGTGAGGCCGTCGATCGGGCGCTCGCACGGAACAAGCAGCTCGCGGCGTTCGGCTTCAGGATCGCCGAGCAGGAGGGGCGGCTCGAGCAGGCGGGCTTGCTTCCCAACCCCCAGGTGGATCTCCTCTTCGAGAACATCGGCGGCCAGAACACCAATCTCGGCTTCGAGAGCGCGGAGACGACGCTCAGCATCGCCTGGGCGATCGAGCCCGGACTTCGCGGGCGGCGGGTCGGGGTGGAGCGCGCGCGCAGCGAGCAGACGCAGCTCGATGCACGGATCCTCCGCCTCGATGTCGCGGCGGAGACCGCCCAGCATTTCCTCAGCTGCCTCGAGACCCAGTCGCACCTGCGAGCCACCGACGAGGCCATGGCGCTAAGCGAGCGCACGGTGGCTGCGGTGGAGCGGCGCGTGCGGGCGGGTCGGGCACCGAACGCGGAGCTGATGCGGGCCCGGGCGGAGCTTGCGACCGAACGCCTCGCCCGAGACGACGTCAGCCACGAGCGATCGGTCGCACTCCATCGCCTGGCCGCGCAGTGGGGCGAGACCGCTCCCTCGTTCAGCCGCGTCGAGGGAGATCTGCTCGAGCTCCCCAAAGTGCCCGGCTTCGACGAACTCGCGGCGCGCATCGATCGCAATCCCAAGCTGGCGCGCCTCGCATCCGAGGAACGGGTGGCCGAAGCGCGGCTGGACCTGGCGCGCGCCCGCCGCTGGCCGACCGTCACCCCCAACGTGGGGGTCCGGAAGTTCGAACTCACCGGCGACTGGGCCCTCGTCGCGGGGCTCACGGTCCCGTTCCCGGTATTCGACCGCAATCAGGGTCGCGTGGCGGAGTCGCGCGCAGCGGTGGCACGCACGCGCGCGGACACCGAGTCCGAGCGCGTCCGCGTCCACACGACTCTCTACGAGATCTACCAGGAGATGCAGCACAGCATTCATCGCGCAGAGGTTCTCCGCCACGAGGTAATCCCCCGCTTCGAGAAGACCCTCGTAGAGACACAGCGAGGCTACGAGAAGGGCCGCTACCCCTACATCGATCTGCACACGGTGCAGGTGGAGCTGCTCGCGGCCCGGCACTCCCTCGTCGAGGCCGGAACGACTGCACATCGGCTCGTGATCACCCTCGAGCGGCTCACGGGCGAAGGAGTCCTGAAATGAAGACCTCGAAGACGCTTACCAGAATCGATCTGATCGGCGCCCTGCTGCTCCTCTCCCTCGTATCGACCGGGTGCGAGAATCGAGAGTCCGGGTACGGGAGCGCGCATGCGGACCACACCGAGGTGCACGCGGGATCGCACGGGCACGGGAGCGCGCAGGCGGACCACACCGAGGTGCACGCGGGATCGCACGGGCACGGGAG
>PBYF01000089.1 GCA_002729515.1 Deltaproteobacteria bacterium
AACTCGCCGGCCCCTTCACAGCACCCGATTCTGATGAACTCGCCGGCCCCTTCACAGCACCCGATTCTGATGAACTCGCCGGCCCCTTCACAGCACCCGATTCTGATGAACTCGCCGGCCCCTTCACGACCCTGGCGGCCGAGCCGCTCGGACTCGACCCAGACGAACCGCTCTTCACGATCGGTGCGGACGAGCCCGTCGCCGCAGCCGGGGGCGAGTCCGCCTTCGGGAGCCGGGCCCCCGCCACGCCGCCGGCGGAAGCAGAGATCGCCTTCGAAGTCTTCACTCCAGGGGCAGAGCCAACCGCCGAGACCGAACTCGTCGTTGAGCCCGAGCCCATCGCTGCAACCGACGACGCCTCCGCCCTGGCGGCCACGGCCCTGGCCGAGGTGTCGCCCCGGCTGCGCGAAAGCCTCCACGACACGCTGGAAAAGATTGCCTGGGAGAGCCTGGGAGACCTCTCTGACCAGATCGTGCGCCAGGCTGTCGCACGCGTGGAACAGATCGCCTGGGAGGTGATCCCACAGCTCACCGAGACGCTGATCCGCGAGGAGATCCGGCGCATGAAGGGCGGAACCGACGACTAGGGCCCCCGAGCGGCTTGCCCGGCGCCGCCCACAGGCCATCCCGAACGGAGACGCCAACCGACCGGACCCACCGAAGGGGCGCCCTGCGAACAGTGAAGTCGCCTAGAATCGGGTCATGCAAGGCCTCCCCCCCTTGCCCCCGGCGCAAAGCTGGCGACGGCTCCTCGAACTCGCGCTCGACGAGGACGTGGGCCCGGGCGACCTCACCACCCCGGCAGTCGCCGAATCGGACCCCCAGGCAAACGCAGTCATCGAAGCCCGCGCACCGCTCGTCACTTGCGGGATCGACGTGGCCACCGCTGTGATCCGCGAACTCGACCCGGCGGCGCGCGTCGAGCCGCAGGCGGCCGAGGGATCCTACGCCCGTCCGGGAGACGTACTCGCCCAGCTGTCGGGCCGCTCGCACGCACTGCTGGTCGCCGAACGCACCGCACTCAACTTTCTCCAGCGACTCTGTGGCGTAGCCACACACGCACGCCGCTTCGTCGACGCGGTGGCGGGAACCGGCGTGCACATCGTCGATACCCGCAAAACCCTCCCGGGCTGGCGCGTACTCGACAAGTATGCGACCGCCGTCGGTGGAGCCGTCAACCACCGCATGGGCCTATTCGACGGCATCCTGGTCAAGGACAACCATCTGATGCTCGCAGGCGGCGTGACTCCAGCGGTGAAGGCGGCGCTGGCGGCGGCACCCGCCGGCGTGCGCGTCCAGGTCGAAGTGGAGTCGGTGGACGACGCCGTTTCCGCTTGTGACGCGGGCGCCGACTTCCTGCTGCTCGACAACCGAACACCCGACGAACTGCGCGCGATCGTCGCCGGCGTCGGCAGCCGCGCTTGCCTCGAGGCAAGCGGAGGCATCACACTCGAAAACGTACGCGCGGTCGCCGAGACCGGCGTCGAGCGCATCTCGATCGGTGCCCTCACCCACTCGGCGCCGGCCGCCGACGTATCCATGGAGCTTCGACCCCACAGCATCGGAGCGGCCAACTGATGCGCGAGGAAACGGCACGCGTTCTCGACGCCCTGCGCCGGGCAGCGGGCGAGAGCTGCTCCGGGGCGACCCTCTCCGGAGATCTCGGACGCTCACGCGCCCAGGTCTGGAAGCACGTGGAGACGCTCCGCTCCCTCGGCTACGGGATCCAGGCGGCAGCCGGAGATGGTTACCGTCTCGTAGAAACGCCGGATCGTCTCTATCCCGAGGAACTCCTCCCCGGTCTCGAGACACGCTGGCTTGCCCGGGACCTCCACTGGCTGGAGAGCGTGGACTCGACCAACCGCACCGCCCAGGAGCTCGCCCGGCAAGGCGCGCCGCACGGTGCAACCGTGGTGGCCGAGGGCCAAACCGCCGGGCGCGGGCGCCTCGGGCGCAGCTTCTTCTCACCGCCGTACCGCAACCTCTACACGTCGATCCTCCTGCGCCCGCAGCTCACCACGGCCGAGGCGCCCTGCTGGATCCTGGCGGCGGCCGTGGCGGTGGCAGGTGCCATCGAGGACAGTCTTCCCGATCCGGATGCGGTTGAGATCAAATGGCCCAACGATGTGCTCCTGGGCGGCCTCAAGGCCTCGGGGATCCTGATGGAGCTCACGGCCGAGGCGACCCAAATCTCCCACCTCGTGCTCGGCATCGGCGTGAATCTCAACGTCGAGCGCGAGAGCCTCCCGAACGAGTTCCGGCACCGGGCCACCAGTCTGGCGAGTCACGCCGGCCACAGCATCGACCGCCGCGCATTCACCCGCCGGCTGTACAATCGGCTCGAGCGCGTTCTCGACGCGTGCACGGCCTCCGGCTTCGAGACCGTGCGCCCGGAATTCGAGAAGCGATTCCAAATGGCCGGGCGACGCATCTGCGTCGTGGATCTGGCGGGCACGGAGATCGAGGGGATCGCCCGCGGCATCGATGCTGACGGGGCGCTCCGCCTGGTTCTGGACGACGGCAAGGAAACCCGGGTGATCGCAGGCGACGTGACGATTGCGAAGGAGAGCACGTGAGTGCTCACGACGTGACGGCCGGTAAAGAGAGCGCAACGACTCTGCTCGTGATCGACATCGGAAACACGAACGTCGCGCTCGGCCTCTTCGACTACACCGCCGAGGGCAAGAGCGATTTGACACAGCACTGGCGCCTCGCGACTCACACGGAGCAGACCTCCGACGAAGTGGCGCTCACGGTTGCGGCACTCTTCGACCACGCTGGACGCGCCGGCACCCACGTCACCGATGTGATCATTTCGAGCGTGGTGCCACCGTTGCTCCCGATCTGGGAGCGCGTCGCCTCGAAGCTCTTCGACCAGCGCGCCCTGGTGGTGGGTCCCGGGATCCGAACCGGCATGCCCGTCCGCTGCGAAAACCCGAGAGAGGTGGGTGCCGATCGCATCGTCAACTCCGTGGCGGCCTTGGAAATATTCGGTGGCCCCATCATCACCGTCGACTTCGGGACGGCGATCACGTTCGACTGTGTCTCGGAGAATGGGGAGTATCTCGGAGGAGTGATCTTCCCGGGCATCCACACTGCAATGGAGGCCCTCTTCAGCCGGGCCTCCATGCTGCACCGGGTAGAACTCGCCCGACCGAAGACGGTGATCGGGAAGACAACGACCGGAGCGCTTCAATCCGGACTGCTGTTCGGATTCGCCGGCGTGGTCGACTCCTTGATCCAACGAATCCGCGGCGAGTTCGGCGAGGCATCGCGGGTGATCGCGACCGGCGGCCTCGCCCACCGGGTCGCGGACGAAAGCCGGACGATCGAACGCGTCGAGCCCTTTCTGACCCTCGAGGGTCTGCGCATCATCTTTGAAAAAAACCGCCCCCAGGCCGAGAGGTCCCAAAAGGAGAGTTCCGAATGAACAACGTCAAGGTCGGCGATACCTACAACTTCGCTCTGGTGGGGCATTCGGGCGACGGGAAGACCTCGCTGGGCGAAGCGCTGCTTCACACCGCAGGCGCGACCCACGAGCTCGGCAGCGTCACCGAAGGCACATCGAGTCTCAACTTCCTGCCGGAAGAGAAGGAACGCCACACGACGATCAGCTCATCGATCTACGGCTTTGATTGGAATGACAAGCACCTCACCCTGATCGACACACCCGGAGACTCCAACTTCCAGGCCGACGGACGTGTCGCCCTGGGCGGACTGGATGGCGCCGTGCTCGTGATCTCCGGTGTCGATGGCGCAAAAGTCGGAAGTCAACGCATGTTCCTGCACAGCCGAGAACACGGGATTCCGTTGCTCGCCTTCGTGAACGGTATGGACCACGAGCGCGCAGACCTCGAGCGCACGATCGAATACCTGAAGGAGATGGGGGCAAATCCCGCTGTGGTTACCCTCCCGATCGGTGCCGGCGACGATTTCCGGGGTTGCATCGACCTGCTCGAGAGTAAACTCGTTACCGCCGCGGGAGAGGCCGACGTGCCGGACGAGTTGGCCGAGGAGGTGGCGACCGCGCGCGAGGCGCTCACGGAAAGCGTCGCCGAGTGCGACGATGCACTGCTGGAGAAGTATCTGGAAGAAGGTGAGCTCAGCGAGGAAGAACTCGTGCAGGGCCTGCTCCGGAGCACTCGCGAGGGCAAGCTCACGCCGGTCCTGTGCGGAGCGGCCCTCTCGAAAATCGGAGTGCCGCTGCTGTTGCGGGCAGTCAGCACCATCCTGCCGTCAGCCGCTGAAACACGCCCCCGTATAACCACTGACGGGGACCCTGTGGAGCCGAGCGCCGAGGGTCCTTTTTCCGCCCTGGTGATCAAGACGCTGATCGATCGCTACGCGGGCACCCTCTCGGTGCTGCGCATCGTGTCGGGAAAGCTCGAACACGACAGCACCGTGCTCAATGCAACAACCGGCAAGAAGGAGCGGCTCGGTAAGCTCCTCGTGCTTCAGGGTTCCGGACACTCAGACGTGGGCGAAGCGGGACCGGGTGACATCGTGGCCGTGGCAAAGCTCAAATCGGTGCATACGGGCCATGCCCTCACTGCTGAGAAAGCCGGTGTCGCACTCCCGCAGATCGAGATTCCGCAGGGCGTGATCTCCTACGCGATTTCGGCCAAATCGAAGGGCGACGAGGACAAGGTGTACACCTCTCTCGGGCGCCTGGTGGAGGAGGACCCGACGCTCCATTTGGGACGCGAGCCAGCCACCGGCGAATTCCTGCTCTCGGGAATGGGCGAACTCCACGTGCGAACCACGGTGCAGAAACTCAAGCGGATGTTCGACGTCGAGGTCGAGTTGAAGACGCCGAAGGTGCCCTACCGCGAGACCATCACCCGCAAGGCGGAAAACGTGGAGGGCAAGCTCAAGAAGCAGACCGGAGGTAAAGGGATGTACGGGGTCTGCTATCTGACCGTGGAGCCCCGCCCCCGTGGGGAAGGAGTCGAGTTCCTGGACGAAATCGTCGGCGGCTCGATCCCCCGCAACCTGATCCCGGCGGTCGAGAAGGGCGTCATCGAGTCCTGTGGTGAGGGTCCGCTCGCCGGTTACCCGGTGGTCGACATCCGCGTGCGCTGCATCGATGGCAAGCACCACTCCGTTGACTCCAACGAGATGGCCTTCAAGCTGGCGGGCTCCTTCGGTTTCAAGGCGGCCGTCGAGAAGGCAAAGCCCACCCTGCTCGAACCGATCATGAATGCCGAGATCTCCGCCCCTGCGGACTTCGTGGGAGACATCATGGGCGACGTGTCGAGCCGGCGTGGAAAAGTCCAGTCCAGCCAAGCGAAGGGGGCGAGCGCCGTGGTTCAGGCACAGGTCCCCATGGCCGAAATGTTGGAGTACGCAAGCGCTCTGACCAGCATGACGAGCGGCCAGGGTGAGTTCCATATGGAGTTCTCACACTACGAAGAGGCACCCGCACAGGTGCGGGAAAAAATCGCGGCGGCGGCCGCCGCCGCGAAGGCCGCGGCGTCCTAGCAAGGCCCCGGACTTCGACAGATGCAGCGCCCTGGCGGCGAGGGAAGACGAATCGCGTGCCCGACACCAACGACCGAATACCGATCCGGCTGACGCTCTCGCGCCAGGCGGAACGTTACGCGCGACGCGACGCTCCTCGGGACGCACGCCTGATGGCCGCGAGAGGCGCCCTGCCCCTCCCGCCTCTAGAACTCGCGACGGTTCTCTTTGCCCTGATGCACGATCCGGATGCCGAGGTGAAAGACCTCGCGCGAAAGAGCCTCGAGAACCTGCCGGGCACAGTAATGGATGCCGTGCTCCAGGGCGATGCACACCCGGCGATCCTCTCGCATCTGGCCCAGACGTTTCGCGGTGACGAGGAGCGCTGCGAGAAGGTCGCCCTCAATCCCGCGGCCGATGCCGCGACCCTCACGTTCCTGGCCGGCCTGCCCAGCCGGCGCATCGTCGACATCATCTCGAATAACCAGGAACGCCTGCTGCGCACACCGGCTCTCGTGGACGCCCTGGAAGCCAACCCGCTCACCGGGCGGGCCACAATCGAGCGTGTCCTCGGGTTCCTGGGTATGGACCTGGAGGCGGCGATCGGAAGCCCTACCGGCGAAGTCAACGACGATCGGGCCGAGGCCGCTCTGGCCGCGGTGCTGGGCACGGACCTGGCGGTATTCGCACGGGAGATGGTGCGCGATGGTGAGACGGATGCCATGGACGCCAGCCAGGTCAACCTCCCGACGCTGATTCAGGGGATGAGCGTCTTCCAGAGGGTCAGACTCGCGCGCCTCGGGAACAAGGAGGCACGTGGCCTGCTGATCCACGACCGCAACAGAGTCGTTTCGCTAGCTGCAATCACGAGCCCCAAGATTTCAGAGACCGAGGTGGTGAGCTATGCCAAATCGCGCAACGTATGCGACGAAGTGCTGCGCGCCATCGCCAGCAACCGACACTGGACGCGGGCCTACGCGGTCAAGCTCGCATTGGCGACGAACCCCAAAACTCCCCAGCCCACGGCGATGAAATTGGTCAACTTCCTCCAGGACAACGACGTACGCGCCCTCGTCCGAAGCAAGGACGTACCCACAGCCGTGTCGACCCACGCCCGACGTATTCTCATGAAAAAGGGAAAGCTCTAGATGACCAAGGTCAGCGCAGAATCCGAAGCGGTGAACGCCCGCATCGTGTACTGGGGCATCGAAGGGGCGGGAAAGACTACGAATCTCCGGATGGCCCACTCGAAGCTCCGCCCGGACCATCGCGGTGAGGTGCGCGAGGTGGCGAGCCAGCTGGACCCGGCGCTCATCCACGAGGAGCTTCCGATAACTCTGGGCGAGGTCGCCGGAACGAAGACGCAGATCGAAATGGTGGCGGTGCCCGGCCGCGCCGACCAGGCTCCGACACGCAGGCGGTTGCTCGACCGGGTGGACGGCATCGTGCTGGTCGTCGACACCACTGCGCCGCTCGATGCCAACCTCGGAAGCCTGGAGGAACTGCGCGAGGCGCTGGCGACGCAGGGGCGCAAGCTCGAGGACACACCCTTCGTCATCCAGTACAACAAACGGGACGCCGCCGACCCCTACGCACTCGATGACATCCACCGCAAACTCGATCTGGGCGATATTCCCGTATTCGAGGCAATCGCCACCGAGGGTGCGGGCGTGCTCCAGACCCTGTCGACGATTTCGAAACGGGTGATCCGCGCGATTCGAGATGCGCCGCCGTCACCGGAGACCGGGAAACTGGCCCGCAGCGCCGCGACGCGAATGCAGGAGGCACTCGAGGCCGAGGGGTCCGAGCCGGATGCATTCGCCCTCGACGCCCTGGCAGACGATGCGCAGACACTGCTCGAGGAGGCGAACCCCTTTACGACTGGCGAGATTTCGCGGCCCGCCGGTGTGCGCATCGGCCTCGACTTGTCCATCGTGTCGGTCGGCGAGGCGACGCGCGAGGGGAATCGCGCGGTGCGTCTGCCCCTAGTGCTCGGGGACGCCGAGGGCGGCACCTCGACCCTCGTTCTCACGATCCAGCTCGATGCCCCGGCGGAGGAGACCACTGGCTGATGCGCCGCCGCGTCGCGATCTACGGGGCCACCGAGGAGCTCCTCCAACTCGTCCCCCTGCTGCTGTCGAATCCCACGCTGGAAATCTCCGGTCTCCACGACCCCGAGCAGATCGGACTGCACGAACGCCTCGCGGCGCTGCCTCCAAGACTCGCCGAGAAGTTGAGCCGACCGCTTTCGGTCAGCGTCGGAGAGATCGTCGATGACCCCGCCCTCTTTGCCGTGATCGACGCAGCCGGTGGCTTCTCCGAAGCCTTTCCCTCCGTGCCCGAGCGCGGTGTTCAGGTAGTGACCCCGCTCGTGGCCCGACTTCTCTGGTGTTACGGTGCCGGCGACCGCAAGGCAGAGCTGCTTCGCGCCCTTCGGGAAGTGGTCGAGTCCTACAACCTGACGGTCGATCCAAAAGCCCTGTTCCGGCGCATGCTCGAGATCGCGCTCGGCGTAACCGGTGCCGAGGGTGGCTCTGTCATGCTGCTCGACGAGGCGGCGCAGGAGCTGCGGGTGCGCGTGGCCGTCGGCATCGAGCCGGAACTCTGGGCGAAGATCCGTGTCCCAATCGGCGACGGCATCGCGGGACGCGTGGCCGAGGAGGCGCGGTCGCTGCGCCTATCCGGCAAGGCCGACCGACTGACCTTTCGCATCGTCCGCGAGCGGCTCGACATCGAATCCGCACTCTGCGTGCCCCTCGCCCACGACGGCCGGATCCTCGGGGTGCTGAACCTCCACCACCGTACGCGCACCGACGCGTTCAGCGAAGCGGACCTCACGTTCGCGGAACAACTGGCCCAACTCGACGCGCAGATCATTGCGCGAGCCCAGGAACACGAGTCCCTGCGCACCCAGGCAGCGCGTTACGCGGTAGTGAGAGCGGTCCGCACGGCACTGAGCGGTCACGCTCCGCGTCCTGAGCGTCTGGCACGCCTGTGCCGAATCGTGAGCGAGCGCAGCGGCTCGGGCATCGTAAATCTTTACCTGCACGATCCCGATCAGGACTACATCCAACTCGCGGCGAGTTCACTCGAAACTCCGGCTTTAGGCGAGGAAGTCCGCATCGCCTTCGGCCAGGGCATAGACGGTGAGGTGGCGCGCACGCGGGAAGCAAGCATCCTCCGGGCGGGGAACGACGGGGTGTACGCCGCCCTGCCCCTGGTGGCGGACAACGCGCTGAGCGGTGTGCTCACCGTGCAGACCGCTGCACGAGCGCCGGACGCCCGCGAATTCGAGGAGGCCCTATTCGAAATCGCGGCCGCAATCGCCGAGGAGATCTCCAGCTACCAGCAGACAGAGCGGGTTCATACTCGGGCCACGAAGCTCGCCGCCATCAACGAAGCGGGTATCCGGATCATGGCGCTGACCGACCCCACCAGCGTGCTTCGCCAAGGCACCGCGTCCGCCGCGATGGTGCTGGAGGCCGACCACGCCGTGCTTCGGCTGCGAGACGAGGAGACGGGACGCTACGCCATCCGCTCGTACTTCGGCTCAGCGGACGGGCATTTCCAAGATCAGCTCTTTCGCCTGGACAAGCGCATCTCGGTAGCAGTTCTCAAGCGCCGTGCCCCGCTCCTCGTACACGAACTGGCACGCGATCCGCAGCTCGCCATGTTCTCCCCCGACGTGCACTCGGCGCTGGCGGTTCCGATCCAGCGGGACGACGCCGTCATTGGCTCCCTCGCCCTCTACGACAAGATGCCGGGTTCCGGCTTCACCCCATGCGCCTTCACGGGCGGCGACTCGGAGCTGTTTGCGATGTTCGTCTCGAACCTCGAGCGTGCCATCGCAAACGTCCAATTCCTCTGGCGCTCCCGACAGTTCCGGAGCTTCGACGAAGCCACCGGCCTCCCGAACCGCGCCTACCTGGACCGGCGCCTGCGCGAGGAAGTCGCCCGGGCCCAGGGGCGCAGCGGAACCGTCGCCCTCGCAGTGTGCCGGATCGAAAACTACGGCGAGATCGTCGCCGCCCGCGGCGCTCACTTTGCGAAGACGGTGGTCCAGCGGGTCGCCAACTCCCTCCACGCGCATCTGCGTGACTTCGACGTGGCGGGCCGCAGCGGCGATGCCGAGTTCGCGGTGTTGATGCCCGACCCGGGGCCGGTCCCCGGCGAGCGCGTCGCCGACCTGGCGCGCAGCGTCGCCGAGACCATTTCGAAGGACGACGCCCTAAACGATCCGATCCGCATCACCCTCGCCCTGGGTTACGCCGTGCATCCGGAGGGAGGCGAAGACGCAGAGACCCTCCTCGAGCACGCCTCCGAGCCCCGCATCCGGACGGTCTAGGGACCCGGCTCACGATCCGAAGGCCCGGCCATCGCATCCGTCTTGCGTCCACCCGGCCAGCTGGCTTACGAGCGGAAAGCGTCGATCAGGATGTCGGCGGTCTCGGGCCGCATGATGCGCGGGTCCGGGCGCTCACCGGCACGCAACTGCTCGCGCACCTTGGTTCCACTGATCGTATACGGCTTCTCGTCCGAGTGGCTCTCGGTCAGATCCACACGCCCGAGCGACTCGTAGAAGGCCGCGAAGCCAATCTTGCAGGGCCTGAGGTGAAGATCGCCCGCGAGTTCCCCGAAGATCTCCTGCGCGTCGAAGTCGCCCCAGATCGGCGAGCCGTCCTCGTAGGGCGCATCGGCGTGCTTGCGCCCGATCACAAGGTCGCTGAAGCCGTGGTTCTGGCGGTAGATCGCGTGCATCACCGCCTCGCTCGGGCCTCCGTAGAACATCTTGATGTCGAGACCGATCAACTCGAAGACGTCGTTGATGTCGTAGCCCGCTTTCCCCCACAGGTCGTCTTCCACGTCACCCTGCCCCAGAAGCCCCCGGTCGCGGAGCACCTGGTAGCAACGCATCCGCGTGACCGCAGGCACGTCGTCACCCTTCAGCTCTCCTACCAATGGGTTGAGCACCACACCCGTGAAATGCCCCGCACCCGTCAGGCGCTCGGCACCCGCCACCAACGCGTACTCGTGGGCTCGGTGCAGCGGATTTCGGGTCTGGAAGGCCAGCGCCCTGTCCCACTTACGCTCTCGGATCAACGCGCGGACCATGCGCGGCGACAGCATATGCTCAGCGTAAGCTTCATGGTGCACCTGCGGCAGCGCGCGGATGCGCCCGCCCACGAGCTTGGTGCGCGGATCGCTCTCGACCGCGCGCCCGCCGGGGTGGTCGAAACGGTCGGTCCGGTAGACGCTTTTCACGTAGTGGGTTTTGTCCCAGTCGAAGACCTCGAGTTCGTCGACGATCGCCACCGCTGCGCCGCCCTCCTCGACTACCGCAACAGAACCACCCGGAGTAAGCCCTGCGACTTCCTCGTCCGTCGCGGGCAGAGAAATCGGAATCGTCCAAGCATAGGAGCGGCCATCGACCAGGATGCGCTGCTCATCGAGCACCCGGTTCCACATCTCGCCGTCCATCGGACCTTCGAGCGGCGACAGCGCGCCGTCGGCGAAGCGGTGGACAGCAGAGAGGTCGGCGCGGGAAACCCGGATCCGCTCGAGTTTCTCAGCCTCGGCCAGAAAGCGCTTGCGCTCCTTCAACGGAACGACCCGGTCCACCGGTGCATCGAGCCCGCCGTGGACGGGAACCAGATCCGAATGCTTCAAAGCCATGTCCTGCTCACTCCCTTGCTCTCGACTACCTACCATATCGGATCGCTTCCCCCGCCGTCGGTGAAGAGCACCCGGTCACCCGTCCCATCGAAGCGGCGCACGTGGATCCTCTGCTCGAGACCGTCGTCGGACACATAGATGACCAGGCGCCCATCGGGCGAGAAACTCGGCTGGACATCGTCGAAGATACTCCCGCCGAGCGACCGCCTTCCGCTGCCGTCGGCGCGAATTCTGTGGAGGTCCCAGCGTCGCCCCACCGGTGTGGTGTAGACGATCCACTCCGAATCCGGTGAAAACGCCGGATCTCGGCCCGGACCCAGACGACGCACCTCGCCGTTGAGCGCCGGAGTGCGGCTCATCATCACGTCGCGCCCGTCGTCGGTCACCGACACCCAGACCACTGCACTGCCGTCCGGCGCACATGCCGGCGCGTAATCGGAGGGCCCCGACGTATAGCCCTTTGCGCCCCTCCCGCCGGGCTCGGTGATGAGAAGCCTCGACTCGGGCAGGCCGCCCTTCACGGTGGTCGCGACGAGGATGAAACGCCCCTCCGGGCCGAAGCAGCCGTCGGAGTGTACGGCCGGCCCACGAGTCAGCGGAAAGGTCTCGCGGCTCTCGCGGCGAAGTACAAAAAGCTGGCGGAAACCGGCCACGAGCTGGCTGAAGATCAGCTGCTCTCCATCCGGCGACCAAGCCCGGGGAACCGCACCCGGCTGGAGAGCCAGATCCGCGACGTCACCGCTGCGGACATCGCCGAACACCAGCCGCCCCGGATAGCGACGCGTGACCCGCGTCGCGATGCTGCTGCCGTCCGAGGACTCGCCGGCACCGAAAACCTGCCCCAGGTATTGTTTGAAGTCGCCGACATCCGGCATGTCCTGCGGCGACGTCCGCGCCTCCCCGAACTCCTGCCTGATCATATCCGCACGACCGCGCAGCGCTTCAGCGTCGAACCAGCGCAGCGCGATCGCGCGCTCCGGCAGCTCGGACAGAGACAGCCCCCCGCATCCGACCGAGAGCAGCACCACCCAAAAAAACAGGACGGATCGCTTCACGGCGCAGCGACGACCACCGGGTGGCCCACGAAGGGGTGCCCGATTCCCTCGCGGTGAAAGATACCCGCCGCGAGCTGTTCTTCGCCGACCGAGATCACGATCTGCTCCGCGTGCGGAAACTGTGAGAGGTCGACCAGATCGAGATCGACGCTCGACAAGTAGCAGGCGGCGCCCACGTGCGAGTGGTACACGGCCGTGACACGCTCGCCATCCGCCGACTCGCCCTTCACCCACGGCTGGTAATCGGTCGGGTCCATGTAGAAGCCCCTCCGGTTGTCCCAGGGCCATTGTTCGGGTGCTCGGCTGTGCATCAGTGTCATGACGTTCCGGCAACGCACCGCACGACGGTACGGCTGGCGATCGGTCCCCACGACGAGACCGCAACACTCCTCCGGCGCCGTCACCCGCGCGTGCTCGTATAGCTCACTCAGGACGGACGCCGGAAGGCTCACGGCCCGCCGCGATTCGTCGACTTCGGCGCGTCGGCGCACGGCTACTGGCCCCCGCGCTCGTGACTCCAAATTCCACACCGCCGGGATTTCCGGTCGGCGGCGCCTGCGAGCCGCGCATTCTACGCGAGTCACTCCGGCCCCGCGACAGCCAACGCCTCCGGCCGACCGCTGGGCTCAACCCCTCGAAGCGGCTCGAGACCCTCCCTACAAGTACCTGGTACAAAGGGTTTTACTACCCGGCGCGGGCCTGTGTATTGGCGTCCTCCATGCCTGGCTGCGAAGCTGCGCCGGGGGGCTTGGCGTGCCCGACTGGCAGCAACTCGACGCGGCGCTCTTCCTGCGCATCAACGGCTGGGACTCACCGGCGTGGGACATGATCGCCGGCTACGGAACGGACCTGGGCCACGGCGCGGTGCTCGCACTGCTGCTCGGTGCAGGCCTGCGTCTGGCCGACCCGCGGCGATTTCCAAAGAACTGGCTGCTCATCGGTCTCGCCGCTTTGACCGCTGGACTCGTGGCGCAAGGGTTGAAGGAGGCGACGGCGCGCCCGCGCCCGATTGCTTCCCCGGAACTCGCTGTGGCACGCCAGCCTCTCGAGACCGGCCGGATGCCCGGTGGCCGGAGAATACGAGTGTACCGGGTGGGCGACCCGGAATTGGCTGCAATCTCGCCAACGCTCACAGTCCTCGGAAACCCGCACCGCTATCGAGCCTTTCCCTCGGGCCATACGACCGGAGCTTTCGCCGTCGCCGCTGGCCTGATCTACGCCTTCAGCGGACGCGGGCGCTGGCTCTGGCTGCTACCGGCGGGCTTCATCGGCCTGACGCGCGTCGCTTGCGGCGCTCACTATCCACTGGACGTCGCTGTCGGAGCGCTGCTCGGAAGCGGCGTCGCCGTCGGATTCCTGCGCCTCTTCGAGTGCTTTCACGGACTCGCCAGTCCGCCGCGAGCGGCGGTCGTCCCGCGGCCTGAAGGACCGCTGCGCGTTCTCATGGTGGCAGGCGAGGCGAGCGCCGACCGCTACGGGGCCCGGGTGCTCACCGCATTGCGGGCCTCACGGCCGCAGATCGAGGCCTTCGGCATCGGCGGCGAGAAGCTGACACGCGCCGGACTCGCCTGTGAGGGTGTTGCGTCGGAGCTCGAGGTCGTGGGCTTCACGGCCGTGCTGACACGCCTTCCCACGCTGGTGCGCCTTTACCGACAGGTCCTGCGGCTCCTGCGCGAGCGCCGACCCGACGTACTCGTCTGCATCGACTTGCCGGATTTCAACTTCATGTTGGCTCAGCAAGCGCGTGCCCGGGGTGTGCCCGTGCTCTTCTTCATCAGCCCGCAGTTCTGGGCGTGGAGGAGCGGACGCATTCGCAAGCTCGCCGACCGGATCTCCAAGATGGTCGTGGCTTTCCCCTTCGAGACGGCCTACTACGAGCGCGCCGGCGTGCCCGTTGCCTTCCACGGCCACCCCCTCCTCGAAGATCTCGCGCCGCGCTTCGAAAGCCGTGCGGCGGCACGCCGCCACTTCGGCCTGGACGCCGGGCGCACAACCGTCGTGCTGGCGCCGGGTTCACGCCGCAGCGAGTGGCACCACAACGGATCCGCTCTGCTGGGGGCGGCGGCGCGCATCGCGGAGGTCCGACCCGAGGTCCAGTTCGTCCTGCCCCTGGCCCCCCACCTCGACGCCGCACAGGTGCGGGGTGAAGCCGAACGCACCGGTGTCCGAGTCATCTGTGTCCGCGGCGACACCCACGACCTCCTGGGTGCGGCCGACTTCGGGATCCTGTGCTCCGGCACGCTGACCCTCGAGGCAGCGCTTGCCGGACTTCCCATGCTGATCTTCTATCGGGGCAACTGGCTCAACGCGATCGTCGCGAAGCTCCTGGTGGAGACCGATCGAATCGGCCTCCCGAACATCGTGCTCGGCGGTCCGAAGGCCGTTTTCCCGGAACGCATCCAACACCGCGCCCGCGCCGCCGAACTCGCCGCCGAAGCCCTGCGAATCCTCGATGACCCCGATGAACTGGCCGCCCTGCGCGAGGCAACCCGCCGGGTGCGAGAACAACTCGAGGGCGGCGCCCCCAGCCGTGCCGTGGCGGAGGAAGCCCTCGCCCTGGCACGCGTCAGATGAAGTACATCGGCGCGTCTGGATGGGCGCGCTCGATGTCGACGCGGGCCGCCTCGCGGCAGAGTTCCTCGAGGGTCGTGGCGGCGAGGGTTGCGCCGAGGCGCTCGCCGAGTTCGCGCCAGAGGAAGTCAGGCCTCAGGGAGCAATCCCTGTCGGCCGCCGGCGCCATCTCGCAAGAGACGTCGAGAGGACCCTCGACGGCCTCGACCACATCGCGCAGCGTGATCACAGCCGGGGCACGCGCAAGCGTGTAGCCGCCGCCCGGCCCACGCTTGCCGTCGACCAGCGCGGCGCGGCGCAGGAGCCGGAAGATCTGCTCCAGGTAGCGCGCCGGAATTGCCTGCCGCGCGCTGATGGCGCGCACCTGCATGGGCTCGCCCACCCCGTTGTACGCCAGATCGAAGACGGCGCAGATCGCGTACTGGACCCGAAGCGAGAGGCGCATGGAGCGAGGATAGAGAACCCTCGGCAAAACGAGCGAGCTGCTACGCTGCGCTCCGCGACGCGCCCCGTTCCCGGGGCGGCACGTCGCGCAATCGCGGCCGACCCGGGGAATTGGCCGCAGCGGAGACCGGCGGTGAACTGGGAGAATACGCGCAGCTGGTTCCCCGTGACCCGGGAGTTCGCGTACCTGAACCACGCCGGCGTGGCACCCATTTCGACCCGCGTCGAAGCTGCGTTGCAGCGTTACTCGAACGAAGCCACGCGCCGAGGCGCATTCCACTACGGAGACGTTTACGACGCGGAAATCGAGCGGGTGCGCCGGCGTGCCGCGCAACTGGTCGGGGCCGATCCCGAGGCGATCGCCTTCGTCAAGAACACCACCGAGGGGCTCGGGATCGTCGCGGCGGGCCTCGACTGGCAGCCGGGCGACCAGATCGTCAGCTGCGACCTCGAGTATCCGTCGAATGTCTACCCGTGGTGGTGGCTCCGCGATCGTGGAGTCGAAACAGTGCTGCTTCCCGGGCGGAACGGACGGCTGCCCCTCGAGGCGGTCGACCGGGCGCTCGAGAATCCGCGGACGCGCCTGCTCGCGCTTTCTTCAGTCGAGTACGGGAGCGGCTACCGCCACGACCTGGCCGCGCTGGGCCGGCTCTGCCGGGACCGGGGCGTTCTGTTTTGCGTGGACGCGATCCAGAGCCTCGGATGCCTACCCCTCGACGTCGCCGAGTGCAACATCGACTTCCTGGCGGCGGACGGACACAAATGGCTGCTCTCGGTCGAGGGCTGCGGAATCTTCTACTGCGCGCTTCCGGTCCTCGACCGCATCCGACCCCGCATCGTCGGCTGGCGCAGTGTCACGGACAACACGGACTACGACCGCTACCACCTCGACCTCCAGCCGGGTGCCGGCCGCTTCGAGGAAGGCACGCCGAATACGGCGGGCATCTTCGCCCTGGGTGCGGCGATCGACCTCATCCTCGAACTCGGCGTCGGGGCCATCGCCGAGCGCGTGCTCGAACTGACCGAGCAACTCTCCGGAGAACTCGAGTCACGCGGAGCCACGTTGCTCTCGCCGCGGGGCTCCGGGGAGACCTCGGGGATCGTGTCGTTTCGATGGGCCGACGAGGACCCGAACCGCACCGCCGGGCGCCTGCGACAGGCCGGGGTCTTCGGCGCCGTACGCCGCGGCGGCGTCCGCGCCTCACCCCATTTCTACAACGACACCCGGGACCTGGAGCAACTCCTCGCAGCCCTCTAGAAAGCACTTGAAGGTGAGGTCTCAAGCTACTGATTCGAGAGAGATCTCCGATCTCCCACGAAGAGAAGGAGCCGCTGGTGCCCGGGACTGGAGTCGAACCAGCACTCCCTTGCGAGAACCAGGTCCTGAACCTGGCGCGTCTACCAATTCCGCCACCCGGGCGAGAGTCTGGCGGAGCCTATGCGTCCGCCGTTGTGGCGTCAATCGACGCTGCCAGCCCCCGCTTGACCCGATCCCGGTGGGGCTTAGCTTTCATCTCGAGCCGGAGGGGACCCTTGAGCCAGGACGGAAACGGGACGCAGGACGAAACCCAGTTCGCGATCGGGCAGGAGCAACTGAGCATCCCCGGGGTGTTGCCGGTGCTGCCCGTGCGCGACGTCGTGGTCTTTCCCGGCGTCACGGTGCCGCTGGCCATCGGCAGGCCAGGCTCGCTGGCTGCGCTGGAGCGGGCCGGTCCGGGCGGCTTCCTGATCGTGGCGACCCAGCGCGACCCGGGCACCGAGGAACCCCAGCGCGCCGATCTCTTCCCGGTGGCCTGTGTCGTCCGCGTACTGCGCGTGATCGACGCCCGGCGCGACGGGAAGCAGGCCATCGTCGTGGGAATCGTCCGCACCGGACTCACCGACACGGTCGAGTTTTCCGACGACGGCGCGATGCTGTCCGATGTGAACCCGCTCCAGGACCTCGAGACCGAGAGCGCGGACCTCGAGGAGAGCTGGCGTCACGTCGTCGCCCTGGCCCACGAGGTGATCGACCTGCACGAGGATTATCCCGACGAGTGGAAGACCTTCGTCTCCGGCATCCCCACCCCCGGCCTGCTGGCGGACGTGGTGGGCTCGACCCTGCCGCTGGCGCCCGAGGAGAAGATCGCGCTGCTCGAGGACACGGATCCGAGCACCCGACTCGAGAGCATCGGGCGGCACCTCGGGCGCGAGGTCACCATCGCGGAGACCCAGCGAACCCTGGCCGGCAAGGCGGACGACGAGGAGATGGACCCGGAGCGCCGCAAACGGCTCCTGCGCTGGCGCATGCGCGACATCGAGACGGAACTCGGAGAGGACTCGGGCATTCGCGAGGTGGAGGAGCTTCGCGAGCGGATCGAGGCGGCGGGCTTGCCCGAGGAGGCCCAGGCCCAGACCGACCGCGAGCTGCAGCGCCTCTCCGCTCTGCCCCAGCACGCGCCCGACCGCCACCTGATCCGCACCTATGTCGAGTGGATGGCCGACCTGCCCTGGTCCGCGATGACCGAGGACAAGCTCGACCTTCGCGATGCGCGGGCCGTGCTGGACGCCGACCACCACGATCTGGACAAGGTGAAGGATCGCATCCTCGAGTTCCTCGCCGTGCGCAAACTCGCGCCCGAGGCGAAGAGCCCGATCCTGTGCTTCGTGGGACCGCCTGGTGTCGGCAAGACATCGCTCGGTCGCTCCATCGCCCGCGCCATGGGGCGCAAGTTCGCCCGGGCATCGCTGGGCGGCGTGCGGGACGAGGCCGAGGTGCGCGGCCACCGCCGGACTTACGTGGGCGCGATGCCCGGCCGCATCCACCAGAGCCTGCGCAGGGCCGGGTCGCGCAATCCGATCTTCCTGCTGGACGAGGTCGACAAGCTCGGCGCTGACTTCCGGGGCGACCCGTCCTCGGCGCTGCTCGAGGTTCTCGACCCCGAGCAGAACCACGCGTTCAGCGACCACTACATCGAGGTGCCCTTCGACCTCTCGGCAGTGCTCTTCATCGCGACGGCCAACACCCTGGCGACGATTCCGCCCGCACTGCTCGACCGAATGGAGGTGATCGAACTCCCCGGCTACACGGAAAACGACAAGCGGGTGATCGCCCGCCGGCACCTCGTGCCCCAGCAGCTCGATGCCCACGGCCTTACCGCGGAGCAGGTTGGGGTCACTGACGCCGCGATTGACCGCGTGGTGCTCGAATACACCCGCGAAGCCGGAGTCCGCAATCTCGACCGCCAGCTGGCCGCGCTGATGCGCAAGTGCGCCAGCCAGGTCGCAGCGGGAGAGACTGAGCGGATCGAGGTAGACGAGACATTCGTCGGCAAAGCGCTCGGCGCCCCGCCCCACCTGCCCGAGACCACCGAGCGCACCACGCAGCCGGGCGTCGCGGTGGGCCTCGCCCAGACGGGCGCCGGCGGCGACATCCTCTTCATCGAAACGCGGGTCCTCCGCGGCGGCAAGGGCATCCGGCTCCGGATCACCGGACAGCTCGGAGACGTGATGCAGGAGAGCGCCGAGACGGCCCTGTCGTGGGTGCGAAGCAATTCCGGGAGCCTGGGCCTGGACGAGGCTCTGGCGCCTGCAGAGATCCATCTCCACGTCCCAGCCGGCGCCGTGGCCAAGGACGGCCCCTCGGCCGGAGTTTCGATCGTGACTGCGATGGTCTCCGCCCTGTCCGATCGACGCGCGCGGGGCAGCGTCGCGATGACCGGAGAGATCTCGCTCCGGGGCAAGGTGCTCCCGGTCGGCGGCATCAAGGGCAAGCTGTTGGCGGCCGCGCGGGCCGGCGTGCAAACGGTCCTGCTGCCCCGGCGCAACGAGAAGGATCTCGCCGAGATCCCGCCCGAGGTGCTCGAAAAGATCGACGTGCTTTTCGTCGACCGGGTGCAGGACGTGCTCGATGCCGCGCTGGAGCCGGCACCACCGGCCAGCCGCTAGATCTCAGGCCCGGACGCCCTCGCGCGTCCGGCGGATCACACGGACGCCCTCGCGCGTCTCGTCCAGCGTGCAGATCGGGTGGACCGGGACCGAGAACGACTGGCGGCAGGCTTGTTGGGCCTGCGGGCACTCGGCGTCCAGGGCGACGAGTGGAATCGCCAGCTCATCGCCGCGTCAGGAAAACCCTGCAGCGTCCCCGTCCACGGCCTCGTGCAACTCATCGAGAAAGTCGGGCAACGCGGAGGTCACGCGGTTCCAATTCGGGATCTGCGGGTTCCCGAGCGGGTCGCTCACGAAGCCGAGCCCGGCGCGGCGCAGCGCGCGGGTAAAGGTCTCGACCGCGACCTCCTCCTCGTGGCGGTCGAAGGCCAGCCCGTTGAGCAGCGCGTCATCGCTGTAGGAGGCGATCGCGTCCTGCGCTGTGCGCACGTAGGCGGCGGTCAGCGTGTTCAGGAAGCCCGCGTCGAACTCGACGCCGTAGCTCGCGAGGTTGCGGATCAGCGACGAGGCGATGTCGGTGACCATGCGGTGGAGCCCTTTGGAGGCATCGGCCTCCGAGAGATCCTGGTGCTTGTGGTCGTAGTTCGCCGCGAGTTCGACCTGGCAGATCCGTTTCAGGGAGCAATTCCGGTAGACCTCGCTCAGCATTCCCACCTCGAGGCCCCAGTCGCTCGGGATCCGGTTCATCCGCGCCTGATCCGTCGTCATGGAGCACTCGCCGGCCAGCGGGTAGCGGAACGAGTCCAGGAAATCGAGGAGCGGCACAGAGCCGAGCACGGCCTTCATGGCGCGGAGCAGCGGCGTAACGAATAGCCGGGTCACGCGGCCGTGGAGCCGGTCGGTGGCGCGTGCGTAGTAGCCCTTGGCAAACTCGTACTGGAGGTTTGGGTTGCCGGTCGGGTAGCAGAGCCGCGCCAGCAACTCGCCGCTGTAGGTACGGATGTCGCAATCGTGCACCGCGATGACCCGTGATATTCCGGTCGCGAGCACGTAGCCGTAGGCCATCCAGGTACTGCGCCCCTTGCCATCTCCGCCCGGATCCAGCCCCTCTTCCGCCAGCCGGTGGTAGAGAGCATCCAACCGCGAACCGCTGTTCCAGAGCAGAGTGGCCGGACGCCCGTCCCGCGTCACGACCCCGTCCCAGAACTGGCGCATCTCCTCGTAGGCGTAGCGCTCCCGGGAGCCCGAGATGCTGACCACGATCTGCTGCAGATAGGAGACACCGCGCAGGACATCCACGATGCCCTTGAGCCCATCGCCCTGCAGCTCGGTGAGGAGACAGGGCAACACCAGCGCAATCGGCCGCGAATGCCCGTAATCAAGCAGCTGCCGTTCGAGCCGCTCGACGTCAGGAGGGCCGAGCCGGTGGAGTGTGGGAATGACCCCACCCTGGTGAAAGTCTGCCATGCGGCGGCAGGCTGGCACCGCTCGGTGGGGGTGTCAACTCAGGCCAGCGCGGCGTCCATGGACTCGTCGAGAAGGCGGAGGGCGGAGGGATCGATCTCGATGAATTCGATACCGACGTCGGTGGTGATCGCGTCCACCTCGGTGGCCCAGACCACCCGGCCCACAGCGACAACCGTCTGGTCGTAGACGTTGAAAGTGACCCGCAGCACCTGGTCCGGGTCGATCTCGCAGCCCACCGCCTCGAAACGGATTCCACCCGCGGAGACGTTCCGGCTCACGCCGAGTTGGTGCCTCGACTCGACCGGAGCGAACGAGATCACCTGGTCGGTCCCGATTCGGCTGTACTTGCGACGATCGTCCTGCATCGACCGGGCCTCGCCTGAGACCTGTATTTCGGCCGGGCGCCAAACCCGCTTGAGGGCAGCGGCGGAATCTGCCTGAGGGCCGCGGGCGAATCTGCCTGAGGGCCGCCGGCGAATCTGCCTGAGGGCCGCGGGCGAATCTGCCTGAGGGCCGCGGG
>PBYF01000090.1 GCA_002729515.1 Deltaproteobacteria bacterium
GGCCACGATCCGCACTCTGATCCGCGGGCCACGATCCGCACTCTGATCCGCGGGCCACGATCCGCACTCTGATCCGCGGGCCACGATCCGCACTCTGATCCGCGGGCCACGATCCGCGTTGCACAGCACTCAGGGCCTGGATGACGCAGGCGCGGTTCGAGGGGGGCTCTTCGGCTTCCGTCGGTCCGGCGTCGAGCGGCGCGAGGCGGCTTCCCAGGGTTTCCTATCCCTCGCGCAGCGCGCAGGCCCGGCCGGCGCGGCGGCCGAAGAAGGTGGCGTCGGCGATGGAGAGGCCACTGCTGTACCCCTGAGCGGCGAGCCCCGAGGTGGTGCGGCCGGCCGCGTAAAGGCCTGAGACGGGTTGGCCGTCGGGCGTGAGCACGTGACCTTCGGTGTCCGTGTGCAGGCCGCCCATGGTGAAGACCGACCAGAGCGAGTGTTCGACGCGGTAGTCGAGGGCACCGAAGGGCGGCTCGACCAATGGCTGCAGGTGCTCGGAACTCTTGTGGAAGACGGTGTCCTCGGACTTTTCCGCTCCCGCGTTGTAGAGGGCGAGCGTGTTCTGAAGACACTTTTCGGGCATGCCCAGCTCGCGCTCGAGTTCCTCGATGGTCTCCCCCACGGCCGCAAATTCTGTCGGTGGGAACGGTCGCTCGTAAATGGCGTTGTCGACGATCAGATAGACCTGGCCATCGTGATGCACGAGGGCCGCTTCGCCGACTGCGGTCTGGTAGGCGTCTTCGTTGATGAATCGCTGTCCGTACTGGTTCACCATCACGCCGCGGAGCAGGCCCTTTGGCACCGTGAAGGGAAGCACGATGCAACCGGTGTGCATGCGGATGGCTTCCCCGCCGGCGCTCACACCCATGCGGATGCCCCGGCCGTCGTCCCCGTCGGTTCCCATGCGGTATTTACAGCGTGCCAGCCAGGGTGCGTGGTATTTCACCATGTCGCGATTCTGAATGAAACCGCCGGCACACAGGATGACGCCGCGGTGCGCGCGGTAGAGACGTTCCCTTCCCTCGATTACCGCGGCGATTCCGACGACACGGCCGGCCTGGTTTACGACCAGGCTCTCGCAGCGGATGTCGGCGTCGACCCGGGCGGGCGTTTTTTCAACGGCCTCGATCAGGCTGCGCATGAGTTGGCCGCCGGCTTCGATTCCGTCCTGTTGGACGGTGTGTCCGCGGGGCGCGGGTCTGGCGATGTCCCGGTAGGCGTGCGTCAGTTCGCTTCCCGAGTAGGACAGGCAGTCGTCGGTCGGGGTGTAGGAACCTTCCCCGTAGTAGGACGCCTTGAAGGGAACACCGTGAGCCACCAGCCATTCGCAGTGGGCCACGGACTCGTCGCAGAAGAGGCGGATCTTGGCTTCATCCGGCTCGGGACCGCAAGTTGCCATGAGGTAGCGAAACATCTCGTCCGGAGAATCCTCGAACCCGCATGCGGTCTGTATCGCGGTGCCGCCTCCGAGATAGATCTGACCCGTGGACAGCGCCGAGGTTCCGCCGCCACCGCCGGCCCGTTCGAGGACCCGGACGTCGGCACCGACCTCAGCGGCTTCGATGGCTGCGCAGGCACCCGCGGAACCGAGACCGACGATTACGACATCCGCTTCTTCGTGCCAGGCCGCAACGTCGCGCTCCCAGCGCAGGGTGTGTTCGTTGCGCGCGTTCATCACGGATGGCTAGAGACGTAGCAGAGAAGCGCGCCGGGCGGCATGATCGGTCTTGGCGGGCTCGGAACACGCCGGGGGCTGCATTGGACGCAGAGAAAATCCGCTACTTCGCTTCCCTTGATGGGGAGCGGCACATGAGCCTCGCCACGTTTCGCGCCACCGGCGAGCCGGTCCCCACACCGATCTGGTTCGCCGAGGTGGGGGGGCGGCTCTACGTCCGAACGGCTTCACACTTCAAGAAGCTCGAGCGGATTTCGAGAACCCCCCGGGTGACCGTCGCCCCGTGCACCGAAACGGGAGACGTGACCGGGGCCCCGTTCCCGGCGGTTGCCCGGATCCTCTCGCCCGGCGACCCGGCGATTGCGGCGGCCGAGTCGGCGCTCGAGGCTCGTTACCCGGACTCGCGTCCGGCCATGACACAGTTGATGGCGGACAACGGCTGGACCGGGGTCTACGTGGAGATCGGCCCGCCGTCGGGAGGCGGGGTTCGGTCGCGTTCCGGTCGCCTGGATCCGGTGTGACCTGCGAGGTGGGTGCAAGCTCATTTTGCTCCATCGAATAGTGACGCGCTGCGGCTGCCCGCGTAAATATGATCGCCCACGCGCTGCATCCAGGCCTGCTCTTCGGGCTCCATGGGACCCGCGTCGAGGGCTGCGAGCGCCTGCTTCATCTGCTCGCTGTCGTCTGGGCCGGCGAGGCAGAGGTCGACCTCGGGGCGCGAGAGCGCAAAGCGGTAACAGTCGGTGCCGAGGGGGGTTCGCTCTCCGGGCGGAGTCTTGCGTGGGTCACACAGGTTTCCCCAGCGCGTGGTGGTGTACGTGACCAGCCCGGGCCGCTGTTCCGCTTCGCGGCCCCGAAGGCAGGGAAATACCTCGCGTTCGGCGCCGCGGTGCACGGCGTTGTAGCGCACGTGCCAGACCGCGAAATCTTCGTCGTCCAGCAGAGTGGGAAGCAGCGTGCGACGATGGGTCGAAAGCGCGAGATGGTTTACCCGGCCGCGTTCGCGCAACGCGCGTGCCGCGTCGAGCAGGCGCGGTGAGGGCGGATTGTTGAACCAGCCGAGCAGCAGCAGGTCGGCGTGATCGACACCGAGCTTGTGAAGCCCGCGTTCTACGGAGGGTCCGAGCAGCGCGGCCACGCGCGAGTAGCTCTGGATCACCAATACGAGTTGCTCGCGCCGATCTTTCCCGATTTCCCGGATGGCATCGCACATGAACTTGCGGCGAATGCTGCCCCAGTAGAAGTAGTTCACGCCCCGGTCGAATGCCTCGCGGTACGCGGAGGTGGGCGCCTTGAATGAGGACCCGAGGCCGAGCCTCGAGACCTGCAGGCCGGTGCGTCCCAACGTCGTGCGCTCTTCGAATGCCGCCATGCTGATTTCCTCCCAGACCAACCGGGTCAGGAGTATCCCACACCCGGACCGGGGCTGGAGAAACCGTGTTTTCGGCCGGAAAATTGGAATAGACTGCTCGTCTCATTGTCCGGAGCTTGCGTGTGAACCCGACTCCCCCCGCCGAGGCAGAAATCGACGGTACCTGCGCGCCCGGCTTCTCTGGCGTGCGAGACAGCCTCGCGCAGAACTTCGCCGAAGGGGATCTCGGGGCCAGCTGTGCGGTGACGGTTGACGGTGAGCTGGTCGTCGACCTTTGGGGCGGGCATAGCGACCTGGCGCGGCGCGTGCCGTGGGAGCGGGACACCATCGTCAACTTGTGGTCTACGACGAAAATGGTGGCTGCGCTGACCGTGTTGATGCTCCACGACCGCGGTCTCGTTTCGTTCGATGCCCCGATGGCCGAGTACTGGCCCGAGTTCGCGGCCGAGGGCAAGGAGGGGGTCCTGGTCCGTCACGTGCTCGGTCACACCGCGGGCCTGCCCGTATTCGACGAGCCGCTCGATGACCTTTCGATGTTCGACTGGGAGGGTTGCTGCCGGAGACTCGCGGGTCAGGCGCCGCGATGGACCCCGGGCGACGGTTCCGGATATCACTCCGAGACCCAGGGTTGGCTCCTCGGAGAGCTGGTCCGGCGGACGGACGGCCGAACGCTCGGCACCTTCTTCCGAGAAGAGGTGGCGGAGCCGCTCGGTATCGACCTGCACATCGGGCTGCCCCTCAGCGAACACGCCCGCGCCGCGGACGTCGCAACGTTCCACGCCGTCGCGACCGAGCCGGTGTCCCCCGAACTCAAGTCCCGGGAGCAACCCAGTGGTTTCCGCAGCACCGGGCTCGTGAATACCTCTGCCTGGCGGTGTGCCGAGTTTCCAGCTTCGAACGGACACGGCAATGCTCGGTCGATCGCGCTGGCCATGGCGCCGTTGGCCAACGGCGGGCGCGGCCTGTTGTCTCCTGAGACGATCGAGCGGGCTTTCGAAATTCAGGCCGACGGGGTCGACCGGATGACCGGGATCCATTTCAAGCTCGGGCTCGGCTACGGCCTTCACTGCAGACATACGCCCGTCGGGATCAACGACCGGACGCTGTGGTGGGCCGGGTGGGGCGGCTCGATGTGCATCGTCGATGTCGAGAACCGTTTGACCGTGAGCTACGTCATGAACCGGATGCTCGGAGACGGAGATACGCGCGCTGCCCGGGTAATCTTCGCCGCGCACAAGGCCCGGGCGGCGGCCTAGGCCGCGTCGCTAAGAATCGGGGTCCCTCCCGGCCGCAGGATCCGGCTTGCCTCCGCGAGGATCTGGCTCGCCTCCAGGAGGACCTGCCGCTTGATTTCGTCGGGGCACTCGCGGAAGACGAGCCCACAATCGTCACCGCGTCCGCACTCGCGTTCTTGCAGCGCGTCGTTGCGGCAAAGCCCTGCTCAAACTCCAGCTTCGCGATACCGGCGTTCTGGGGCTGCGCTGCGACCGCCGCCCGGGACAGGTTCCCGCCGGGAATGCTGCGGAAGGGCTGGCGGTAGTAGGCGGGAAACTCGACTTCTCCGAAAGCCACGAGTTCGGTGTCCCCGTCGACCGACCAGAGATCGGGTGCCGGCGTTGGCATGGCAGCCGCCGTTTCAGGGACTTGCCAATCCCGGTGCTCGGCTACCGTTCCGGGGTGTGGCTGCTCCCCTGGTTCGTGGTCGGTGGGGCTGTGGGGGCGTTGTCGCGCTTCCTCGTGCTCGAGTTGTGCTCGCGCCGTTTCGGATGGCCGGCGTGGGCGACTCTGATCGGGGTCAACGTGTTGGGCTCATTCGCAATCGGTTGTGCCGCCGCAGAAATTGCGTCGCCTGGCTCGGCCTGGGTGGCCCGGCTCGCCGAGTTGGCCGCCGCGGATCCGGCGAGTGTTCGCAGCGTGCTCTCGGCCCTGATCCTGACGGGGCTCTGCGGCGGCTTCACCACCTTCAGCAGCTACGAACTCCACGGATACGTCCTGCTGCGAGGGCGCCGACACCAATTGTTCCTGCTCCAGTTTCTCGGGACCCCGTTGTTGGCGTTTTCGGCCGCGGCGCTCGGATGGGGGCTTTTCGCGTGAGAGCGACGGCCGAGAGGATCCCGGATCTGGGCCTGCGCTGCGTCCTGGTGGCAATGGGTGGAGCCGTGGGCGTCTCGCTCCGCGGGTTTGCGGAGCAGTGCTTCGAGGCGGCGGCCCTTCCGGGCTGGGAAGCCGTGATGGTCTGCAACCTCTTGGGCAGCGTGCTGATCGGCGCGTTCTATGCGGCGTTGGATGCGGGCTTTCCGCGCCCGGTCGATGCGCGCGTGCTTCCGGGCGATCTCCCGAATATTGCCCGGAAGCGGGAGTTGTTGGCCTCCTTCGCCATGACCGGACTGCTCGGCGGGCTCACGACTTTCAGCACCGTCAGTCTCGATACCGTGCACCTGATCGAAGGCGGGAGGCTTTTCGAGGCGGCCTTTTCCGTGCTCGGCTCGCTGCTGCTCGGGCTCGCGGGGATCGCCCTGGGGGTGACCTTGCAGCGCTGGCGCTACACGCGCCACCATCCGGAGCTTCGCTAGAAACAGAGTCCCGCGGCGGGCGACGCGAGCGTCAGCCCCCGAGCGACCAGCCGGTCTGGGCGCGCAGACGCTCCATGAAGTCCTCTTCGTAGGCCTCCTCTGGTGCCTCTCGGACCATGCGATCGATGATCTCTGCGTCTGCTCCCACCAGGATCCGCCAACGTTCTTCGCGGACGCCGTCGAGGATGGTCGTGGCCGCTTCGGCAGCCGTCGTGGGAGCGGCGTCCCGGAACTGCTCGGCGCGCATCTGCAGGAAGACCCGCATCTGCTCGGGTGTAACGTTGCCCAGCTCGATGCCCATGCGCTCGATCCGTTCGCGAAGCTCCTCGAGTTCTTCGTCCGTCATGTCCTTGGGAGTGCGGCCCAGGATCTTTCCGCTGTTGATCAAGATCGACGTTCCGATGTGTCCGGGCATGACGACGGAGACCTTCACGTGCGGGGCGTTCAGCCGGAAATCGTTCACGAGCGCTTCGCTGAAGCCCTTGACGGCGAACTTGGCGGCGCTGTAGGCGGTGTGCGGGATCTCCGGGCCGAGAGAAGCCCAGAATCCATTGACGCTCGAGGTGTTGACGAGGTGCCCCTCGTCGCTCGCGACGAGCAGGGGCAGGAAGGTGCGAGTGCCGTAGTAGACGCCTTTCCAGCAGATGTCGAATGTGCGCTCCCACTCATCGCGCTCGTCCACGATCATGCTGCCGGCCCCGCCGATCCCGGCGTTGTTGAATACGAGGTTCACGCAATCGGTTTCGAGCTCGCGGCAGATCGCGGTGCGAAAGTCCTCCAGTTGCGACTCGTCGGAAACGTCCGCCACGCAGGTGAGAAGCCGCGTGCCTTCCGGCGAATCGGATTCGCATAGGGACCGGGTCTTTTCCATCTCCTCACCGGAGAGGTCGCATATGGCCACGTGGCAGCCGCTGGCGGCTAGCTGGCGCGCCAGTTCCCGCCCCATGCCGGTGCCGCCCCCGGTAATGACTGCGATCTTGTCGTCGAAGTCCTGCATTGTCCGATGCCGCCTGTTGCTATGGGGCAGTTCGCGGGTCGACGCGAAATACCCAGAAGTCGTCGGGGTCGGGCTGGCCTTCCGGTTCCGGGAGTTCGTATTTTTTGGTGAGGTCTCGACCCAGCTTCGAAAGGAGTCCCATGTCTTCGGTCCGCACCAACTGAACGGGGTAGAGAAGTCCTTCGATCCGGATGATGGCACGGCCGTCCGCCAAGGCCTCGTGAGGCCAGTGCTTCCACATCGGCAGGCTTCGAACGAAGCCCGACGGGATGTAGAGGCTTCCGTCGTCGTCCACGATGATCCAGACCCGGCGCGACCGAGGAGGTTCGAGTAGCTGCAGGTCGATTGCATTCACGCCTCGGAACGCGCTCCAGTCCGAGAGGCCCTCGTCCATGCGCTCGCCACTGTCGAGCGGTCCCCCGGCGAAGAGCCCGATCGGGCCGTCGCTCATGCGGGCGGCGAGTGCCGTGAGGACGAATATCGCCACCGCGGCCAGGATCAAGATTCCGATCCAGCGGAAGAAGCGGGCCAAGTTAGAGTCCTCCTCGCGTCGTTCGGTCCGTCCCCCGCGCCTCAGTGAGGCGACGAGCGAGGCCGGGGAGCCGCAGAAACCAGTAGGGATCGTTTCCGATGACCGTCACGCGCTCGACGCGGCGGTGGGCCCGGATGTCTTCCGGCACTGCGCAGTGCTGCGTGCAGCGGTTGTCCCAGATGACCATGGAATTCTGCCGCCACCGGAAGCGGCACTGGAATTCGGGAGATGCAATGCGCGTGTCCGGGAATGAGAGTAATGCCTATGCAATGCGCGTGTCCGGGAATGAGAGTAATGCCTATGCAATGCGCGTGTCCGGGAACGAGAGCAACGCCTTGCTCTCGGCGGGTTTCATTCCGATGAGCTTGGCCGGGAAGGTTGAGTTGCCCCTCGCTCTTGCGGGACGGGATCATCGGGTGGATGTGGAGTTCGCCTGTATTCACGGGCGGGGTTCCTTGCTGGCGGGCAGGATATCACTCGGGCCAAGGCGGTGCTGTTCAGCTTTCTTCGTCGGGTTCTTCGGCCGGAGATCCGACTCGGAGTTCGCGGACAGCCTTTTCGACCTGCGAAATCTCGGGCAGCTTTCCCTGGGCGGAGTTCAGGGCTTCGAGTTCGCGCCCTGCGGGCAGGACGCGGGATTCATAGCTGCCGACCGCCTTGTTGAAGGCTTCCTGTGCCTGGCCCAGGTTCTTCCCGATTCCGGCGAAGTGCGTGACGAAGGTCGCGACGCGCTTGTGCAACTCGTGCGCCTGGATCTGGATGTCGCGCGCCCCTTCGGCAAGATCGTGTTGCTTCCAGTAGAGACCGACGGTGCGCAGCAGCGCCACGAGGGTCACGGGTGTTGCGATCAGGATGCGGTCCGCGAGGGCCTTTTCCTGGAGTTCTGGTTTGTGCTCGTACGCGGCAGCGAGCAGGTGATCGCCCGGGAGGAACAGAACCGTGAAGTCCACCTCGCCTTCGAGGCCGGCCGTGTAGTCGCGCTTTTTCAGCGTGTCGACGTGGGCTTTCAGGTCGTTCGCATGCTGGACGAGCTTCGCGTCCCGGACCTTCGGGTCCTTGGCGTCGATCGCATCCTGGAATGCCGCCAGGGGAAACTTCGCGTCGACCGGGATGAGCCCGCCGCCGGGGAGCTTCACCACGATGTCCGGTCGGCCGCCACCGGCAGTCTGAACCTGCTCGGCGAAGTCGCAATGCTTCGTCATGCCGGCCATTTCGACGACATTGCGCAGGATCATTTCTCCAATCACTCCCCGGGTCTTGGAGCTGCCCCGGAGCGCGGTGGATAGCGCGGTCGACTGTTCCTGGAGGGCGGCAGTCGACGTGCGCAGGGCTGCCAGGTCCGTCTTCAGCGATCCGTAGGCTTCGGTGCGCCGTGTCTCCATGGCCTTGGTTTCGGTCTGGAGCTTCGCGAGTTCTTCTCGAAGCGGCTTCATGCGCTCGGTGGCGAGGCTCAGGAAACTTTCGTTCGACGCCTCGAGCGTCTCGGAGGCGAGGCCCTGGAAAATGGTTTTCATCTCGGCGAGCTGGCTCTCGAAGATCTTCTTCTCCCGCTCCGCACCCGCCTCGCGCGCTTCTCGCCGTGCCTGTTCGCCGGCGAGCCGCTCCCGGTAGCGGGTGGCGACGAAGAAGCCGCCGAGCGCGGCGCCCACCAGGAGACCGACGACGAGACCCAGGAGATCCATGCTGCCTCCGGATGGCCGGGGAACTCGCATAGCCCCCCCCGGCCGGCCGCCGGGAGGGTACCGGAGCTGCCCGGGTTTCAGGACTGCGGACGGGGAAAATCTGCAGGTCCGAGCGCCAGATCCCGCCAGATCCCGCCCGATTCCGCCTTGGGCGCTGATAGACTCGCGCGCCATAGGAGGAGGAAGCATGGCCGACCCCCGCACGCGCTACGAACGCGGTCTCGACGTTCTTTCGACCCTGGGCGGATCCGAGGCAGCCGGCCGTACGCTAGCCGAGTTCTTCGGTACCCAGGGCGCTCTCGGTAGCATCGTGCTCCACACCGGAGCCGGTGAAATCTGGAGCCGCACCGAGCTCTCGCGTCGCGACCGCAGCCTGGTGGTGATTTGCTTTCTCACCGCACTCGGCCGCGAGGTCGAGCTGCGCCACCACGTCGGAGGCGGCCTCAACCACGGTCTGAGCCGCGAGGAGATCGACGAGATCATGGTGCAGATCAGCGCCTACGCGGGGGTTCCGGTTGCGCTGGCCGGTGCGGGCATCGCGGGCCAGGTCTTCGCCCAGGTCGACGGGTCGGAGAAGCGCAGCAACCCGCCGGCAGCCGGCGAGCTAAAGGACGACGAGAAGCGCCGCGCCGACGGGCTCGACGTGCTGAACACCCTGCTCGGCCAGCCCGATATGGACATGAAGTTTGCCGAGGTGGCGACGATCGATCAGCTGGGTGAAATGGGCCGCCTCGTGCTCGACTTCGCCTTTGGCGACGTGTGGTCTCGGCCGCAGCTTTCGCGTCGCGACCGCAGCCTGGTGGTGATCTCCGTGCTCGCGGCGCTCTCGCTGATGCAGGAACTCGAAATCCACCTGCAGGGAGCACTCAACCACGGCGTCACGCGGGAAGAGATCGAAGAGGTGATGTTGACGCTGGTGATCTACGGCGGTTTCCCCCGCGCCATCGACGGCATGCACATGGCGCGAAAGGTCTTCGCCGCGGCGGACGAGGCGGCGTCCTGAACCGCGGCTGGTGTTGCTGAAGCCGGCGTGGGGAAGGAACGGGTCCGCGTCGGGCAGCCAGCTGTCGCGGCCGTCGGCCCCGTCGACGTGCGCAACCGAGCCTCGCCACTTTTCGGCGCAAAACGCGCGCGGCCCCGGCGTCTTGGGGCTCGCTGCTGTGGCTGGGTGAATCGGCCTATTCCTCGGGTCCCGGCGACGGGTGGCCCGCAATCAACCCGCCGTCGGCGACGAACTCGGACCCCGTCGAGTACGAGCTTTCGTCCGAAGCGAGAAAGAGCGCGAGCTTCGCGATCTCTTCGGGCTCACCGGTGCGGCCCATGGGCGTCATCCGCGCGGTGTATTCGTCGAGGAGCGCGTGGATCTCGGGCAGGCCGCTCTCGTCCTCCACCGCGAGTGATGTGTGGATGAAGCCCGGGTGGATGGAGTTGACGCGGATTCCGCGCGGCGCGAGTTCCATCGCGGCCGTCTTCGTCATGCCGCGCACGGCCCACTTGCTCGCGACGTAAGAGATGATGTTGTTCATCCCGATCAAGCCGTCGATGGAGGAGATGTTCAGGATCGAGCCGCCCCCGGCTTGCGTCATGGGCTCGACGACGGCGCGCATGCCGAGGAAGACACCGGTCTGGTTCACCTCGGTGACTCGCCGGTAGCTTTCGAGGGTCATTTCGGCCAGCGGTGCGGCTTCGGCGATGCCCGCGTTGTTCACCAGGACGTCGAGTCTTCCGAACGCGCCGGTGGTGGCGGCCACGGCTTCTGCCCACTCGTCTTCGCGGGTTACGTCGAGGTGGCGGTAGATCGCAGCCGCTCCGATTGCTTCGGCGACCGCTTTCCCCTGGTCGTCGCGCACGTCACAGACGGCCACCTTTGCGCCCTCGGCGGCGAAGAGCCGCGCTTCGGCTTTCCCCATGCCCCGTGCGCCGCCGCTGATCAGCGCCACCTTGCCATCGAGTCGACCCATTGCTTGTTTCCTCCGCGACAATCGTTTTGCTCGGGGCCAGCGTCTCGGGTCCGGATTCTGCCAGGGCCCGGACCGGCTCACCGGAGCTTCCTAGGTTTCGAATAGGCGGTCGCAGAGCGCGGTCGGTGTCGCGATGGCCACCGAGAACGCGTTCAGGGGCGCTCCGCCCAGCAGCGCGATAGCGCGACGAGGCTCGCGGCAGGCAGTTGTCGGGATCGGTGCCCTCGCGGGTCGCACGCGGCCAGAGTACCTCCGAGCCGCCAATTTTGACAATTGTGTCAGATGTGATCTGCCAGAAGTCGGTTTTGACAGTGGCGTGGGGCATGACGGAGGGCTTTGCGAACCTCTTCATGCGCTACGGTCCGAACACAGACAACGGATCGATTCTCGTGATGATCGAGTCCCAGGCGAACTACGTATTGCAGAAGATCGAGCGGATCTCGTGGAATGACCTCGTGTGGATCGGCTTCCGGCCCGAACCGCTGGAGAGCTACGACGAGGAGATCCAACAGGCGATCGAGAACGTCGAGGTGTGGCAGGCGAGCCGGGTCGCGACCCAGTGGCCGCACGCGATGAGCAAATTCGAACAGCACACCCTCGAGTCCGACGCCGAGGTCTACGAGACCGCGCCCCGGTAACCGCGACGGTGGGTTCCTCCGGAAACCAGGCCAGGTCCGACCGTTTTCTCATCTGGATCACAACCAATCCGGTCTCGACCTGGATGATTCGGAACGTTGCTTCCCGCCTGGATCCCGTGATCTTCAGGGCGAGCAACGGGAAGTTCTTCTCGATGGGTGTCCCGAATATGCCCATGCTGACCTTGACTGCGACGGGCCGGCGCTCGGGAAAGCCGCGCTCCGTCCATCTCGCATGCGTCGAGCACGAAGGCGACTACCTGGTCGTGGCGAGCGCCATGGGCCAGGAGAAGCACCCGGCGTGGAGCTACAACATCGAGGCCAATCCGGAAGTGGAACTGCAGCTCAAAGGTGAGCGTTTCAAGGCCCGGGCGCGGGTGCTGCTGGACGCGGAGAAGGAAGAGGTCTGGGACACCCTCCGCCAGGCGATTCCGCAGATTTACGTTTACGAGAATCGAACCGATCGGAACATCCGTGTTTTTCGCCTGACGCGAACAGAACCCTAGGACCCGAAGGAGAACACCGTGGAAACGAGCCTGGACCAGTACTGCATCAACGTGACCGACCTCGGACGATCTGTCGCCTTCTACGAAAATGTGCTCGGACTCGAGGTCACCCACCGGATCGAGATCCCCAACGTGAGCGAGGTCGTTCTCAAGGGTGCCGATGGCAACCGGATCCAGCTCGCCTGGCACCACGATCACGAGGGCCCCATCGACCACGGAAACGCCTTCTGGAAGCTCTACATCAAAACCGACGACTGCGAGGGGCTGTATCAGCGGGCAGTCGATGCGGGAGCCAAGTCGATCATGGAGCCCCAGCGCCTCGACCGATGGCCCGTTACCGCCGCATTCATCGAGGATCCGGACGGATACCAGGTCGAGATTCTTCAGCACCACGAGGAATGATCTGGAATCCCCGACGGTGGTAGAGTACAGCCCTCAGAATTTTTGAGCCGAAACGATACAAGGGAGACTGCCATGAAGGCTGCCGTGATGCGAGTCAACAACGAGCCGCTGTCGATCGAGGATCTCAACATCGACGATCCCGGTCCCGGCGAGGTACTGGTCAAGACTGCCGCGTCCGGCATCTGCCACAGCGACCTCCACATGATCGAGGGGGGCATTCCCTTGCCGCCCCCGGTGATTCTCGGCCACGAGCCCTCGGGTGTCGTCGAGGCGGTGGGGGAGGGTGTCACCGAAGTCGCGGAGGGCGACCACGTGATCGGCTGCCTGAACCGTTGGTGCGGCACGTGTCATTTCTGCACGGGCGGGCGTCCCTATCTCTGCACTTCGCCCTACGTGCCGAGCCGGCCGCCGGAAGCGGGGCCGCGCATCACCACGCAGGCTGGCGACCCGGTTGGACAGCTCGGCGACCTGTCGTCTTTCGCGGAGAAGATGCTGTGCCCGGAGCGCTCGCTGGTGAAGATCCGCGACGACATGCCCCTCGACCGGGCGTGCCTGATCGGCTGCGGTGTCACGACGGGGCTCGGTGCAGCGCTCAAGACCGTGCGCATCCCGGCGGGCAGCACGGTGGTGATCGTCGGCTGCGGCGGTGTCGGCCTGGCCGCACTGCAGGGCGCGCGCATCGTGGGTGCCGGCAAGATCATCGCGGTCGACTCCCAGGCGTGGAAGTTCGATCTCGCGAGAACCCTCGGCGCCACCGATTGCGTCGACGTCACCGACGGCGACCCGGTTGCGGCCGTGCACGGGCTCACTGGTGGAGGTGCAGACTTCGTATTCGAGTGCCTCGGCACGGTGGCAACGGTGCAGCAGGCCATTGGCATGACGGGCCGTGGCGGAACGGCTGTCATCGTCGGTGTTGTGCCGGTGACCGAGATGGTGCCCATCTCGGCAGCCGATCTGACGCTGCAGGAGAAGAACATCACCGGCTCCTTCATGGGCTCGAACGAGTTCCGGGTCGACATGCCGCGCTACATCGATTTCTACCTGGACGGGCGCCTGCACCTCGATGAGATGATCTCGGCGCGCGTCGCGCTGGACGAGATCAACGCAGCCTTCGACGCCATGCGCAAGGGCTCGGCCGCGCGGCAAGTGATCATGTTCGACTGACTTCGGGGCATGCCGGAACCCGGTCTCGACAGGCTCGACATCCACAGCGCGGATCTCTACGTCGGCCGCGGCTACCCGTGGCGGGAGCGGGATCTGGTGCGCCGGGAAGCGCCCGTCTACTGATACCAGCGCAGGAGCATTGCGCCCTTTCGGGCGATTGCGCGCCGCGCCGGCATCCTCGAGATTTCGAGGCGATCGGATGTCTGCGTAAAGAGCCGGCGCCTGCGGCGGATCGAAGAGGACGAGCGCCAGGCCGGCTGGACGCGGTTGCGAGCTGAGGCGCGCGGCCGGGACCCCGACGAGCCTGTTTTCTCGTTTGGCGTCAGTCGCGATGACCGCTTTCGGAGTTTTTCGCCGCCGTGTGCGGCCCGGCACCGGCCTGGTCCGGTTCTGATCTGCGTGCCGCGACCTCCTCGATTTCTCCGAGAAGCGCACGCTCGGCGTCGCCTTCTAGAAAACTCGCTTCGACTGCATTGCGGGCCAGGGTCAGCACGTCGGCGCGGCTCAGGTCGAGCGCGCTGCGTACGGCGAGCCAGTTCTCGGTCAGGTAGCCGCCCAGGTAGGCCGGGTCGTCGGAATTGAGTGTCACGCAGACGCCGCGTTCCAGGAGCGTCTTCAGGTTGTGGTCGGCCAGGGAATCGAATACACGCAAGCGTACGTTCGAAAGCGGACAGACCGTGAGCGGGATGCGCTCGCGCACCAGCCGTTCCACGAGCGCGGGGTCCTCGGCGCAACGCACGCCGTGGTCGATTCGGCACACGCCGAGCAGGTCGAGCGCCTGGCGGACGTATTCGGGGGGACCCTCCTCACCCGCGTGCGCCACGCGCTGAAGCCCCAGCTCGCGAGCCCGCCGGAAGGCCCCGATGAATTTTTCGGGCGGGTTTCCGACCTCCGCTGAGTCGAGGCCCACGCCGGCGATCGACTCGCGCCAGGCAAGCGCCGCTTCGAGCGTTTCCATCGCGTCGGCTTCGGAGCGGTCCCGCAAGAAACTCAGAATGAGCCGAGAGCTGATGCCGAGCGTCTGCTCGGCCTGCGCGAGCGCCCCGCCTATTCCTTCGAGCACTGTCTCCAGGGCGATGCCGCGCCCGGTATGCGTCTGCGGATCGAAGAAGATCTCGACGTGTCGAACGTTTTCGTGTGCCATGCGCACGAGGTACGCCCAGGTGAGTTCGAAGAAGTCCCGTTCGTGGATCAGAACTGCGGCCCCCGCGTAGTAGAGATCGAGGAAGGACTGCAGATCCTCGAATTGGTAGGCCGCCTCGATCTCCTCGATGCTCGCGAAGCGCAGCGCTACCCCGTTGCGCTCGGCCATTTCGAACATCATCGCGGGCTCGAGAGTGCCCTCGATGTGCAGATGGAGTTCCACCTTGGGAAGGGCCGCGATCAGCTGGTCGATTTCGTTGGATTTGCCCATGGGGTGGATTTCGCAACCTTGCGTGGATCGCCATGAGTAGCTGTAGTCGGGAAGCAGGAGCGGCGCCAGTTAGCTGCAGTCGGGAAGCAGGAGCGGCGCCAGTTAGCTGCAGTCGGGAAGCAGGAGCGGCGCCAGTTAGCTGCAGTCGGGAAGCAGGAGCGGCGCCAGTTA
>PBYF01000091.1 GCA_002729515.1 Deltaproteobacteria bacterium
GGAAATGCAGGTCGATCTGATTACGCCGATCGCGATGGACAAGGAGCTGCGCTTCGCGATTCGCGAAGGTGGCCGTACTGTCGGTGCCGGCGTCGTCAGCGACATCATCGAATAAAGCGAAGGCGGACGAACTCAAGCGATGGCGGACTTGGCAGCCCAAAAGATTCGGATCCGGATGAAGGCCTATGACTTCAAGCTCCTCGACCAGAGCGCCGGGGAGATCGTCGATACGGCCATGCGCACCGGCGCGCGGGTGGCGGGACCGATCCCGCTCCCCACGGCCATCAACAAGTACACGGTGCTGCGGGGTCCCCACATCGACAAGAAGTCGCGGGAGCAGTTCGAGATCCGCACCCACAAGCGACTGATCGACATTCTGGATCCCACGCCGCAGACGGTGGACGCGCTCATGAAGCTGGAACTCGCCGCCGGTGTCGATGTGGAGATCAAGCTCTAGGCTGGCAATGGCGACCATCGACGTAGTAACACAGGCGAACGGGAAGGCGGGCACCGTCGAGCTCGACTCGGCCGTATTCGAGGCGCCCGTGAAGCCGCACCTCTTTCATGCCGAGGTTCGCCGGCAGCTCGCCGCGCGACGCAGCGGTACGCACAGTACGAAGAACCGGGCCGCGGTCTCGGGTGGCGGATCGAAGCCCTGGCGGCAGAAGGGCACGGGCCGTGCCCGCCAGGGCACGAATCGGGCGCCCCAGTGGAAGGGCGGCGGTGCTGTCTTCGGGCCGGTGCCGCGGCATCACGTCCACGAGCTGCCCAAGAAGGTGCGGCGGGCGGCTCTGCGGGGAGCGCTTTCCGCTCGCCTCGCTGAGGGAGCGGTGAAGGTGGTCGAGTCACTCGAACTCGGCGAGTACAAAACACGGCGAGTGGTGGAATTGCTCGTGGGCCTGGAGCTGGCGGGAGAGTCCGTGCTGGTCGTCATCGAAGCTGCGGACGCGCATTTCGAGAAATCTGCACGAAACCTTCCCGGTGTGACCGTGCTGCGGGCTGCCGGTGTCAATGTCTACGATGTTCTGCGCCACAACCGCCTGCTCATGACGAAAGCCGGTGCGGCGGCGGTGGCGAATCGTCTCGGTGGGGAGGTCACGGGGTGAACCTTCACGAGATCGTTCGCAGGCCGCTCGTTACCGAAAAGAGCAACATTGGACGCGAAGAGGGAAACCTGGTCACGTTCGCCGTAGACCCGAGGGCGAACAAACACGAGATCAAACGCGCGGTCGAAGAACTCTTCGACGTGCGGGTGCTCGATGTGCGGACGATGCGCATGCCTCGCAAGACGCGGCGCGTGGGGAAGTTCACAGGGCGCAAGCCCGAGTGGAAGAAGGCGATCGTGCAGTTGGCTGAGGGTCAGACGATCGAGTTCTTCGAGGGAGTTTGACGCACCCATGGGCATCAAGAACTACAAGCCCACGTCTCCGGGGCGCCGCGGAATGAGCGTTTCGGAGTTTTCAGACGTGACCCGGGCGAAGCCCGAGCGCTCGCTCGTGGAGGGCGGCATCAGCAAGTCCGGTGGCCGGAACGTCAACGGACGGATCACCTCCTGGCACCGGGGCGGTGGCCACAAGCGCCGGTACCGGCGCATCGACTTTCGGCGGGACAAGATCGGCATCCCCGCACGGGTTGCAGCCATCGAATACGACCCCAACCGCTCGGCCCATATCGCGCTTCTCCACTATCGGGATGGTGAGAAACGTTACGTGCTGGCGCCGGCGGGCGTGCGGGTGGGCGATGTGCTGGAGTCGGGACCGGAGGCCGACGTCCGCCCGGGCAACGCGCTTCCGATCGGCCGGATCCCGCTTGGGACCGTGTTGCACGCGATCGAGATGAAGCCGGGCAAGGGGGCCCAGCTCGTGCGTGCGGCGGGTCTTGGGGCCCAGGTGATGGCGCGTGAGGGCCGTTACGCCACCCTTCGCATGCCGAGTGGCGAACACCGGCTGATCCTCGTGGACTGCATGGCCACCATCGGCAGCGTGGGCAACCCGGACCACGAGAACCAGACTCTCGGCAAGGCTGGACGCAACCGCTGGCGCGGACGGCGCGGAAACGTGCGGGGCGTGGCGATGAACCCGGTCGACCACCCCATGGGCGGCGGTGAGGGGCGCAGTTCCGGTGGGCGCCATCCCTGCACGCCCTGGGGCGTTCCGACCAAGGGGCACAAGACCCGTCACAACCGGCGGACCCAGAAATACATCGTGAAGCGGCGAGGCAAGAAGTAATGGCGCGTTCTCTTCGCAAGGGACCGTTCGTGGACCCGAGCCTTCAACGCAACGTGGACCGCGTGATGCGATCCGGGTCGAAGCAGGTGGTTCGCACCTGGTCACGGCGGTCGATGATCACGCCCGAGTTCGTGGGAATGACGTTCCACGTTCACAATGGAAAGCTGTTCGTTCCGGTCTTCGTGACCGAGAACATGGTTGGTCACCGGCTGGGAGAGTTTTCCCCCACGCGGAAGTTCACCGGGCACTCCATGTCCAAGAAGGTGAAGACGAAGTAAGCATGTCTGTTCGCGCGTGTCTGCAGAACTATCGTGTGAGTCCGCAGAAGGCGAGGCTTCTCGCCAATGAGATTCGCGGAAAAGGGGTTGAGGACGCGCTGGCGATCCTCGATCTCTCGACCAAACGTTTCGCCCGTCCGCTGGCGAAGCTCGTGCGCTCGGCGGTGGCCAACGCTGAAGACAAGAACAACCGCGACAAGGCGGGTATCGACGTGGACAACCTGGTGGTCGGTACCATCACCGTGGACCAGGGAGCGAGCATGTGGCGGATCCAGCCCCGCGCTCAGGGACGCGCCGCATGGATTCAGAAGAAGACGAGCCACGTAAAAGTGGTTCTGTCCGAAGAGTAGGCGGAGGGTCAATGGGACAGAAGGTTCATCCGTACGGTTTCCGAATCGGTTCCCTCTACGGCTGGCAGTCGAACTGGTTTGCAGAAAAGAAATACGCGCAGCATCTCAAGGAGGACACTCGCATCCGCGAGTACATCAAGAAGAAGCTCTACCACGCCGGTATATCGAAGGTGGTGATCGACCGGACCGGAGAGAAGGTCGTCGTGAACATCCACACCGCACGTCCCGGTATCCTGATCGGGAAGCGCGGTGCCGAAGTAGAGACGTTGCGCGCCGAGCTAATCGGGCTCTCTCCGCACAAGGAGATCTTCATCAACATCCGGGAGATCCGGAAGGCCGAGCTCGATGCTCAGCTCGTCGCAGAGAACGTTTCCCTCCAGCTCGAGCGGCGCGTCGCCTTCCGCCGAGCCATGAAGAAGGCGGTGACGTCGACCATGAAATTTGGCGCTGGCGGCATCCGCATTCAGTGCGCCGGGCGGCTGGGTGGCTCCGAGATGGGTCGGCGCGAGTGGTACCGCGAGGGGCGGGTACCGTTGCACACCCTGCGGGCCGAGATCGATTACGGAATGACCGAGGCGCGCACAACCTACGGAATCATTGGCGTAAAGTGCTGGATCTTCAAGGGCGAGGTCGCGGACAGAGCTCTCCGTACCGGGGCCCTGTCCGAGAGAGTCGGCGGGGACACGGCGGGATAGATCATGCTTCAGCCCAAGAAGGTCAAGCACCGCAAGCAGCAGAAGGGCCGGATGCGCGGCAAGGCGTACCGGGGCTGCAATCTCGACTTTGGAGACTACGGTCTCCAGGCACTCGAATGCGGCAGGCTCACGGCCCGCCAGATCGAGGCAGCTCGGATTGCGATGACGCGCCACGCGAAGCGCGGTGGCAAGGTCTGGATCCGGGTCTTCCCGGACAAGCCGATCACGAAGAAGCCCGCCGAAACGCGTATGGGCAAGGGGAAGGGCACCCCCGAGGAGTGGGTGGCCGTGGTCAAGCCCGGACGTGTGCTCTACGAGATGGAGGGCGTACCGCTGGAGGTGGCAAGCCAGGCTTTGCGCCTTGCGGCGCACAAGCTCCCGCTGGCGACTCGCATCGTGGCGCGTGAGGATTACACATGAAGGCCGGTGAGCTGCGAGAGCTGTCTGGTGACGAGCTCGTTGCAAAGCGACGCGACCTGGGCCTCGAGCTCTTCAACGTGAAGGTGAAGCGTTCCACGGGCCAGCTCGAGAACACAGCCCTGGCGCGGAAACTGCGCCGAGAAATTGCCCGAGTTGAGTCCGTATTGCGCGAAAAACTTGGAGCGAGCCAGTGACGAAGCGAGGAATCAAGCGAACCCTGGTCGGCTTGGTCGTCAGCGACCGAATGGACAAGACCGTGGTGGTCCGGGTGGAGCGGTTGGTCAAAGATCCGCGTTACGAGAAGTTCGTCCGGCATTACTCGCGCTTCATGGCGCACGACGAGGCCAATGCCTGTTCGGTGGGGGACCGCGTCCAGATCATCGAGCACCGGCCGTTGTCGAAGCGGAAGCGTTGGAAGGTCCAGACGATGCTCGAGAGCGCCGCCGGCGGTCAGTAGGAGTCATGATCCAGCAGGAATCCGTACTCCAGGTCGCGGACAATTCGGGCGCTCGACGTGTCGCCTGCATCCGCGTGCTGGGTGGAACTCGGCGTCGCTATGCGTCGATCGGGGACGTGATCGTCGTCTCGGTCAGAGACGCCATTCCCAACGCACGGGTCAAAAAGGGGGAGGTTCTCCGCGCGGTCGTGGTGCGAACCAAGAAGGAGATTGGCCGCACGGACGGAACTCACATTCGTTTCGACGACAACGCAGCGGTCCTGATCGATGCGCAGCGAGAGCCGGTCGGGACACGGATCTTTGGCCCCGTCGCCCGTGAGCTTCGCGCGAAGCGCTTCATGAAGATCATCTCTCTTGCACCCGAGGTGCTGTGATGGCTCCCCGGATGCTCGAACGCTACCGCAAGGAAGTGGTGTCGAAGCTCACAGAGGAGTTCGGCTACAAGAACGTCCACCAGGTGCCCGTTCTTTCCAAGATCGTGGTCAACGTGGGTCTGGGAGAGGCGACCCAGAACGGAAAGCTGCTGGAAGTGGCGGCCGAAGAGTTGGCCAGCATCACGGGGCAGAAGCCCGTGATCCGTCGCGCCCGCAAATCGATCGCAAATTTCAAGCTGCGCGTGGGACAGGAGATCGGGTGTATGGTCACCCTGCGCGGAGAACGCATGTGGGAGTTCTTCGATCGGCTCGTCAGCGTCTCGCTGCCGCGCGTGCGCGACTTCAAGGGGGTCTCTCCCAAGGCGTTCGATGGCCGCGGGAACTACTCGCTGGGTGTCCGCGAACAGATCATCTTTCTCGAAGTCGATTACGACAAGGTGGAACGTGTCACGGGCATGAACATCACGATGGTAACGACCGCAAAGACGGACTCCGAGGGGAAATCGCTGTTGGCGCACCTCGGTGTGCCGTTCAGGCAGTAGGGACGAATGTCATGATGACGGATCCGATCGCTGATATGCTCGCCCGCATCCGGAACGCGGGAACGGCGCAGCACGCCCAGGTAGCCTGCCCCTCTTCGAAGCTCAAGCTTGCCATCGCTCGGGTGCTCGAGAGCGCTGGCTTTCTCTCCAAGGTTCGCGTCGAGGCGCGCAAGGGTCGGGCTGTCCTCTGCTTTGACATTCGCTACGACCAGCAGGGTGATCCCATGATTGCCGGGATGCGGCGGGTGAGCCGGCCGGGATGTCGCGTCTATGTCGGAAGCCGCGACGTGGCCCGTGTCCGGAATGGCCTGGGCGTAGCGGTGCTTTCCACTTCCAGCGGTGTCGTCTCGGATGAGGACGCCCGGTCCGCCCGCATCGGCGGCGAGATCCTCTGCGAGGTCTGGTAGCGATGTCCCGCATCGGCAAGCAGCCGATCTCGATCCCGGACGGCGTCACCGTGAACGTTTCTGGGAGCGAGGTCTCGGTGAAGGGTCCGAAAGGGCAGCTTTCCGGACGTGTTCCCGAAGAAATCGACGTGGCGATCGATTCCGGCAGCGTGGTATTCCGGCGGCCCGATGATCGGAAGAGCACGCGCGCGCTCCACGGCCTGTCGCGTTCGCTGGTGGCAAATATGGTGAAAGGCGTGACGGAAGCGTTTTTCAAGGATCTCGAGATTCAGGGTGTCGGCTACCGCGCCGAAGTCCAGGGAAAGAAGCTCATCCTCACCGTGGGTTACTCGCATCCGGTGGAGATGCCGGTGCCTGCGGGGATCTCCGTCTCGGTAGACCGCAATGTGGCGATTCGGATCGAGGGGGCCGATCGACAGGCAGTCGGTCAGTTCGCGGCCGACGTGCGCTCGGTGCGGCCCCCCGAGCCCTATAAGGGCAAGGGAGTCCGCTACCTGAACGAGTACGTGCGTCACAAGGTCGGGAAGGCCGCCGTGGGTTCGGGGGTCGGGGGCTGAGCATGAAGCCGAAGTACCGCAGCGAGAAGATTCGGAAGTACAACGGGCGGCGGACCCGGGTGAACAAACGCACCGCACGTTCAAGCTACCCGCGGCTCACCGTCTTTCGAAGTGCGAAACACATCTACGCTCAACTGATCTCTCCCGAGGGCCGCACCCTCATCGCGGTGTCCACGCGCTCGAAGCAGGTTGCCGGGGAGGGACCGCTGAGGGGTGTGGAGGCGGCAAAACGCGTGGGCAAGGCTGTCGCCGAACTTGCGAAGGGGCAGCAGATACAGCGAGTGACGTTCAACCGCAACGGCTTTCTCTACCACGGCCGGGTCAAGGCTCTGGCCGATGCCGCTCGCGAGGGCGGTTTGGAATTCTAGGAAGGGTGATGACTGTCGATCAGATCAATCCCAACGACTACGAACTCGTCGACCGGGTCGTACACATCAACCGGGTCGCCAAGGTGGTGAAGGGCGGACGCCGCTTCAGCTTCAGCGCCTTGGTGGTCATCGGCGATGGCAACGGTGTGGTCGGTGCGGGCTACGGAAAGGCCGGAGAAGTTCCCGAGGCGATTCGCAAGGGCGTAGAGCACGCCCGCAAAGCGCTAATCCGGGTTCCGCTGCAGGACGGCACGCTGCCCTTCGAGACGCTGGGACGCTTTGGTGCGGCCCGCGTGCTGTTGCGGCCGGCGTCCGCAGGAACCGGTGTGATCGCCGGGGGACCGGTGCGCGCGGTACTCGAGACCGCGGGCGTGCGCGACGTACTCACCAAGAACATCGGAAGCAACAATCCGGGGAATGTGGTGCGAGCTACCATGAAGGCGCTGCGCGAACTCGAAGATCCGTCGGATCGGTTGCGGGAGCTGGGGCGCGCATGAGTCGGCGCGAACGGATCCGGGTGCGTCAGGTGCGCAGCGCCATCGGTTACGACCGACGGCAGCGCGCGACACTGCGCGGGCTGGGATTGAGACGCGTGAATCACAGCGTCGAGGTGGAGGATACGCCGGCTGTGCGCGGGATGATCGTCAAGGTGGCCCACCTGGTTGCCGTGGAGGAAGCGTGATGCTGGACCGGCTGGCGCCGCGTCCCGGTGCCCAGCGTCCCCACAAGCGGGTCGGCCGCGGTCCCGGGTCGGGACTGAACAAGACCGCCGGGCGTGGGGAGAAGGGGCAGGGCAAGCGATCGCCTGGACGGGAGGTCCCGTTCCACTTTGAGGGCGGCCAGATGCCGATGGCGCGCCGCCTGCCCAAGCGGGGGTTCCACAACCTCTTTCGCAAGACCTACCAGATCGTGAATGTCGGAGTTCTGGCCGTCTTCGGCGATGGTGCCAGCATCGACCGCGAGGTGCTCGTGGCCCGCGGTCTGGTCAACGCGAAGCGCGGCGGCGTGAAGTTGCTCGGTGAGGGCGAGGCTCCGAAGAATCTGAAGGTGAAGGTGCACCAGGTGAGTGCGGGCGCGCGCAAGAAGATCGAGGAAGCGGGTGGAAGCATCGAGGTCGTCAAATGATCGGCGGTGTCCAGAACATCGGCAGGATCAAGGAACTCCGGGACCGGATCCTGTTCACGTTTGCACTGCTCGCTGTGTACCGCATCGGTGCGTACGTGGTGACGCCCGGAATCGACCCCGAGGTGGTCAGGCAGTTCTTTTCGCAGCTCGAGGGCACCGTTTTCGGTCTCTTCAACCTCTTTTCCGGCGGTGCGTTGGAGCAGCTCTCCATCCTGTCGCTCGGCATCATGCCCTACATCAGCGCCTCGATCATTCTGCAGCTGCTCACGGTGGTGATTCCCAAGCTGGAGGAACTCAAGAAAGAAGGCGAGCAGGGGCGGAAGAAGATCAACCAGTACACGCGTTACTTCACCATCGTGCTGGCGCTGTTTCAGGGCCTGCTCATCGCGACAGCCCTCGAGAACGGCCAGTTTGGTGAGGGCGCGGTTTTGGATCCGGGATGGGGCTTCAAGCTCCTCTGCATGCTGACCCTGACTACCGGAACCGCGTTCCTCATGTGGTTGGGCGAGCAGATCACCGAGCGGGGCATCGGAAACGGTATTTCGATGATCATCTTCGCGAGCATCATCATCGGCCTCCCGAGTGCCCTCGGGCAGCTTTTTCAGCTGGTCCGAACGGACCAATTCAGCCTGCTCCAGGTGCTTTTCCTCGCCGGTTTTGCCGTCGCTGTGATCGCTTTCGTGGTCGTGGTCGAGCGCGGTCAGCGGCGCATTCCAATCCAGCACGCGCGGCGGGTCGTCGGGCGACGCGTCATGCAGGGCGGCATGAGCTATTTCCCGCTTCGGGTCAATACGGCGGGTGTGATCCCGGCGATCTTCGCTTCGTCGCTGCTGATGTTCCCGCTCACGATCGGGCAGTTCACCGATTCGCCCGCTGTCCAGAACTTCATCGACCGCTTCCTGAATCCGGCGAGCTTCGGCTACCAGATCGTCTACATCGGGCTCATCATTTTCTTCTGTTACTTCTACACGGCGATCATGATCGATCCGAACGACGTCGCCGAGAACATCAAGAAATCGGGTGCGTACATCCCGGGCATTCGTCCCGGCAAGAAGACCGCTGAGCACATCGACCGGGTATTGACCCGCATCACCCTCATCGGTGCGGTCTACATATCGGCTGTCTGCGTACTTCCGACACTTCTCGCCGTTCGAGCCGGTGTGCCCTTCTACTTCGGCGGGACGGCCCTCCTCATCGTGGTGGGCGTCGGACTGGATACGATCGGACAGGTGGAGGCCCACCTGGTATCGCGTCAGTACGAGGGTTTCGCCAGCGGTACACGGATCCGCGGGAGGCTCGCCCGGTGAGCGCTACCCGCCTGCTGCTTCTCGGCCCCCCCGGTGCTGGAAAGGGTACCCAGGCCGCACGCCTGGTGGCGCGCCTCGGTGTTCCCCAGATTTCGACCGGCGACATGCTTCGAGCAGCCGTGGCGGCCGGAACCGAGATGGGACGGCAGGCCCGCGCAGCGATGGAGAGCGGCGAACTCGTCAGTGACGACGTCGTGATCGGGGTGGCCCGCGAGCGCCTGGCCCAGAAGGATGCCCAGGAAGGTTTCGTGCTGGACGGCTTCCCGAGGACGGTGGTTCAGGCGGAGGCGCTCGACGCCATCCTCGAACAGACAGGGGTGAAGCTCGAGCGGTGCGTCGCGATCACCGTGGACGAGGAAGTCGTGGTCGCCCGTCTGTTGCGAAGGGCTGAGATCGAAGGGCGGACCGATGACAAAGAGGATTCGATCCGCACCAGGATGTGCGTCTACCGTGAGCAGACCGAGCCACTGCTGGCCTACTACCGGGAGCGCGGTGTCCTCGCCGAGGTGAACGGGGAGGGCGGTATCGAAGAGGTTGCACTCCGCATCGAGGGAGGGCTGTCTTGAAGCTCTCCTACGGTCAGAAGATTCCGATCAAGACCCGTTCCGAGATCGACCGGATGCGCGAGGCGGGCCGGCACGTGGCCGAGATCCTGGTGGAGCTGCGCGATCGGGTGCGCCCCGGCGTGGGCACGGAAGAACTGGATCGCTACGCTCGCAAGCTGATCCGGGAGCGCGGTCTGACCTCGTCCTTCCTCGGCTACGGGCCCTATGGTCTCCCGGCGTATCCCGCTGTCCTCTGCGTTTCGGTGAACGAGGAGATCGTGCACGGCATTCCGGGCGGCCGCGTCATTCGGGAAGGCGATATCGTGAGCCTGGATTTCGGGGTTTCTGTAGAGGGCTGGCATGGCGACTCGGCGGTTACCGTCTGCGTGGGGGACGTGACCGAGGAGTGCAGGCACCTCGTCGAGGTCACCCGCGAGTCCCTGGACAGGGCGATCAAGACGATGCGTTGCGGGCAGCGCCTATCCGACATCGGACACGCCGTGCAGGAATTCGTCGAGCCGGCGGGGTATTCTGTGGTGCGCGATTTCGCGGGGCACGGCATCGGCGCAGCCATGCACGAGCCCCCGTGGATTCCCAACTACGGCCCTCGCGGGCGTGGCCCGCGGCTCGTGCCGGGAATGGTATTCGCCATCGAGCCGATGGTAAATGCCGGGGCGCCGGATGTGGAGATCCTCGACGACGAGTGGACGGCGGTGACGGTCGACGGTGCCGCATCCGCTCATTTCGAACACACGATTCTTGTAACCGACGACGGCCCTGAGGTTCTGACCCAGGTGGCCGGATCCCATTGAGGCGCTGGAGGATTAGATCGTGAAGGTGAGATCTTCGGTACGCCGGATGTGCGACAAGTGCCGGATCGTCAAGCGCCGGGGTGTGGTGCGCGTGCTCTGCGACAACCCCAAGCACAAGCAGCGTCAGGGCTGAGGAGGCAGGAATGGCCCGTATTGCAGGCATCGATCTCCCGCGGAACAAGCGGCTCGATATTTCACTGACCTACATCTACGGGATCGGACGCAGATCCGCGGCGCAGATTTGTGATAAGGCGGGAATCGAAGGGGGCTCTTCGACCGAGACGCTCTCCGAAGACGAGGTGGTGCGCCTGCGGGAGATCATCGAGCGGGAATACAAGGTCGAGGGCGACGTTCGGCGCAGTACGTCGCAAAACGTCAAGATGCTCATGGACATCGGCTGCTACCGCGGGCTGCGACACCGCAGAGGCCTCCCGGTGCGCGGGCAGCGGACGCATACGAATGCCCGGACGCGGAAGGGCCCCAAGAAGACGGTCGCGGGCAAGAAGAAGACGCTGACCAAGAAGTAGGGAGTTTTGATGAAGAAGGGCGGCCGGAAAAAGGTCAAAAAGAACGTCCAGTCGGGCATTGCACACATCCACTCGACGTTCAACAATACGATGATCACCATCACCGATGTGGCGGGCAACGCCCTGTGTTGGACGACGGCCGGTGCACAGGGTTTCCGCGGCTCGCGCAAATCGACTCCGTTCGCCGCTCAGATGGCGGCCGAGGAATGCGCCAAGAAGGCGATGGAACACGGCATTCGCCAGCTTTCGGTACACGTCAAAGGTCCGGGCTCTGGCCGCGAATCCGCGGTCAGGGCTCTCCAGGCGGCGGGTATCCGCGTCACGCTGATCCGTGACGTGACCCCGGTGCCCCACAACGGTTGTCGCCCGCCCAAGCGGCGGCGGGTCTAGGGGATACGAGATGGCCAGATACACCTCAGCGGCCTGCCGGCTCTGCCGGCGTGAGGGCGCCAAGCTCTTTCTGAAGGGCGACCGCTGCTTTAGTCCCAAATGCGGTGTGGAGCGTCGGGCATACCCGCCGGGACAGCACGGCCAAGGGCGCACCCGTTTTTCGGATTATGGCGTCCAGCTCCGGGAGAAGCAGAAAGTCAAGCGGATGTACGGACTGCTGGAGAAGCAGTTTCTCGGCACGATGAATCGCGCATCGCGCATGAAGGGGCGGGCGGGCGAGAACCTGCTCATGCTGCTCGAGCGGCGGTTGGACAACGTGGTCTTTCGCCTGGGCTTCGCGACCTCTCGTGCCGAAGCCCGGCAACTCGTGCGTCACGGTCACTTCACGGTGAACGGCTGCAAGGCAGTCACGCCGTCGATGCACCTCCGTGAGGGGGCGAAGGTCGAGTTGAGGGAGAAGTCAAGAAAGGTCGCGCGAATCATCGGTGCGCTCGAGGCCCTCGAGGGCAAGAGCGTTCCGCAGTGGCTCGAGATCGATAAGGGCGCGTTTTCCGGCGTCATCAAATCGCTGCCTGCCCGCGAGGACATTACGCTGCCGATCCAGGAGCAGCTCATCGTCGAGCTCTACTCGCGCTAGTAGTCGACAGGGGGAATACTGAGATGGATCAGGATCATATCGCCAAGAACTGGCGGGAGCTCATCCGGCCCCGCGATATCGAGTCGGACGCAGAGCCCTCCGAGACCTATTGGAGGTTCGCCTGCGAACCGCTCGAGCGGGGCTTTGGTGTCACACTCGGAAACGCTCTTCGGCGCGTGCTGCTCTCGTCGCTTCAGGGTGCGGCGATCATCGCCGTGAGAGTGGACGGAGTGCTCCACGAGTTCTCCACCATCCCGGGTGTGATGGAGGACGTGAGCGACGTCGTATTGAACCTCAAGGAAGTCCGGTTGCGTCTCCACGGCGAGGGACCGAAGACGCTTCGCGTCCACAAGAAGGGGGAGGGTGTGCTGACCGCTGGCGATCTTGCCCTGGACGATTCCTCGGTCGAGGTCGTGAACGCCGATCACAAGATCGCCACGCTGGCGCCGGAGGCCAGTATCGAGATGGAGCTGACGGTCGGCACCGGGAAGGGCTACCTCCCGGCGGAGAAAAACAAGACCGAAGAGATGCCGATTGGAACCGTTCCGATCGATGCGATTTTCTCGCCGGTCCGGAAGATCAACTACACGGTGACGCCTGCCCGGGTCGGTCGCGAGACCGACTTCGACCGCCTGAACTTCGAGGTCTGGACCGATGGCACAGTGACGCCGGCCGATGCCGTGGGCTACGCCGCGAAGATCCTGAAGGAGCAGCTCAATATCTTCATCGGCTTCGACGAGCCTGCGGAGACGCTGCAGTCCGTTCACGAGGAGCCGCGACCGCTCAACCCGAACCTTTTCCGGTCTGTGGACGAGCTCGAGCTGTCGGTGCGTTCGGCCAACTGCCTACAGAACGCCAACATCCGATTCATCGGCGAACTGGTGCAGCGCAGCGAGTCCGAAATGCTGAAAACGAAAAACTTCGGGCGCAAGTCCCTGAACGAGATCAAGGCGGTTCTGACCTCCATGGGTCTCGAACTCGGAATGGCGATGGACAGCTTTCCGGATCGCGCCGAGATCGAGCGCATTCGGGAGCGTGAGGCGTAGCGATGCGCCACCGCGCACGCACGCGCAAGCTCGGGCGCACCAGCGCGCACCGGAAGGCGATGTACCGCAACATGGTTACGTCGCTGTTGGAGCACGAACGCATCGAAACCACGGATGCAAAGGCGAAGGAGGTTCGTCGCATCGCCGAGCGTATGATCACGCTTGGCAAGCGTGGGGACCTGCACGCGCGGCGCCAGGCCCTGAGGGTGATTCGGAGCCGAGACGTGGCCGCGAAGGTCTTCGACGACCTCGCCGAGCGCTATCGCGAGCGTCCGGGTGGCTATACCCGGGTACTGAAACTGCGGACCCGACCCGGCGACGCCGCGTCGCTGTCGCTGGTAGAGCTCATCGAGGGGGTCGCGACACCGGTCGCCGAACCCGAGAAGCGCGCGCGCAGGAAGGCGAAGCGCGCTGAGCCGGCCGAGGCGGAGAAAGCGGCGAAGAAGAAGGGATCCACCGGGAAGACCGGCCCGAAGGCCGCCGCGAAGAAGACTTCCGCCCGGAAGGCCACCTCGAAGAAGACACCCGTGCAACAGAAGAAGACGAGGAAGAAGAGCGGCGGCTAGAGACCCGCACGGGGAGAGTCGATGGGGCGCGACGTGGGGGTGTGGGTCGTAGCTCTGGCGGCCGCCGGAGCGGCCGCATTTGCCCTGTTGATGGGGGGCGATACACCCGACCCGGTCGGTCGTGGGACGCCCGCTCCGGACTTTACGCTCTCGCGTCTCTCGGATGGGACACCTGTCCGCCTCGAGGATCTGCGCGGCCGTGTGGTGCTGGTGAACTTCTGGGCGACGTGGTGTGAACCCTGCGAGGCCGAGATGCCGGCGATGCAGCGGCTGCACGCCCAGCTCGAAGGCTCGGATTTCGAGCTGCTGGCAATTTCCGTGGATGACGAGGTGCCCGCCGTGCGCGCGTTTCGGGAGCGATTGGAGCTTCGCTTTCCGATCCTGCTCGATCCGGACGAACGGGTGGCGCGCCGCTACCAGACTTTCCGTTACCCCGAGTCGTTCCTCGTGGGTCCCGATGGGGTGATCGTCGAGCGGTACGTCGGCGGAAAGGAGTGGGACGCGTCGGCCTACGTAGCGCGCATTCGACGCCTGATGGCCGGAGGGGTACCTTCATCGGCGGGTTGAGGGGGGAGGCGTGAGGGCGATCGGCTTTGCTCTGGCCGCGGCGGTTGCCACCGTACTGGGGGCGGCGGCACTCGACGCGGATACGGGACTTGCCCGTTGGGAACACCTGCGCGGTGAACTCGCCGATGCACGCGGCCGCATTGCGGACCTCCGCACCGAGGTCGAGGGGCTCGAGCGCGAGGCCGGGCTGCTCGAGGGCGATCCCTTTGCCCTCGAACGGGCGATTCGGGAGGAACTCGAACTCGTACGCCCGGGACAGCAGCTGATCCGACTCGGTGGAGGCACTTCAAGTGCCTGGAAACTTTGACGTTTCGTCCTTTTCGGGCGATGCTCCCGCGAGATGAAGGAGAGGCTTCTCGAACGGCTGCGCTTGGCGATTCGCCAACTGCTCGACGCGGCGGGCGACTCGGGTCCGCTTCCGGAATTTGCGCTCGATGTTCCGAAGCGTGCGGACCACGGCGATTTCGCTTGTAACGCCGCCATGCTGGTTGCCAAGCGGTTGCGGGAGCCGCCCCGGGCGATCGCCGAACGGCTCGCTGCCGAGCTCGGCGAAGCGGGTGGGCTCGTAGCGCGCAGCGAGATCGCGGGACCGGGCTTCCTGAACCTGTGGCTGGCGGAGAGCCGCTGGCAGGACCTGATGCGCCTCGTGCTGGAACTCGGAGCGGAATTCGGCCGTTCCGCGTCCGCTGGCGGACAGCGCGTTCAAGTCGAGTTCGTCTCTGCCAACCCCACCGGTCCGTTGACCCTCGGCCACGGTCGCCAGGCCGTGATCGGCGACGTGCTCGCGCGTTTGTTGGACGCAACGGGTCACGAGGTCACGCGGGAGTACTACTTCAACAACGGCGGACGCCAGATGCGGGTGCTCGGAGACTCCGTCCACGCTCGCATGCTCGAGCGCCTGGGCCGGGCTGCTGCCCCCCCGCTCGAAGCTTTCGATGCCGACGAGGCGGACTGGTCCACGGAGATCGACGGTCTGCCGGTGCTCTTCCCCCGCGATGGCTACCAGGGGGCTTATATCGCCGACCTGGCCGATGAGGTCTTTCGCGAGCACGGCGTTGACCTCGCCGAGCGCGAGGACGCATCGGATTTCTGCCGCCAACACGCCGAGACCCGGATCTTCGAAAACATTCGCGTCAGCCTCGCCGATCTCGGCGTCACCTTCGACGTCTTCTCGAACGAGATGGACCTCTACAGCGAGGGCCACATCGAGCAGACGCTCGCCGATCTGCGGGCCGCTGACCTGGTCTGCGACGCGGACGGTGCCGTTTGGCTCCGGGCTTCGACGCTTGGCCTCGAACGCGACCGTGTGCTCGTGAAGAGCAATGGCGATCCGACCTACCTGCTACCGGATATTGCCTATCACCGCCAGAAGTTCCGGCGCGGTTTCGAGCGGATAATCGACGTGCAGGGCGCGGACCACATCGACCAGTTTCCCTACGTGCGCGCAGCGGCAGAGGCCCTGGGTGTGCCGGAGCACGCTATCGAATTGCTGATGCACCAGTTCGTGACGCTGACGCGCGCGGGCGAGCAGGTGAAGCAGTCGACGCGCCGAGCGACCTACGTCACCGTCGACGAGCTTCTCGCCGATGTCGGATGCGACGTATTCCGTTTCTTCATGATCCAGCGGAAGGCAGAGGCCCACCTCGACTTCGACCTCGACCTCGCCAAAGAGACCGACTGGAAGAAGAATCCCGCCTACTACGTTCAGTACGCTCACGCCCGCACGCACGGCATCGAGCGGCAGGCGCGGGAGCAGGGTGTGGCGATGCCGGACGCGGCGACGGTGGATGCGGCGGCGTTGGCACTCCCGGAGGAGATCGAAATTCTCAAGAAAATCGCGGAGTTCCCGGATGTGATCGAGCGAGCTGCCGAGAGCCGGGAGCCGCACCACGTCGCCTACTACGCCCGCGAGGTGGCCGGCCTGTGGAACCCGTACGTGCAGGACCGCACCCGTCATCGCGTGCTGTCGGATGATCCGGCCGTCACGAGTGCCCGACTCGGTCTGACGCTCGCCGTGCGCGCGGTGTTAGCGAGTGCACTCGGGTTGCTCGGCGTCGCGGCACCGGAGCGGATGTGAAGGCCGCACGCGGTCCCGTCCGCCCGCTGCACTGGCGCGGACGTGACGGCCGCATGCAGGCGCACGCGGTCCCGTCCGCCCGCGGCACTGGCGCGGACGTGACGGCCGCATGCAGGCGCACGCGGTCCCGTCCGCCCGCGGCACTGGCGCGGACGTGACGGCCGCACGCAGGCGCACGCGGTCCCGCTCACCGGGCTGGGCGGCGGTGGCGCTCGTGCTCGTGGCGCTGCCCGGCTTCGCACTTGGCCTCATCGCGGGGATCATTTGGGAGGAGCCTTCGCTCGTGGCGCGGCATTTGCTCGGACGGACGACCGACGTGGTGTGGCACGCTTCCGCGGGAGACGAGGCCGCGTCCGAACCGCTGCCCGACGTCGCGGCACTGCCCGATCGGGCGCCCGACCCTTTGACTCCGGCCCGCCCGGCGCCGAGTGTGACGCGGATGCGGCCGGAGGTGCTGACGCCCGGGGGAGCGGCGGGTCGGTTCGCGGTGCAGGTGGGTGCCTTTGTGGAGGGCGGTGCGGCGAACCGGCTGGCCGACTCGCTGCGCGCCAAGGGCTACGAGGTCTATGTCTCGCCGGGTGCCGGAGCCGGTGACGCGCGGTGGCGAGTGAGGGTGGGTCCGCTCGATACGCGCGAGGACGCCGAGCGCTCTGCGAAGCGGCTCAAGGCGGAAGAGAAGCTGCCGACCTGGATTCTGGATGAGAATGGCAGCGGGTAGCTGCGGGTGGCGAGGATGAAGCGTTGGGCGATTGTCGGCTGCCGCGGCCAGCTCGGAACAGCGCTCGGGCGGCAGCTTGCCGGGTGTGGGGATGCGCAGGTCGTGGCGGCGGTGGATTTGCCGGAACTGGACGCCTCGGATGCCGGGGCGGTGAGAGGTCTCTTCGAGGGTTTGCGCGCCGACGTGGTGGTGAATAGCGCCGCCTTTACCCACGTAGATCGCTGCGAGCGGGAGCCCGCGGAGGCCCGGCGTGCCAACGCCTTCGCTCCGGGGCTCCTGGCCGAGGCCTGTGGCCGAGCGCATTGTCAGCTGGTGCACGTCTCCACCGACTACGTCTTTGCGGGCGATGGTAAACGCCCGTATCGCGAAGACGATCCGGTGGCGCCCGCGTCGGTCTACGGCCGCACCAAGCTGGAGGGTGAGGAGCGGGTCCGGGCGGTCTCGTCCGATTTCCTGGTCGTACGGACGAGCTGGCTTTTCGGCCGAGGGAGGAACTTTCTGGCGGCTATCCTGGACCAGGCGTCGGCGCGGGAGCGGGGCGAGGGGTCGGGACCGCTGCGGGTGGTGGACGACCAGCGGGGACGGCCGACCTACGCCGAGGACCTGGCGGCCGGGATTCGCGAGTTGGTCGCGGGCGGCGCCACGGGACTCTTTCACCTGGCGGGCGGTGGCGAGGCCAGCTGGTGGGAACTGGCGCGTTACTGCCTCGACGTGGCCGGCCACGAGGCGCTCGAGGTGGAGCGCATCCAGAGCGGCGATCTGGTCGTCGACGCGCCGCGTCCCAGCTATTCGGTACTCGACTGCTCGAAGGCGGAGGGCCAGGGCGTGAGCCTGCGCGCGTGGCGAGAAGCGGTGTCGGCGTATCTGCGCTCGCCGGATTGGGCGGCGTCGGTATCGTGAGCGACCTCGCGCACATTCGGAACTTCTGCATCATCGCTCACATCGACCACGGCAAGAGCACGCTTGCGGACCGCCTGCTCGATGCCACACAAGCCCTTAGCGAACGCGAGCGACGCGACCAGTTCCTCGACAAGCTGGACCTGGAGCGAGAGCGCGGCATCACGATCAAGGCGCAGACGGTGCGTCTGCGCTACCGGACCAACGAAGGCCGGGAGTACCTGCTCAACCTGATCGATACGCCGGGACACGTGGATTTCGCCTACGAGGTGTCCCGGGCGCTCCAGGCCTGCGAGGGCGCGATTCTCGTGGTCGATGCCTCTCAGGGGATCGAGGCCCAGACCCTGGCCAATGCCTACCTCGCCGTGGATGCCGGGCTCGAGATCGTGGCTGCCGTCAACAAAATCGATCTTCCCGCGGCAGACCCCGACGCCGTGGCGCAGGAACTCGAGGACGTGATCGGTCTCGACGCCGCAGACGTGCTCCCGGTTTCGGCCAAGGAGGGCGAGGGAATCGGTGAATTGCTCGCGGCCGTCGTCGAGCGCGTTCCGCCGCCTTCGGGAAGCCTCGAAGATCCGGCACGTGCCCTGGTCTTTGACGCCTGGTTCGATCCCTACGTCGGCGCGGTCATGCTCGTGCGCGTTTTCGACGGCTCACTTCGCCGCGGAGACGCGGTGCGCTTGATGGTCGCCGGAATCGAGCGCGACATCCAGAGCGTTCAGCTCATCGATCCCCATCCGCGCGAGGTGGAAATGCTCGCCGCGGGAGAGGTGGGCCTGATCGTGGCCGGCATCAAGACGCTGGCCGAGGTGCGAATCGGGGACACGATAACGCTCGCAAAAGGCGGGGCCGAGGCGCCGCTCCCGGGCTTTCGCGACGTGAAGCCAATGGTCTTCAGCGGACTCTATCCGGTTGCAGCGGACGATTACGAGGACCTGAAAGTGGCGCTCGAGAAGCTCCATATCAACGATGCGTCGCTCGTCTACGAGCCGGAGACGAGCGCTGCGCTGGGCTTCGGCTTCCGCTGCGGCTTCCTGGGCCTCCTGCACGCCGAGATCGTGCAGGAGCGTCTCGAACGCGAGTACGACCTGAACCTCATCAGTACGGCGCCGACTGTGCGCTACCGGGTGGTGCTCGCCAACGGCGACGCGACCGAGATCGAAAGTCCGGCGGCGTTGCCCGATCCGGCGGATACGGACCGGATCGAGGAACCCGTGATTCTGGCCACGGTCCACGTGCCGGCAGATTACGTGGGAGCCGTGCTTGCGCTATGTCAGGAACGCCGCGGCGTACAGCACGATATGGTCCAGCACGGCTCCCGGGTTCAGATTCGCTACGAGCTGCCGCTGGCCGAAGTCGTGGTCGACTTCCACGACCGGATCAAGAGTGCGACACGCGGCTACGGCTCATTCGACTACGATTTCCTTCGCTACCGTCCTGCCGATCTGGTGAAGCTCGATATTCTGGTGAACGGCGATCCGGTGGACGCGCTCTCCCTGATCGTCCACCGGGACAAGGCCTATGCCCGGGGTACGGAACTGGTGCGTAAGCTCAAGGAATTCATTCCGCGGCAGATGTTCGAGGTGGTGCTCCAGGCCGCCATCGGCGCGCGGGTGGTCGCGCGCACCAATGTCAAGGCGTTGAGGAAGAATGTGACGGCCAAATGCTACGGTGGTGACATCACCCGCAAACGCAAGCTTCTGGAACGGCAGAAAGAGGGGAAACGCCGCATGAAGAAGGTGGGTTCGGTCGAAATTCCCCAAGAGGCCTTCATGGCGGCGCTCAAGCTGGGGGATTCGTGAGCCGGAAGGCCTCGGTATCCCGGTCTGGATCGAAAGCCGAGAAGTCGGTGGCGTCGTCGATCTGGGAGCAGGTCAGTACCCTGGTGCTGGCGGTGGTGATCGCCCTGGGCATTCGCGCCTTGGTAATCGAGCCCTATCGAATTCCCTCAGAGTCGATGATCCCGACTCTTCTCGTTGGAGACCACCTCTTCGTAAACAAGTTCATCTACGGTGCCAAGCTCCCGTTTACAGAATTGCGCGCACCGGCACTCAGGGCTCCGGCGCGCGGTGACGTGGTCGTCTTCACCGTTGCGAAGCAGGGTGGCGAGACATACCCTGCCGATCTGCGTTCCGATCTTCCTCGCGAGGAATTCGTGAAGCGAATCGTCGGGATTCCGGGCGACCGGATCGAGATTCGGAACGATCTGCTCTACGTCAACGGAGAGGCGGTGCCGTCGCGTCCTCTGCCCGACTCGTTCGCCGACCGCCACGGGCGCGAGCTGCACGAGAACGAGGTCACGCTCGACGCGCACACCTTCGTGACCCTGAATGACCCGTACAGCAAGGCACCGCCCTTCGGCCCCATCCTGGTGGGAGAGGGGCGCTACTTCATGCTGGGCGACAACCGCGACTACTCCAAGGACAGTCGCTTCTGGGGCACCGTACGGCTGGCGGAGATCAAGGGCCCGGCCTTCTTGCTCTACTGGTCCTGGAATTTCAACGGCAGTTGGGCGGAACTGCTGAACCCGCTCACCTGGGTGCGACTTCTCACGGGTGAAATGCGCTGGGACCGCATGGGAGACGGCGTGCCCTAGCGCTGGCCCCCAGCGCAGCCACGCACTCAGCTCCAGATCCAGCGTTGGGCGGACGGTATCGTGGTCCGCGGATTGCCTGCGGCGTGGCACGATCGCCGTGTCGTCGGTATTATCATGGGTCAGCGGAACGACGGCCTTTTAATTCCGTCCTGTGAGGCGGAGAAAGACGGCGCGTGAGCCACGCAGCCCCCCCTACCGGCTCCGGTGAGAGCGGACCGCAAGCTGCAAAATTGCGTTCCATTCTCGACGACCGGGGTATCCGGCGGGCCTTGGCGCGCATTGCCCACGAGATTCTCGAGCGCAACGAGGAGCCCGAGATCCTCTATCTCGTGGCCATCCCGAACGGGGGGGTTCCGCTGGCCCGGATCCTGGCCAACGCCTTGAGCGAGCTCGCTGGGCTCGAAGTGGCGGTGGGCGTGCTCGATACCACTCTCTATCGGGACGATCTCATGATATCGGGCGAAAGGCCGCCGCTGCGGCGAACTGAGATGCCGTCGGTCGTGGACGAGCGGGTGGTCGTGCTGGTGGACGACGTGGTGAAGACCGGCCGCACCATCCGGGCCGCGATGGACGCCCTCATGGACTTCGGGCGGCCCCGGGCGGTGCAGGTGGTCGGGCTGGTCGATCGCGGCCACCGCGAACTTCCGATCAAGCTCGATTACGTGGGCAAGAACGTGCCGACGCAGGTGGGCGAAGCCGTGCGTCTGCGCCGGAACGGCGGCGGTCCGGAGGACCTGCTCGAGGTGGTGGTGATACCGGCGGAGGAGCGTGTCGCGTGATCGGCCGGGATCTTCTGGGCATCGAGGACCTGGAGCGGGAGGATATCGAGCGGATCCTCGAGACCGCGATGCATATGCGCGAAGTGGGAGAGCGCGACGTGAAGAAGGTCCCGACGCTGCGTGGGCGCACGGTCGTGAATCTCTTTTTCGAAGCCTCGACCCGGACCCGGGCGAGCTTCGAGATCGCGGGCAAGCGCCTCTCTGCGGATGTAGTGAACTTCTCGCCCGCCGGATCGAGCCTCAAGAAGGACGAGAGCATTCTCGACACTGCGCGGACCCTGGACGCCATGGATCCGGACGTAGTCGTGGTGCGCCACGGCGTGGCGGGTGTCCCGAAGCGGATCGCGGACGTGCTCGCGGCACCGGTGATCAACGCAGGCGACGGGGCTCACGAACACCCGACCCAGGCGCTCCTCGACCTTCTTACGGTGCAGCAGGAAAAGGGGCGCATCGATGGGCTCACGGTCACGATCGTGGGGGATATCGTTCACTCCCGGGTCGCCCGTTCGAATATCTACGGCTTCCGGAAGATGGGCGCCGAAGTGCGGATCGCGGCTCCGCCGCCGATGATTCCGGCGAACATCGAGGTTCTCGGAGTCAAGGCCTATACCTCGCTGCGCGAATCGCTCAATGGGGCCGACGTGGTGATGGCGCTGCGCATCCAGAACGAGCGTCTCGCGGGCTCCTGGTTCCCGGGCGTCCGCGAATACAGCGCGACCTTCGGTCTCGACCGGGCGAAGCTGCGCCACGCGCGGGACGGGGCGATCGTGATGCACCCCGGTCCCGTCAACCGCGGGGTCGAACTCTCTCACGACTTGACCGATCACCGGCCGAGCGTGATTCTCGACCAGGTGCGCAATGGTGTCGCCATCCGCATGGCGGTGCTCTACCTCTTTGCCGGCCGCCGCGGGGGGGATGGACCCATGCCGTTGCCGGATGTCCGATGAGCCGGCTCCTGATCCGCGGCGGGCGGCTGCTCGACCCCGCGGCCGACCGTGACGAACCCGGGGACCTGCTGTGCCAGGATGGGCTTGTCGAGGCCGTGGGCCCTGATCTCGACGCGCGCGGTGCGCAGGTGGTGGATGCGGAGGGCGCCTGGATCACTCCGGGCTTCGTGGATTTGCACGCCCACCTGAGGGAGCCCGGCCAGGAGTACAAGGAGGACATCGCGTCCGGCGGGAGGGCCGCCGTAGCTGGGGGCTTCACCGCGGTGGCCTGCATGGCGAATACCCAGCCGGTGAACGACGACCCGGCTACGACGGATTTCATCCTCGACCGGGCCCGGCAGGACTCGCCGGCGAAGGTCTATCCCATCGCCGCAGCGACGCGGGGCCTCGAGGGCGTGGTGATGACCGAGATGTCCGCCCTGGTCGATGCGGGAGCGGTCGCCTTCAGTGACGATGGCCGTACGATCATGGACAGCGGTGTAATGCGCCGCGTGCTCGAGTATTCGCGCCTGGTCGAAGTTCCCGTGATCGTGCACTGCGAGGATCGCACGCTGGTGGGGCAGGGCGTCGTGAACGAAGGCGCCATGTCGACGAGGCTTGGCCTTCCGGGCAACCCGGCGATTGCGGAAACGGTCCATGTTGCGCGGGACGTCATCCTGGCGGAACTCACCGGTGCGCACCTCCACGTGGCGCACGTCTCTACGGTGGGCGGTGTCGCGTCGATCCGGGTGGCCCGGGAGCGCGGGATCAACGTCACGGCCGAAGTGACGCCTCACCACCTGACCCTGAGCGACGAGGAAACCGTGGGGTACGACACGAATACGAAGGTGGCGCCGCCCCTGCGCTCCGCCCAGGACGTAGCGGCGTGCCGGGCGGCGCTGGTGGACGGCACGATCGACGCCATTGCGACGGACCACGCACCCCACGCCACGCATGAGAAGGACCAGGAATTCACCGAGGCGCCGTGCGGAATGATCGGCTTCGAGACCGCTGCGGCGGTTTCGCTCGACCTGGTGCGCAGCGGCGAGCTCTCGCCGCTCGCGTGGGTGGCGCGGATCTCGACCGCCCCGGCGCGTATCCTGCAGTGCCCGGGGGGCAGCCTCGCGCCCGGCCAGCCCGCCGATGTCACCCTGCTCGACCCGGAGCGGCGCTGGCACTACGACCCCGCCAAGGGCTACTCGAAAAGCCGCAACTCGCCCTGGGCGGGTCGGGACCTGGTGGGTAGCGTGGTGGCTACCATCGTCGACGGGACGATCGTGTACCACGTGGATCGGGGCGTGCTCGTCCCGTGAGCCCGCACTCGCCGGCGATGCTGGCCCTCGCCGATGGCACGGTCTTCCGGGGCGCTTCGTTCGGGGCCCAGGCGGTGGGGGTGGGCGAGGTCTGCTTCAACACGAGTCTGACCGGGTACCAGGAAATCCTGACGGATCCCTCCTACGCCGGTCAGATCGTGACGATGACCGCGACCCAGATCGGCAACGTCGGGGTGAATTCCGACGACGAGGAGTCGGTGCGCCCGTTTCTGGCGGGGTTCGTGGTGAAGGAGTACTTCGAGGTGCCGAGCAGTTGGCGATCGGAATCGCCGCTGGGTGTCTATCTCGAGCGCTACGGCGTCCCGGCGCTTTCCGATATCGATACTCGAGCCCTGGTCCGCCGTATCCGGGACGGCGGGTTTCAGATGGGCGTGCTCTCCACCGACCCGGCCCGACAGGACGCCGACGCGCTCGTGGCGGAGGCAGCGTCCGCACCGGATCTGGACGGGCGTGATCTCGCGTCGGAGGTGAGTTGCGAAGCGTCCTATCGCTGGAGCGCGGGCCGTTGGTCGGGCGTACAGGGGCAGTGCCCACGCGCCGCTCGGCCCACGCCCGTCTTCCGGCTGGTGGCGTACGACTTCGGCATCAAGCGCAACATTCTGCGCCGTCTCGTGGATGAGGGCTTCGAGGTGACCGTCGTTCCGGCACGCACGCCCGCCGTCGACGTGGCGGCGCTGGAACCCGATGCGGTCTTTCTCTCCAACGGTCCCGGCGATCCGGCGGGAGTTCACCCGGGGATCTTTGACGCCGTGCGCACCCTCTCCGAGTCGCTGCCGATGTTCGGTATCTGTCTGGGTCACCAGATCCTCGGTCTCGCCCTCGGCGGGCGGACGCGCAAACTCAAGTTCGGTCACCACGGCGGCAATCAGCCCGGCCAGGACCGGAGCACGGGCAAGGTGGCGATCTGCGCCGAAAATCATGGCTATGCGGTCGACGCCGAGTCCCTCGAAGCAGCTGGTGAGCCGGTGGACGTCACCCACGTGAACCTGAACGACGGGACGGTCGAGGGTCTCGCCCATCGCTCGCGCCCGCTTTTTTCGGTGCAGTACCACCCGGAGGCTTCCCCCGGGCCCCACGACGCGGCGTACTTGTTCCGCCGCTTCCGCGCGATGGTTGCGCGTCACCGGGCCGGTGAGGCCGTTACCGGCGCGGACGTAGCCGCGCAGGGCGTCTAGCCGTGCCGCGGCGTGATGACATCGAAACGATTCTGGTGATCGGGGCGGGGCCGATCGTGATCGGTCAGGCCTGCGAATTCGATTACTCGGGCTCCCAGGGCTGCAAGGCATTGCGCGAGGAGGGCTACCGGGTCGTCCTGGTGAACTCCAACCCGGCGACGATCATGACCGATCCGGAGATGGCCGATCGCACGTACGTCGAACCGATCACCGCGGAGTCGGTGGAAAAGATCATCGCGGCGGAGCGCCCGGACGTGCTCCTCCCGACGCTCGGTGGCCAGACTGCGCTCAACCTGACGGTCGAACTCTCGGAGTCGGGCGTGCTCGAGCGCTACGGGGTCGAACTCATCGGTGCCCAGCTCGAGTCGATCCACAAGGCCGAAGACCGGGAGGCCTTCCGCATCGCCATGCAGCGGATCGGTCTCAAGCTGCCGGCGTCGGGCTTCGCGCACTCGCTGGAGGAGGCGCGGCTCATCGTCGAAAAGACCGGCATTCCGGCGATCATCCGGCCGAGCTTCACTTTGGGTGGCACCGGCAGCAGCGTCGCGTTCAGCGATGAGGAGTTCGACCCCCTGGTCGAATGGGCGCTGCGCCAGTCGCCCCAGCACACCTGCCTGATCGAGCAGAGCGCCCTCGGCTGGAAGGAGTATGAGCTCGAGGTGATGCGCGACAGTGCGGACAACGTCGTCATCATCTGCTCGATCGAGAATTTCGATCCCATGGGTGTGCACACCGGAGACTCGATCACGGTCGCACCGGCCCAGACGCTTACGGACCGCGAATACCAGGAAATGCGGGATGCTGCCATTGCGATCATTCGCGAGATCGGCGTCGATACGGGTGGCTCGAACATCCAGTTTGCGGTGAGTCCCGAGGATGGAACGCTCATCGTGATCGAGATGAATCCCCGCGTCTCACGCTCCTCGGCGCTCGCGTCCAAGGCCACGGGGTTTCCGATTGCGAAGATCGCGGCAAAACTCGCCGTTGGGTACACGCTCGATGAAATCCGCAACGACATCACCCGCGAGACGCCGGCGAGTTTCGAGCCTAGTATCGACTATGTCGTCACCAAGATCCCCCGCTTCACCTTCGAGAAGTTCCCGGGCGTGGACGACGTGCTGACCACACAGATGAAGTCCGTCGGCGAGGTGATGTCCATCGGGCGCACGTTCAAGGAGAGTTTGCAGAAGGCGATCCGCTCCCTGGAAGTCGGCCACACGGGTTTCGAGGTCCCGGATCTCGCCGAGGGTGCAGAGGGCGACGAGGCGCTCTGGCGTTCGATCGACACGCCGCGCCCGGGGCGCCTGTGGGCGCTGGCCGAGGCTTTTCGGCGCGGCGCCTCCCTCGAGGAGCTTTCCCGGCGCTCTCAGATCGACCCCTGGTTTCTTCGCAATCTGGAGCAGATCGTGGCTCTGGAACGCGAGTTGGCCGCAGCGGAGGGCGATGAACGTCGCGACCGGTTGCGTGAGGCCAAGCGGGCCGGCTTCTCGGATTTGCGCCTTGCCGCGTTGTGGGGTGTCAGCGAGGCCGAGGTGCGCGGGCTGCGTCGCGAGGTGGGCGTGCGCCCGGTCTACAAGCGGGTCGACACCTGCGCCGCCGAGTTCGAGGCATACACGCCCTACCTCTACTCCACCTACGAACGGGAATGTGAAGCGCGGCCTAGCGATCGCCGCAAGGTGGTCATCCTGGGCGGCGGGCCCAATCGGATCGGCCAGGGCATCGAATTCGACTACTGCTGCGTACACGCGGCCTTTGCGCTGACGGATGCGGGCTTCGAAACCATCATGGTCAACTGCAACCCCGAGACTGTTTCGACGGACTACGACACGAGCGACCGGCTCTATTTCGAGCCGCTCACGCTGGAGGACGTCATCGAGGTGGTCGAGTGCGAGAAGCCGGAGGGTCTGATCGTGCAGTTCGGGGGCCAGACGCCGCTGCGGCTCGCGGTGGCTCTGGAGCAGGCGGGCGTTCCGATTCTCGGGACAACGCCCGATGCCATCGACCGCGCCGAGGACCGCGAACGCTTCGACGCGCTGCTCGAGACCCTCCAGTTGCGGCGTCCGCCGGGCCAGGTGGCGCGAAGCAGTGAGGAGGCCGAGGCGGTGGCCGAACGCATCGGCTACCCGGTGCTCGTGCGGCCGTCCTACGTGTTGGGAGGCCGCGCCATGGAGATCGTGCACGACGCCGAGAGCCTGCGTCGTTATATGCACTTCGCGGTGCAGGCCTCTCCGGAGCACCCGGTGCTGGTCGATCGCTTCCTGGCCGATGCCACTGAAGTCGACGTCGATGCGGTCTGCGACGGCGAGCGTGTCGTCATCGGCGGGATCATGGAGCACATCGAGCAGGCCGGTGTGCACTCGGGCGACTCAGCCTGCTCGCTGCCGCCGTACTCTCTCTCTCTCTCGGTCGTCGACGAGATCAGTGCCTCGACGCGAAAGCTCGCTCTGGAACTGGGCGTGCTCGGACTCGTGAATATCCAGTACGCGGTCAAGCGCGGCGAGGTGTTCGTCATCGAGGTGAACCCGCGGGCTTCCCGCACCGTGCCTTTCGTCTCCAAGGCGATTGGCCGACCGCTGGCGAGGATCGCCGCCCTGGTGATGGTGGGGAAGAGCCTGGCCGAGTTGGACTTCACCGAGGAGATCTGGCCGCGGCATTATTCGGTGAAGGAGGCGGTGTTTCCGTTCGTGAAGTTCCCAGGGGCCGACACTTTGCTGGGACCCGAGATGAAGAGCACCGGAGAGGTGATGGGGATCGACTCGGAATTCGGGCGCGCCTATGCCAAGGCGCAGATCGAGGCCGGCAATCGCCCGCCCATCTCGGGCACTGTGTTCGTCTCGGTGCGTGCAGAAGACCGCCCGGGGCTCGTGGACGCCGTGAAGGAACTCGCGGAGAACGGCTTCCGCGTTCTGGCCACCCCCGGCACGGCGGTGGACTTCGGTGAGCGGGGCATTTCGACCGAGACGGTGCCGAAGGTGGGTCACGGTCACCCCGATACGGTGGAGCGCATCGAGGCGGGCGAGGTCGACCTGGTGATCAACACCACCGGTCAGAATCCGGTTTCGGTGCGCGACTCGGCCTCGATCCGGCGTTCGGCGTTGCTGCGGGGAGTGCCGTACTTCACCACGCTGGCCGGGGCGCGGGCGGCGGTCGGGGCGATTCGCGCGCTTCGGCTCCAGTCGATCGGCGTGCGCGCGCTCCAAGACATCCACACCGCATAGTACTCTTGGGCCATGGCGGAGAGCCCCTTCCACGCATCCCTCGGGGCGCTTCTGCGGCCGCTCGAGTTTGCCGCACGCGACGATTACGCGGCGCTCACGCGAGTGCGCGATTTGGGCCCGAGTGTGGCGGCGCGCGCGCGCGAGGGGGCGGTGCTCTCGATTCCTCGGGACGTTCGGCCTCGATTCGACGCGCTGGCCCGCCATTTCGAGGACGAGTTTCGGGAGAGGGCGAAGGACGCGGTGTCGCGGGCGTTGGCCGCCCTGCACCCGCTGGCTTCGCCCGGCTGGTGTGAGGTCGCGCTGGCCCGCAGCCCATCGGTGTTGCCGGGGATCGGACCCAAGACGGCGCAGGCGTTGGAGCGTCGCGGGCTCGCGACGGTGGGTGATCTGCTCTTCCACCTACCGTCGCGTTGGGACGACCGCAGAACGCTGCAGCAGGTCGGCGACCTGCAGGTCGGCACCCGGGCCACGTTCGTTGCACGAGTGCTCGGGTCGGGTTTTGCAGCGCGGCGCGGACGCAAGTTTGGGAATTTCTTCGAAGTCATCGTGGGAGACGAGACCGGAACGGTGAATCTCAAGTGGTTTCGCGGGGGTGAATCCATTTCGAAGCTGGTGCCGAAGGACGCGTGGCTGCTCGTCACCGGCGAGGTCAAGCGCTACCGCTTTGCCAAGGAGATCGCTCACCCGGAGATCGAGCGTCTCAGCGACGCCGAGGTGGTGGAGCCGCCCGGCACTTCAGTCTTGCGCAGCGTCGTCCCAGACTATCCGACACCGGAAGGCGTGCATCCTCGAGCGGTGCGCCGCGCCGTGCAGGGAGCAGTCGAAGAGTACGCGGACCTGGTGGCGGGTTATCTCCCGCGCGACGTTGTTCGCGAGGCGGGGCTGCCGGTGCCGGCCGAGGCATTGCGGGAACTTCACGTGCCCGGAGTCGACGCGGACGTGGAGGCGCTGCGCGAGGGAAAGCACCCGGCGCGCAGTGGTCTGGTGCTCGAGGAGCTCTACCTGCTCGAACTCGGGCTCGCCTTGCGGCGTGCCGCTCGGGGGCGCGAGCCGGGCATTGCTCTCGAGGTGGCGGGGTCGAGGTTGCGGGCGGCGCCGGGTCGGCTCCCCTTTGCGCTGACGGGTGCCCAGGAGCGTGTATGGGTGGAGATCCTGGCCGATCTGGGGCAGCCCCACCCGATGAACCGGCTGCTCCAGGGCGACGTGGGGAGCGGCAAGACGGTGGTCGCGTTCCTGGCCGCGATCGCAGCCGCGCAGACCGGCTGCCAGGCCGCACTGATGGCCCCGACGGAACTGCTCGCCGAGCAGCACGCGCGCACCCTGACGGCACTGGCCGATACCGTGGGGGACGCTGCTCCGCGCCTCGGCCTGCTGACCGCATCGGTGCCCCGGGCCGACGCCGGTCGCTTGCGGGAGGCGCTCGCTGCCGGTGAGATCGACCTCGTGGTTGGCACCCACGCGCTGCTGCAGGCGGAAGTCGGATTTCGGCGTCTTGCCCTCGTCGTGGTAGACGAGCAGCACCGCTTCGGCGTGCTTCAGCGGGGGGCGTTGGCTGGGAAGGGGACGCAACTCCCACCCCACGTGCTGGTCATGACGGCAACGCCGATCCCGCGCACGCTGGCGCTCACCGCCTACGGCGACCTCGATGTTTCCACTCTCGACGAGCTTCCGCCGGGGCGCCTTCCCGTGCGTACCCTGCTCCTGCGTTCCGGTGAAGGCTCGCGGGCGGATCGGCTCCTGCGCGAGACCGTGGCGCGGGGTGAACAGGCCTATGTGGTGTACCCCCTGGTCGAGGAATCGGAGAAGGTGGATCTCCGCGCTGCGACCCATGCGGTCGAACAGCTGCGACGCGCCTACCCGGAGGTGAACATCGACCTCGTCCACGGTCAGCTCGATGCGCGGTCGCGCGCAGACGCGATGCGCGGATTCGTCGCGGGGAGTACCCAGGTGCTCGTATCGACCACCGTGATCGAGGTAGGCGTGGATGTTCCCGGTGCCACACTCGTGGTGGTGGAGCACGCCGAGCGCTTTGGCCTCGCCCAGCTCCACCAACTGCGGGGCCGGGTGGGAAGGGGCAATCGGCCCGGCACCTGCGTCCTGATGGCGCGAAGGGTCACGGAGGACAGCGAGGCGCGGCTCGCGGCGCTGCTCCGCACCACGGACGGCTTCGAGATCGCCGAGGCGGACCTGGCGATTCGCGGCCCCGGCGAATTTCTCGGCACCCGTCAGCACGGACGGCTGCTGGACCTGCGGCTCGCCGATCTGGTGCGCGACGCGCACTGGGTGGCGCGGGCCCGCGAGGCGGCGGTCCAGACACTGGGCTCCGACCCCGGTCTGAAAGGCGATCCGGGGCTGTTGCGCGCCGTGCGCACCCATTGGGGCGATCGGCTCGAGCTGGCCGGGATCGGCTGAGCCATGGCGAAGCGGTTGCTTCCGGTGCTGATGCTATTCGGCTTGTTCCTCGCGGGTTGCGGCGCGCCGGAAGGGCAGGCCCCGCCCCGGAGCCTGCTGCTCGTCGTGGTCGATACGCTGTGCGCCGATCACACCTCGGCATACGGCTACGCGCGCGAGACGACCCCGCAGCTCGAACGTCTGGCTGCGGAGGGCGCTCGGGTGTCGACGGTGTATGCCCCGACGGCGACCACCGGTCCCACGCACGCCGCACTCTTTACCGGGCGCCATCCCCGTAGCGTCGGTGTGCGTCGCAACGCCGTGCCCCTGCCCGAAGGCTTCGCCACGCTCGCCGAGCAGCTCGCGGATGCGGGTCTCGAGACCGCAGGCATCGTGAGCTCCTTCGTACTGAACCGGCGCTTCGGATTCGACCGGGGCTTTGGGATGTGGGACGATCAGTTCGACCGGGAGCGTTCCACGGTGGGTCACCGCCGCTTCGAAGGCCACGTGCTCGAGGAGGGGTTCGACCGCCGGGCGTCGGATACCACGGATCGGGCGCTGCAGTGGCTGGCGGGAGTCGGGGGGGCTCCGTTCTTTCTCTTCGTCCACTACTTTGACCCCCACGAACCCTATGTTCCGCCGGCGCCGTACGTCCGGCGCTTCGCGGTGGACGCGGATGCGTCGCCGCGCGTTCGAGCGGCGGTGCTCTACGATGCTGAGGTTAGCTACACCGACGCGGAAATCGGGCGGCTGCTCGCTGGGCTCGACGACCTCGGACTCGCCGGGGAGACGCTCGTCGCCGTGACCGCCGATCACGGTGAGGGGCTCCTCGACCACGGGTATCTCTTCCACGACGTCTTCCTCTACGAGGAGGCCGTTCGGGTACCACTCGTCCTGCGCGGTCCGGGTATCCCGGCGGGGCAGGTATTGTCTGGCCCCGTCAGCTTGGTGGATTTGCTTCCGACGCTTCTCGACCTCATGGACCGCCCGTCGCCCTCCGGGATCGCCGGACGAAGCTTCGCCCCGGCGCTGGCGGGAGGTGCGCTGCCCGACGCAGAGCGCCCCATCGTTCTGGAGCGGCGGGTGTTCAGCTCCGATCGGGTGGGAACGATTCCCGTGCGGGGCGAGAAGCTCGCAGTGCGCGAGGGTCGCTGGAAATACATCGAGGCACCCGAGGAGAAGCGTCGCGAACTCTACGATCTGGAGAGCGACCCTGGGGAGCGGGTAAACCTGGCGCAGCGCGAGCCGGCCCGCGCTGCGGCGCTGGCCGAGCGCCTGGTCCGCTGGCGCCGGGAGACACCGGCCATCCCGCCCGCTGCGCCCGTTTCCCCCGAGGACGAGGAACGCCTCGAAGCCCTGGGTTACGCGGAATGAAGCTGTCCCTGCCCACTTTTGTCGTGTGTCTCTCGCTCATCGCGTCGGCCTGCGCACGAGAGGAGCCGCCGCGCCACGCCGTCGTCATCCTGGTCGACACCCTGCGGGCCGATGCTCTCGACCACGCCGACACGCCGGTGCTCGACGCCCTGGCCGCACGCGGCGAGCAGGTCGAGCGCGCTTGGAGTTCGGGGACATGGACGGCGCCGAGTCTGGTGTCCCTCTTTACGGGCATGCACGTTCGCGAGCACGGCTGGGATTTTGGTTTCCGCGGCAGTCGCCGGAATCGCGCCACCGCTTTCCCACTGCTTCCCGACGTACCGACTCTCGGGCTGGTATTGCGGCGGGCCGGATTCGAGACGGCGGGAATCTTCGCCAGCCGGGTTCTCGCGTGGGACCTTGGCTTCGAACGCGGCTTCGCACGCTGGCGGCGAAGCCGCGACCCCCAGATTCCACGGCTCGTCCGCCAGGAAGTCGCAAGCTGGCGACCGGGCGAGCGGCACTTCCTGTACGTGCACCTGATGGGACCGCACCAGCCGCTGCGTCCCAGCACCGAGGCCGCCGCGCGTTGGCAGATTGCGGAGGACCTCGAGGCCCATCCCCTCGGTATGTCGTTGCATTGGGCCCGGAAGCTTTCACCGGCACAATGGATCACGGGCGTCGATCTCTACCGCAAGGCGTACTGGGCCGTGGTCGAGGACACGGACGCGCGTATCGGCGAGATCCTCGAGGCACTGGGACCGCACCTCGACGACAGTCTCGTCGTCGTGACATCGGATCACGGTGAGATGATGGGCGAGAGATTTCGCTTCGGGCACCGGCGCTGGCTCGATGAACCTCTGACGCGGATTCCACTGATCGCTGCCGGTGCCGGCCCCTTGCCCGACAGACTCACCCTGGCTGCGGTTCCGGACCTGGTGACTCGCGCGCTCGGGGTGGAGCACCCGTGGTCGGTCCGCGTCGATGGGGGCGGGCCCCTGGTCTCGCAGCGCCAGGGTGCCTTGGCGTTGTCTCCCGAGGGTCGCTTCAAGGCCGTCTGGCACCGCAACGGCAGCCTGGGCGACGTTTACGACCTCGAACGAGAGCCGCTGGAGCCGCAGAACCGCCCCGAGCAGGTGCCGGATCTCGAGGCCCAGCGTCGGGCATTCCAGGAGCGCGTTCCGGTTGGCATCTCCGAGAAGGGGAAGGTGCGCAGTGGGCCCGAGATCGAAGCTGCACTGCGCGAACTGGGCTACGTCGAATAGGGGCCACCGTGTTTTGGCCGAGCCTCTGGGTTGACGAGTTCAGTGGCATCGCCTAGTTATCGAGTGATGGCGAATCGGCACTCGATCCTTCGGAGCCTTCTCGACGCCCTGCTGCTTAGCAGGGCGGGAGTGGGTTCCTGCGCCGTTCGCTAGTCGACTCCGCAACCCTCTCCCGCCGCGTCTGGCCGGAGGGGGTTTCGTGTCTCTGGGGTTTTTGAGTCCCCCGCTCCCGCGCCGGGCCCGGCATCAGGAGCAAGACATGTCCGAAAAAGTCCACGTATTCGATACGACCCTGCGCGACGGGGAGCAGGCCGCCGGCGTCTGCTTCTCCGAGCGCGAAAAGGTGGAGATCGCCACACGCCTCGACGCCCTGCGCGTCGACGTGATCGAGGCCGGTTTCCCTGCGGCGTCCCGTGCGGAATGGGGGAATGTGGCCGCGGTGGCGCGGGAAGTCCGCCAGGCGGCGGTCTGCGCTCTGGCGCGAGCGGTTCCGGGCGACGTCGACGCAGCCGGTGCGGCACTTCGGAAAGCCGTTCGCCCGCGCATCCACGTCTTCATCAACGCGAGCGATGTCCAACTCGCTCAGCAACTGCGCAAGGACCGCGACGAGGTGCTCGGCATGGCCGAGTTCGCCGTGGCGCGGGCCCGCCGCCATACGGACGACGTCGAATTCAGCCCAATGGACGCGACCCGTGCGGATCCGCAGTTTCTGGCGGAGATCGTTCGGGTGGCGCTGGCTGCCGGCGCGCGGATCATCAATCTTCCGGACACGGTGGGGTACGCCACACCGGATGCCTGCGCCCGGATGTTTAGCGACGTGCGGAGCGCCGTTCCGGAACTCGATGCAGCGCTGCTCTCGTTTCACGGCCAGGACGACCTGGGCATGGCGACGGCCAATGCGCTCGCTGCGATTACTGCGGGCGCCCGCCAGGTGGAGGTTGCCGTGAACGGCATTGGCGAGCGCGCCGGGAACACCGCTTTCGAGGAGGTGGTTATGGCCCTTCGCGTTCACGGTGCAGCGTTGGGCTTGCACACGGACGTGGATCCGGTGGGCATCGCGCCGCTTTCCCGGTTGGTGGAAGAGTGCAGTGGAATCGCGGTGCCGCCGAACAAGGCCGTGGTGGGAGGCAACGCCTTTCGCCACGCATCCGGTATTCACCAGGACGGTGTGCTCAAGTTCCGGCAGACCTACGAGGTGATCGATCCCAAATCGATCGGACATGCCCGCGGTACGGAAATCGTACTGGGCAAGCTCTCCGGCCGCGCGGGCTTCGTCGCCCGGGTACGCGCGTTGGGGATCGACATTCCGGTTGATGGACTCGACCGTGCATTCGGCCGATTTCAGGCCTTGGCAGAGCAGCAGCCGATCGTCGACGACACTGATCTCCGCACGATCTTTGCCGCGCTCTAGAGACCGCCAGGGCGCGGGCTGCGACAGATCGCGAGCAGGTCGAGGCAGTCGTCGTCGGCTGGACCGGAAGGGAAGTCCTTCCACGAGCAGTCGGGCATTCCCTCGTTTGCCTGGGTGCCGCGACGCACGAGCTGGGCAAAGCGCGCGAAGAGCCATTCGACCAGCGATCGGGGCAGGAGGTTGCGCAGGCCGAGCGGGTCCAGGCGCATGATGCGCTGGATGCGGCCGGAGCGTGCCTCCAGATAGGCACGGATCGGTGCACTGGCGCCGATGCCGCGCATTTCGATCTCGGCGAAGCGGGTTTGGAGCAGCTCTGTGAGTTCGTCCGCCCGGTACTCGTGTACGTGGAAGGGGTTGACGCCATCGGACATCAGGCGGTTGGGCGTGGTGATCAGCGCCGACCCGCCGGGAGCGAGGACGCGCGCCATGGCGTCGAGGTAGGGCCCGGGATCCTCGAGATGTTCGATCACCTGGAAGCTCAGGACGAGTGGAAAAATGCGCGGCTTCAGTGGGATCCCATTCAGGTCTGCCCGAACGAAGTGCGCCCGGCCGCGGCTGGCCTGCAGCGGCGCCACCCGGTCGAGAGCGATCACCGCTCCCGGCTGGGTGGCCAGGAAGGCGGCACCGTAGCCGCTGCCGCTTCCGAGCTCGAGCACCGGCCCCGCCGGCAGGCGCGTGGCTGCGATGCGGTAGGCGGCCTCGTGTCGCGCCAGGTCGACGCCGAAGAGCGGGTCGTCTGCATGCAGACGTTCGCCGGTGAAGGCGACGTCGTCGCTCACGCCTTTTCTCCTCGTGTCTGCTCGAGCGCCTCGCGCGTGAACTCGCGCGCGAAGAGCAGACCCGTGGTGGCGCGCAACCCGATCAGCCCGGTGGAGAGGACCAGGGAAAGCGCCAGCAGCGTTTCGGGAGTTGCGGTGCCCTGGAAGATCTCGACCGCTGCGATCTGTCCCGGTCCGATCCCGGCGACGGCGATGGGAAGTGCTCCGACCAGCGCGAGGATCATCACGCCACCGATCAGCTGGGCCGGTCCGACTGCAACTTCGAAGGCGGAGAAGGCGGCGCCGGCCACAGCGATGAAGCCAATACAGAAGAGGAGTCTCAGCCCCCCGAGTTCCCACAGGTTTCTGGCCGGAGTGTGGCGCAGGGCATCGAATACGGCGAGCGAGCGGATGCGCTCCAGTGGGCCGAGGCTCGCCTGCATCCTGAGCAGCACCAGGGCGCCGAAAAAACCCGCGCCGGCGAGCACGAGGAGCCCGGCGTTGATCGCGAGACGGTCTGCATGGGCGAGCAGGCCCAGGGTGCCGAGCAACAGGACGACGCAGAGGTCGGTCATCGAGATCAGGAGCACGATGCCCACCGCCTCGCCGAGGCCGAGTGCCGCTCGGCGGCGCAGCAGCAGCGTGAGTGCGGCACCGCCGAGCGCGTAGTTTACGATGGCGAGCAGGTAACTCGCGGACTTGACGCGGGCGGCGGTCCACGCGCCGAAGCCCGGTGGCCGCCGGGAGAGGAGGCGGAGGATCGAGGCGGATTCGATCACGAGCGTGAAGGCACCGTAGAGAATCAGCGCTGGGACGAGCACCTGGACGATGCGCCACGAGAGGGCGTCGGCCACCGCGCTGAGGTCGAAGCGCGTGAAGACCCAGGCGAGGCTCGCCCCACTGACCGCGATGGGCAGGGCGCGCTTCCAGGCATTTCCCAAGCTCGCCACTCTCAGGGGAGGAGGTGCGGCCACATGAGCCGGTGCTTGAGGCCGAAGCCCATCGGGCCTCGGTCGATGTAGAGCCGCACGATCTCCCCGTTTCGAAGCACCTCCACCGGCACGCTCTCTCCGATCTTGCCGCTAGTGCTCGAGCGCTGCAGCTCCGCACCGTGAAAGATTCGCGAGCCGTCGTAGCGGATGATCACGTCGCCGGGCACAAAGCCGGCGTGGGAGCCCGGGGAGCGATCGACGATATCGGCGACCACCACGCGGTTGTGCTTACCGGTTCCGAAAAGCAGCAAATCGTAGTCCTCGTCGCCGATCTCGGTGCGGAATTCGGCGCTGGTCTGTTGGCGTGCCTCGCGGTAGCGCGGTGTCTTGAACCAGTCCTCGCGCATCGCCCGGTGTTGGAGTTCGATCAGGTCCATCTGCGATTTTCCGAAGTACTCGTAGAGTCGTTCCACCTCGTGAGGTGGGATTCCCCTGTGCAGCAGGGCTTCGGCGTTGAACCACCTCCGAGGCCCTTTGGTCCGGGCGGCGGGTGTCCCTTGCCCCGGTTCTTTCTCCGCGGGAGTGGTCGCGCTTTCATCGTCGGCTTCCGGGGCGGGAGTTTTGGCGGCGGCCGTCAGCTCCTCGATGCGATGCTGCTGGGCCATGAGCTTCGCTGTGAGCTCTGCTCGGAGTCGGCGCTCGTTCGCCAGCTCGCGACGCAGGGCCGCGAGTTCGGCGTCTGCCGGCGCCGCTTGCGCCGTCGGTACCGGTTCCCGATTCGCCTCCTGGCAGGCGGCGAGGAGCAGGGCTCCTGTCATGAAGCCGAGGATCGGGCGGCGGCGCATCGAGTGGAGGATCGCCCACGCCCCCGGGCGAGTCGAGCGTCCCGGGGCTACCGTGAAGCGCGTGCACGCCGCTCGCGCCGCGCCGCGCCGCGAGGCCCTCGGGGTCGCCGCGTTGGCCGTGGTGCCGCTGCTTTTCTTTCTCGACAAGGCGTTCTCCCTGGACTCGCCTGTCTTCGTGGCCGTGGCCCGGCAGATCGCGGCTGCGCCCCTCGATCCGTTCGGCTTCGAGATGTTCTGGGACGAGACGTCGCTCGCGGTCTCGGAGTTCAATCGCAATCCGCCGCTCCTGTCCTATTGGCTCGCACCGTGGCTCGCGCTCTTCGGCGAGCGGGAGTGGGTGCTGCACGCGGCGGTGCTCCCGTTTCCGCTCGTCGCGGCGCTCTCGTTCCTCGGAATTGCACGCCGGCTTTGCGGTGCGGGGGTGGCGCCGGTGGCCCTGCTCGTGACGGGTCCCTCCTTCCTCGTCCTGGGCACGACCCTGCTGCTGGACGTTCCGCTGCTGGCCGCAATTCTGCTCGCCGTCTACTGCTTGCTGCGCGGGGCGGAGTCCGGCGGGGCGGGCTGGCAGTGGGCCTCGGGCGCGGCCGTCGCCGCTGCCGGGCTGCTGAAGTACGCGGGCCTCGCGTCGGCGCCGCTCCTGGCCGCGGGCGCGCTGCTGCTCTGCCCCGGGCGCGCTGCTGCGTTGGCACGCGTGGTCGTCCCGCCGTTGTTCGTGTGGGCTGCCTGGGCGGTGTGGACCCAGGATCTCTACGGAAGCGTCCACTTTCTGGGGTCGGCAGCCGTCGTGACGGAGCGCAGCTTTTCTTTTCGGCTGTTTGGCAACCAGGCGGTTGCGACCTTCGTCTGGTATGGCGCTGCGCTCGGCTTTCCCGTCGCCGTGTGGGGGCGGGCGTTGCTGCGGACTGGGCGCGGACTCGAACTCGCTCTCGCCGTCATGGCTCTCGGGATGCTCGTGGTGCCGTTCGTTCTCGCCACCGGCGAACCGGAGCGTCGCTACCCCCTCGAGCTGGGCCAGGCCGCGCTCGCCGTCGTGGCGTTTGCCGGCGCGGCCTTCCTGTGGGCGCAGCTGCTCTTGCACTCACGGGTTTCGGCGGGTGGCGTCGACGCCTTCCTCTGCCTGTGGCTGCTGGGTTTCCTCGTCTTCTCGCTCTTCGTGAACTGGCACGTGAACGCGGCCGACGCGCTGTTGGCTGCGCCGCCCGCGCTGCTGCTGCTCTTCCGGCGTTCGGAGCTGCGCCCGACCCGGCGCTTGAGCGCCGCGTGCGCCGGCGTGTTGCTGGCGCTCTCGGTGGCCCTGGCCGGCGCGGACGCCGTTCATGCCAACTTCTACCGAGACGTCGCCCGCGCGATAGCCGCCGAGATCGGGGAGCGGCCCGGTGCGCGCTGGTTCGTGGGCAATTGGGGTTTCCAGCACTACCTGGATCGGGAGGGCTTCCGCCCCGTGCTGCCCCTCGAGTTCGCCCCCCTGGAGCTGTCCCCGGGTGACTGGCTGGCCGTACCCCGCAACGTGGCCCAACTCGATGTGGGAGAACACCAGAGGCGGGCAGAGGTCGTCGAGGTGCGGAGCTGGGAGCGCACCAGCTGGCTGCCGCTGCGCACGACCCACCTCGACGCGGCTTCTGGCTTCTACAGTCACCGCTTCGGCTACACCCCGTACGCCTGGAGCTGCGAGCCGGTCGAGCGCGTCCAGCTGGGCCGGGTCACGCGGGTTCGATCCCCCTAGAGTCCCAGGGCGAAAAAGCCCCGCGGGTACTGGCAGGTCGGGGGCTGGGCGCCTAGTTTCCGATCCGCCCGCCGGATTGCTGCTCGCAGTCCAGCGGGGTCCGTAGCGCGTCACCACGCGCCCCGAACCCCGCCGGATTGCTGCTCGCAGTCCAGCGGGGTCCGTTCCGCGCCACCACGCGCCCCGAACCCTGCTTCTCCTGGAGAGACTCCCCATGCATGGCCTCGCTTTCCTCACGTCCGTCGCCGCCCTGGCGCTCGGCGTCTATCTGTACCGCTCGGTCCTGAATGCCCCGACATCGACTGACCGGGCCAATGAAATCGCGGCGGCGATTCGCGCCGGCGCTTCGGCGTTTCTCAACCGCCAGTACCGCACTGTCGCAATGGTGGGTGGGCCGATTCTCGTGCTGATCGCCATTCTGCTCGGCGTCTGGTATGCGATCGGGTTCCTCATCGGCGCGGTCGCGAGCGCGGCGGCGGGCTTCATTGGGATGAACGTGTCGGTGCGGGCCAACGTCCGCGTCGCTGAGGCCGCCAAGTCGGGCTTCGGTCCCTCGTTCGATCTCGCATTCAAGGGCGGGGCGGTGACCGGGTTGATGGTGGTGGGCCTGGCCCTGCTGGCCCTGGCGGTGCTCGTCTCCCTCCATCCCGAACCGGATGCCCTGATCGGGCTGGCCTTCGGCGGCTCGCTGATCTCGGTCTTTGCGCGTCTCGGGGGCGGCATCTTTACCAAGGGCGCCGACGTGGGAGCGGACCTGGTGGGAAAGGTCGAGGCCAACATTCCGGAGGACGACCCGCGCAACCCGGCCGTGATCGCCGACAACGTGGGCGACAATGTGGGCGACTGCGCCGGCATGGCTGCTGACCTCTTCGAGACCTACGGCGTTACGGCAGCTGCGGCGATGCTGCTTGCGCACATCATCTTTTCCGGCGAAGGGTTCACTGCGGCTCAAAGCCACACGATGTTCCTCTATCCGCTCGGGATCGGTGCTGCCGGGATCGTCGGCACCCTCGTGGCAATCTTCTTCGTGCGTGTCTCGGAGCCAGGTCAGGGCGAGCAGCCCGCGGTGATGAAGGCCATGTACAAGGGCCTGGGAATTGCCGCGGCGATCATGCTGGGATTGATCCTGTTGTTCAACGTGCAGGCCGATTTTCCGGCTCAGGACATCACGGGCCACGCTATTTCCGGTGCCGCCCTTTGGATCTGTGCGCTACTGGGAGCGATTGTCACGGGCGTCATGATGTGGATTACGGATGTCTACACCGGCGACGGTTCGCGCTATGTGGCCCGCATCTCGAAGGCGAGCGAGGGCGGTCATGGGACCAACGTGATCTCGGGTCTCGCGGTCGGCATGCAGGCGACCGTCGTGCCGGTCGTCACGATCGTGCTCGCCATCGTCATCACGCACAACCTGGCGGGCCTCTACGGCGTCGGGACGGCGGCGATGGCGATGCTGGCACTGGCCGGCATCGTGGTCGCGATCGATGCCTACGGCCCGATCACGGACAACGCGGGCGGCATTGCCGAGATGGCCGAGCTCGGTGACGAGGTGCGGGCCGTCACGGACCCGCTCGACGCCTTCGGCAATACGACCAAGGCCGTCACCAAGGGCTATGCGATTGCTTCTGCGGGCCTGGCCGCGGTGGTGCTCTTCGCGACGTACATCGAGGACCTGGAGCGGCTCGCCGGCATCGAGGCGAGCTTCGAACTCTCCAACCCGGCGGTGCTCGTGGGGCTGTTCATCGGTGCGATGATTCCGTTCGTCTTTGCCTCGTTTGCGATGGATGCGGTGAGTGTTGCCGGCAGCAAGGTGGTCGATGAGGTCCGGCGCCAGTTTCGCGAGATTCCCGGTATCATGCAGGGGACCGACAAGCCGGACTACAAGACCTGCGTCGACATCGTGACCCGCGAGGCGCTGCGCCAGATGGTCGCACCGGCGCTGATCCCCGTGGTCATTCCCGTCCTGGTGGCCTTCGGCTTTGGGTCGGACGGACCGGAGGCGCTCGGCGGGCTCCTGATCGGATCCATCGTGTCCGGCGTCTGTGTGGCGCTCTCCATGACGACCGGCGGCGCGGCTTGGGACAATGCGAAGAAGTTGATCGAGACCGGTGCCTACGGCGGAAAGGGCTCCGAGGCCCACAAGGCTGCCGTCACGGGTGACACCGTGGGCGACCCCTACAAGGACACGGCGGGGCCGGCGATCAACCCGATGTTGAAGCTCGTGAACGTGGTGGCCCTGCTGCTGATTCCCTTCCTCGGCTAGTCGAAACCCGGCGAGCTAGCATCGGGCGCCGTGACCAGCGCGCCCGATGCACACCCGCGCGACCGGCTGCGGCGTGAGCTCCGGCTGCGCGACGGGACCCTGCTCGTCGTGTCCGGCGTCATCGGCTCGGGGATCTTCCTGACGCCGGGGATCATCGCGGACGAACTCCCGCATCCGGGAGCGATCCTGCTCGTCTGGCTCCTGGGCGGGGTCCTCTCGCTGGCCGGGGCACTTGCCAACGCGGAGTTGGGTGCGATGTACCCCCGCGCGGGGGGGGATTACGTCTACCTGCGTGAGGCCTTCCATCCGCTGGTCGGCTTCCTGGTGGGCTGGCTGAGCTTCTTCGTGATCTACGCGGGAACGGTCGCCACGCTGAGCGCGGGTTTTGCTGAGGCCCTCGACGTCTTCGTGCCCGTCGGCGAGACGGGTCAGCGATTGCTCGCGCTCGGGCTCCTCTGGGCCGTTTCCGGGCTCAACTATGTGGGTGTGCGCTGGGGAGTCCTGGCGAACAACCTGACCGCCACGCTGAAAGTCGGCGCGCTCGTCGCCTTCGCCGCGCTGGGAATACTGCTCGGCTCCGGCAGCGCGGAGCACCTGCAACCAGTCGTGCGCGGTTTCTCCGAACTCTCGCCCCTGGCCTTTGGTCTGGCCCTGTCGCCGGTGCTCTTCAGCTACCTGGGCTGGAACTCCACGATCTACGTGGCGAGTGAGCTGCGCAAGCCCGGGCGCAACCTGCCCTGGTCGCTCTTCCTGGGCGTCGCCCTGTGTACCGGGATCTACTTGCTGGTCAACGTTGCGTACCTGTATGCGCTGCCGGTGGAATCAATGCGCACGGTGCCTAACGCAGGCGATGCGGCTGCCCGGGCACTCTTTGGAGCCGGCTCGGGCGCCCTGGTGGGGGCTTTCGTCCTGGTCTCGATTCTCGGGACGCTCAACGCCACGGTGCTCGTGGGAGCGCGCATTGCCTACGCCATGGCGCTCGACGGCCTCTTCTTCCGGGGTGTGGACCGCGCCCACCCGCGCTTTCGCACGCCCTCGGCTGCGATCGGGGTCCAGGCGCTCACTGCCTCGGCTATCCTGCTCGTCCTCGGCACCTTCGAGCGCGCCCTCTACTACACGACGTTCGCGATCCTGCTGGCCACGATCGCGGATGTGGCGGCGCTCTATCGGTTGCGGCGCACCCAGCCCCGCCGCCCGCGCCCGTACCGGGCGTGGGGCTATCCCTGGGTGCCGGCGCTCTACATTGTCGCCTGTGCTGTGGTCGCTGGAATCCTGGTCTGGGGCCAGCCGGAAGAGTGCCTGTACGGTCTCGGCCTGCTGGCGCTGGGGCTGCCCTTCTACGCGGTCTTTCGAAGGCGTGCAGTGTCTTGATTTCTCCAATAGACTAGCGGGGTTAGGGGGGAGGTCATGCCCGGCGTGATCCGTCACGACTTCGACAAACTCAATCGGCTGCCCCCCTACATTCTCGCCGAGGTGATCGATCTGATGAAGACCGCCCGACGCGAGGGCGAGGACATCATCGACCTCGGCATGGGGAACCCCGACCTGCCCACGCCGCCGCACGTCGTGGAGAAGATCTGCGAGGCGTCGCGCGATCCGCGCAACCACCGCTATTCGGCGTCGCGCGGCATTCCCAACCTGCGCGCGGCCATCACCGAGTGGTACCAGCGACGCCACGGCGTTTCTCTCGATCCGGAGCGTGAGGCCATCGCGGTGATCGGCGCAAAGGAGGGGCTTTCCCATTTCGTGTTGATGACGGTGGGGCCCGGCGATGTGGTGCTATGCCCGGATCCGGCGTATCCGATTCACCAGTATTCGACGATCATTGCCGGCGGCGACCTGCGCCACGTGCCGCTCACGCCGGACACGGACTTCATCTCGAATCTCGAGCAGGCGATGGAGCGGACCTGGCCGAAGCCGAAGCTGATGATCCTCTCGTTCCCGCACAACCCCACGACCGTCGTGGTGGATCGCGGGTTCTTCGAGCGAGTGATCGCGTTCGCACGCGAGCACGACCTGATGGTGATTCACGACTTCGCCTATGCCGAGATCTGTTTCGACGGCTACCAGGCGCCGAGCATTCTCGAGGTTCCGGGGGCCAAGGACGTCGCCATAGAGTTCACGTCGCTGTCAAAGAGCCACTCCATGGCGGGGTGGCGGGTCGGGTTCGCGTGTGGAAACCCGGACATGATCCACGCCCTGGGCCGCATCAAGAGCTACCTCGATTACGGCATGCCTCAGGCCATCCAGATCGGCGCCATCGTAGCCCTGCGCGGTCCTCAGGACGTGGTGACGCATAACGAGGCGGAGTACCGGTTGCGGCGTGACGCCCTCGTCGAGGGGCTCGGGAAGCCGGGGGAGGGCTGCTGGAAGATCGAGAAGCCCCTGGGCACGATGTTCGTCTGGGCGCGCATTCCCGAGCCCTTCGAGTCGATGGGGTCGCTCGAGTTCTCCAAACGCATTGTCCGGGAGGCCGGAGTCGCCGTGTCACCCGGCATCGGCTTTGGCGCCAACGGCGAGGGCTACGTGCGCTTTGCGCTGATCGAGAACCGCCATCGCATCCGTCAGGCGGTGCGGGGCATTCGCCGCTTCCTGCGCGACGCCGGGGTCGGGGCGTGAGCGATCGACGCGCCATCGGGGTCGGACTGATCGGCTTCGGTACGATCGGTACCGGTGTGGTGAAGGTGTTGCGGCGCAACGCCGACGTCATCGAGCAGCGCCTCGGCGCTCCGTTGCGGCTCCTGCGCATCGCCGATCTCGATACCGAGACGGACCGCGGGGTGGACCTCGAGGGCATCCGCTTCGACGCGGACGCCGAAGGCCTGGTGGCGGACCCGGCTGTCGACATCGTGGTCGAACTCATCGGTGGCATCGAGGCAGCGCGGCGCCTCATCCTCCGCTCCGTCGAAGGCGGCAAGCACGTCGTGACCGCAAACAAGGCCCTGCTGGCCCTGCATAGCGCCGAGATCTTCGGCCAGGCGGCGCGCCGGGGCGTCGACGTGGCGTTCGAAGCGAGCGTCGGTGGCGGAATTCCGATCCTGCGCTCGGTGCGCGAAGGGCTGGCCGCGAACCACATCGAAGCGATCTACGGGATCCTCAACGGAACCACCAACTACGTGCTTTCCGAGATGGAGGAAACCGGTGAGGACTTCGCCGTGGTGCTCAAGCGCGCCCAGGACCTGGGCTACGCCGAGGCCGACCCGAGCGTCGACGTGGATGGCGGCGACGCCGCCCACAAGCTGACGCTGCTCGCGGCGATGTGCTTCGGTGCCGAGCTCACCTGCAAAGAGGTGCCGACCGAGGGCATACGGGGTCTCGCACCGATCGATTTCGAGGCATCGCGCGAGTTCGGCTACCGCATCAAGCTGCTCGGCATCGCGAAGGCCCGGCGCGAGCCCGGGAGCGAGCGCATCGAGGCTCGCGTTCACCCGACACTCGTGCCGGTCTCGAGCTTGCTGGCGCGGGTCGATGGCGCCATGAACGCGGTGGCGGTGATCGGCGACGCGGTGGGAGAGACCCTCTTCTACGGGGCTGGTGCAGGGGAGCTGCCGACGGCGAGCGCGGTGGTGGGAGACCTGATGGAGATCGCACGCGAGCTGCGGCGGGGCAACGCGGGCCGCGTGGCACCCCTTTCGTACGTTCCCGAGATGCTCGAGCCCAAGCCCCTGGTACCGCTCGGCGAGCTTCACGGCCGCTTCTACCTGCGTTTCACAGCGGTCGATCGCCCCGGCGTGCTGGCCCACCTGGCCGGCGTACTCGGCGAGCACGAGATTGGCATTGAATCCGTGATGCAGAAGGGGCGGGGCGGCGCACGGGAGTCGGTTCCCGTGATCGTGCTGACCCATCCGGCGGGGGAGGCGGCAGTGCGTGCCGCGCTCGACCACATCGATGAGCTCGAGGACGTGACGGCGCCCACGCGCCTCCTGCGCATCGAGCAGGAGCTCTGATGCTCGGCAAAGAGGTCGAATGAGCCGCGAGAAACCCCACTATCGCGCCCGGTTCCGCAGTCTGTCGGACCCGAGCGAGACCTACCCGCTCGACGAGATCGTCTACAGCTCGCGAGACGGGAGTCTCCTCGAGGTGGAGCAGGATCTGGGGGAACTCGCGAAGACGCCCGCCGAGGAGTGGCGGCGCCTCTTCCGCGCCCGGGGTCATTCCACCGAGTGGCCCTACGGCTCCGGCGTCTGGGGCAAGAAGGAGTGGGTCCTTCCGGAGATCGACAACGAGAACATCGTCTCGATGTACGAGGGCAACACGAACCTCTTCTGGGCCCAGCGTTACGGTGCGGAGCTGGGTCTCGACGACTTGTGGATCAAGCAGTGCGGCAACTCCCACACGGGGTCGTTCAAGGACCTGGGGATGACGGTGCTCGTCTCGATGGTGAAGGAGATGATCGCTCGCGGCCGGCAGATTCCGGCGGTGGCCTGTGCTTCGACCGGGGACACCTCGGCGGCGCTGGCGGCCTACGCGGCGGCGGCCGGCATTCCGGCCATCGTATTCCTGCCGCGTGGCAAGGTCTCGGTGGCACAGCTGATCCAGCCGGTTGCGAATGGGGCGATCGTATTCGCTCTCGATACCGATTTCGATGGCTGCATGGAGATCGTGAAGGAGGTCTCTGCGAAGGACGGGATCTACCTGGCGAACTCCATGAACAGCCTGCGCATCGAGGGGCAGAAGACGGTTGGCATCGAGATCATCGAACAGCTCGATTGGGAGGTTCCCGACTGGTTCGTGATCCCCGGTGGAAACCTTGGCAACGTGTCGGCGCTGGCCAAGGGGCTCGATCTCTGTCTCGAACTCGGACTGATCGACCGCAAGCCGCGCATCGCGTGTGCGCAAGCAGAGGCGGCGAACCCTCTCTACCTGTCGTACCAGCGCGGTTTCGAGGTTTTTGAACCGATCGCAGCCCGCCCGACCCTGGCATCGGCCATTCAGATTGGCAACCCGGTTTCGGCGGAAAAGGCGATCGACGCATTGAAACGCTACGACGGCATCGTCGAGCAGGCGACCGAGGCGGAGCTGGTCGCCGCCTGCGCCCGGGCGGATCGCACTGGCCTGTTCAACTGTCCCCATACGGGCGTGGCGCTTGCCGCGACGGAGAAGCTGATCGGGCGCGGCGAGATCGGGAAGAGTGATCGCGTCGTGGTGATCTCGACGGCACACGGGCTGAAATTCGTCGACTTCAAGGTCCAGTACCACCAGATGCAGATCGAGGGCGTCGAAGCGGTGTGTGCCAATCCGCCGATCGAACTCCCGGCGCGTTACGACGCAGTGCGCGACCAGATGCTCCGCGAGATCGAGCGGCGGTTCTAGGGCTTCGTGTTCACCGGGATCGTGGAGAGCGTCGGACGGGTGATCGAATGCACGCCGCGCGGTGAGCTGACGCGCATCGCGGTGGAGGCCCCCACCGTGACCGAAGGCGTGGCGGTCGGCGACTCCGTGGCGGTCAATGGTGCCTGCCTCACCGTGGTCGAGGTGACGCCGCCGACGCTCGCCTTCGAGGTGGTGAAGGAAAGCCTCGATGTGACGTCGTTGGGCGATCTCAGCGTCGGTTGTCCGGTGAATCTCGAGCGAGCCCTGCGGGCCGATGCGCGATTCGATGGACATATCGTCCAGGGCCACGTGGATGGAACCGGCGTGGTGCGTGATTTCGAGCGGCGGGGGGACGATGTCCGGCTCGCCGTGGCCTGCGGCGCGGTGATTCTCGACCAACTGGTGCCCAAGGGCTCGGTGGCGATCGACGGCGTATCTCTCACGGTGGTCGGCGTCGGCGCCGAGAGTTTCGACGTCGCGCTGATCCCGCATACCCTCGCGGCGACGACGCTCGGAGACTCCCGTCCGGGAGAGCGCGTGAACATCGAGGCCGATGTGCTCGGAAAGTACGTGAAACGCTATCTCGATCGCATGGCGATTGGGGGCTAGGCGCCGGCTGTGGGGCGCATCGTCGCTGCATTCAGCTCGCTCTGGGCCGCGCTCTCCCGGGGCGGTGTGGGTCCCTGGTCGAGTTGATGCAGCGGGCCTTCGAGAGGTGCGCTCGGAGGCCGAAGGGCGCGGCGCCGACCTGCGAACGGCTGCGATGATTCTCGGTATCAATCGGGTGAAGGAGGCCAAGTGTCGTCGGGGAGTCTTCCCCTGACCGGTGCGCTCTTCACCGCCGAGGAGATGACCGATGTCGAGGCCTGGTCGCTCGCCGGTGGTACCTGCGTAGTCTTTTCCGCGCCTTCTCCAGAAGGTGGAACCAACCAGGACGCTGCGGCGGTGATTCCGATGACCGAGACGAGCGGAGTCGTTGCTGTGGCCGATGGGCTGGGCGGCGAGCGCGGCGGGGCCCGGGCGGCGGAGCGGGCGGTCCGCGCGCTTGCGGACGCGGTCCGCGAGCGCGAGCCCGAGACGCTGTTGAGGACCGTCATGATGGATGGCTTCGAGGCGGCAAACCGCGCAGTCGAGGAACTCGCCGTCGGTGCCACGACCCTCGTGGCATTGGCCATCGAGGACGGCGGTGTGCGCCCCTACCACGTCGGCGATTCGTCGGTGCTTCTCTGCGGTGGGCGGGGCAAGCTCAAGCTACTCACGGTTTCGCACTCGCCGGTGGGCTTTGCGGTGGCAGCAGGCGTGCTGGACGAAGACGAGGCCATGCACCATAAGGAGCGGCACATCGTCTCGAACGTTCTGGGATCTCCGGACATGCGCATCGAGGTGGGGCCGAGAAGGCGACTCGCCGCTCGGGATACGGCCGTTCTGGCCAGTGACGGGTTGCTCGACAATCTGCACACGGAAGAGGTCGTTGAGCTCGCGCGGCGTGGCGATCCTGTCGAAGCGGCACTCAACCTGGTAGAAGCGGCGCGGCGGCGGATGCTCGAGCCGGAGAAGGGCGTTCCGTCGAAGCCGGACGACCTGACGCTCGCACTCTTCCGCCCCTAGCCGGACGACCTGACGCTCGCACTCTTCCGCCCCTAGCCGGACGACCTGACGCTCGCACTCTTCCGCCCCTAGCCGGGCGGCGGAGATCGCATCGGCTGCGCGTTTCGGGGAGCCGCCCAGGAGAGCCGGTCGAAGCGATCGCGGATTGGTGTGCGCCGCGTCATCCAGTCAGGTGATCGAGGAGCAACGTGGCGATGCCGAGGAAGGAGAAGAAGGCGAACACGTCGGTGAAGGTCGTGACGATCACACCGGCGCCGAGCGCCGGGTCGAGACGCACCGCCTTCAGGAAGAGCGGTACGGCGGCCCCCATCAGGCCCGCGGCTGCCATCGTGACAACCATGGCCAGGAAGAGGGCGGTCCCGATGGCCGGGACGCCGACCGTCAGATATGCGAGACCCGCTGCCACCGTGCCCGTCAGCGCGCCCATGACGAGCCCGACGGCCAACTCCTTGAGGGCTGCGCGAAGACCGCTCGAGAATTCGATCTCTCCCAGCGCGATGCCGCGGGTGATGACCGTCAGGGACTGGATGCCGCCGTTGCCGCCCATCCCCGCCACGACCGGCATGAAGATCGCCAGAGCCACGACCTGTTCGAGCGTGCGCTCGAATAGCCCCACGACCCACGCCGCCAGGAACGCGGTCGCGAGATTCACCAGCATCCAGGGCAGACGCTTGCGCACCGCGATGTGCGCCGGACTGAAGACCCGGTCATCTTCGGAGAGGCCGGCGAGGTGGTACATGTCCTCGGTGGCTTCTTCGGTGATGACGTCGATGACGTCGTCGACCGTGATGACACCGAGCATGCGGCCGTCGACGTCGGTCACGGGAACGGCCAGCAGGTCGTAGCGGGCCACGATCTGTGCCACCTGCTCCTGGTCCGCGTCCGGCTGTACGCTCACCGGGTCGGGGATCATCAGATCTCGGATGAGGCGTGCGGGCGGTGCGGAGACCAGGCGGCGGATCGGAACCACGCCGCGAAGACTGCGCTGTTCGTCGATCACGTAGAGGTAGAGGATCGACTCATCGTCATCGGCTCGCGCTCGGAGCGTGTCGATGGCCTCCTGCGAGGTCATCTTCTCGTCGAGCGAGACGAAGCTCGTCTGCATCACCCGCCCGGCGCTCGACTCCGGGTAGAGCTCGGCCTTTTCGAGTTCGGCCCGCGCGGCGTCCGGCAGTCGCCCGACCACCGCACTGCGGCGCTCTTCCGGGATCCACTCGACCATCTCGAGCAGGTCGTCGATCTCCAGCCGGTGGAGGACCCCAGCGAGGCGTTCGTCGTTCACCGCATCGAAGATCTCGGGCAGCATTTCCGGCGGAAGCTCGCGCAAGACCCGTGCGGCGCGGCGCTGCCGGAAGAGGAGGTCGATGACCGAGGCGATCTCCTCGCGGGTCAGGCCCGAAAGCAGGGGGGCGATGTCCGCCGGCGCCATGCGCGCGAGCAGGCGCTCGGCACGCCCGTGCACGCCGCTGGCGAGCAGGCGGCGCAGGATTCTCGTGGTGACTTGAGGAGTCGCCATTCGGAAGGCCCCGGTCCGATCGCCGGAGCCCTCGCGCGAGAGGACTCAGCCGATCGGAATTCGACTTGGCCGGCCCGGTTGGTGCCCGGGTCGACGTTCGCTGTGCATCTCGTCTCGACTCATTTGTCCAGGGAGACTGTCTACCCCAGTTTCGGCTGTACTGCCAGCAGGCTGAAATCAACTTCGCGAGTTATCTCGGGCCCTTTGGTCGCTTTCGCGGTGACTCCTCTGGCTGTTCTGCCCCCGGTCGGGCGCCTCGGATCTAGGCGGGAACGAGGGTAAAGCCCTGCGTTCTGGCACCCGATGAGTTCTCCGATCGAGTCCGGATTCCCACCCCCTGGAGCGAGAGGAACAGCGTGTTGCGAGCGTGGCAGGGGTCGTGTGCCGGGCTCGGGGTGATGTTTTTGGTCGGGACGGCGGGTGCCGGCTCCTTGGAATTGGCAAGTGCCGCCCCGGTTGTGAGCAATCAGGTTATGAGCCAGGGAGAGTGGGCCCGGCGGCTCGTCAGCGTGCTCGAACTCGAGCGCGCACTGCCGCCGGAGCCCCAGCCCTCCGATTTGAGCGGGCTCCTCTGCCCGGACCAGGCCGAGATCCGGATCGGTGCGGGCAGGCGCAGCCTTCCGGCTGGCGAAAGCTTCTCTGCGGTTGCGCATCCCGGGGCGCCGAGTCGTCCGCAGCGGCCCGTCCGGGTCGTACTGCGCGTGCCGGTCACCGCGCTCTACCAGCTCACGGTGACGGGCGCTGGCCGCCAGCGCTGGCTGATCGACGGTCACCCGGTGGGCCATCTCGACCTCTCGGTGCTCGGCGCAGCGCAGGCCGGCGGTGTGGTCCCGCTGCGCGCGGGGCCGCATGAGGTCTCTGGCTACCTGGCGGGTCGGGCGCGCGTCGATCGTGTGGAACTCGCCGCCCACCACACCCTGTGCATTGCCCCGGCCGATGGTTGGCACGCTTCGCGCGCGCTTCGCTACGGCGCCTTTGCCCGCACCCTGGTTCGCAGTTTCGACCTCGACCGGCGGCTTCCGGTGATCGCCGAAGAGACGTTCCGGGTCGAGGGCGAACACTTCGATGGGGCCTCGGAAATCGTTGCGGGGGTTCCCTCTGGCCTCGGGGGCGGAGGCAGCGCGGGGGTTCCCTCTGGCCTCGGGAGCCCTGCCTCGGGAGGCGGCTGGGCCGAGGCTGCATCGAGCCCTGAAGAGTTCACGTGGAGCATCTGGTTGGATGAGCCGCGCGTCGTGACACTTCGTGCACGCACACGCGGCACGCCGGAACAGTTCTGGAGCATCGACGGCCGCTACCGCGCCACACTGCAGCCCGACGCGTTTCCGGGGCTATTCACCTGGAATCGCGTATTCACGCTGCCACTTTCGGCCGGGCGCCACGTGGTCCGTGCGCGGGTCGCGCCGGGTACTGCCATAGACCTTGTCGAGATGGTTCCGCATCGCTCGACCGACGCGGATTACGCGCGCGTCTTGATGGGTTTGGGATTTCGCGGCGATGTGCCGGCGACTCCGATGACCCGAGCCCGGGTTCGCGCCGAGCTGACCGGCGCGTCCTTCGGACGGCTCACCCAGGGCTTCTGGCGCAAACTCGCCGGCGACCGACGGGACCACCCGCTGGTGCTAGTCGATCTCGAACCTCAACGGGCGACCTCCGGTCCGCTCGCGCCCCTGTTGCCCGGGGAGTTCTGATCGTGGGGTACGCGTTTTGCCGGTGGGTCGTCTTGCTCCTCGTGGTCTGCCCGGGGTTGGCTGCAGCGGAAGGCGAGCGGGCCGACTTCTGGTGGTCGCCGTCGCTGCGTGTCTCGACGGTCATCGATGACAACGTTTTCTTCGAAGACGGCGAGGGAGAGGGGAGCGCCGGCTTCTGGTTGGCCCCGCGCGTCGAGGCCGGTTACCGCGGCGCCGCCCTGGAGGTGGGCGCAGACGTCGGAGTCGACGTCCGGCGTTACCTGGACGGTGGTTCGCAGCTATCCGACGAGTTCTACCGCGTCCTGGGCTGGGCCGAACTGGGCATCGCCCCGGGCTGGAGTCTACGGGTGGCGGATGCATACGTGCCGCAGCCGGCCGTGCTCGGGTTTCCGGATGATGACGGACAGAATCTGGTACAGACGAATCGCGCCGACGCAGAGCTGCGCTGGTGGCGGGAGTTGGCCGGCGGGCAGGCGACGCTCACGGCGGGGATCGTGGGCACCCACTTCCTGACCGGCAAGTACACGGAATGGGCTCCCGTGAGCGGCGGCTTCGTGCTCGACCCGAGCGTCGAGGCCGACTACTTCCAGGGCCTGGGCTTTGCCCAGATCGAGGTTCCGCTCGGAGAGCGCACTGCGATCTGGGGCCGCTGGCAGGCCTCCTACCGAGATTTCGATGCCCTCCCGGCTGCGGATCACGCCAACTTTTCGATGTTTGCGGGCGTTCGCTCGGGTCGCTGGAGGGGTGTCGAAATCGAACTCTCGGGTGCAGCCGGTGCAATCGCCTTCGAAAGACTGGGCACGGAGCTGCGCGCGCTGGCCCGGGCACGGGTGTTGCGCCGTTTCGAGAGCGGGTTCTCGGTCTGGGCATCGGGGGGGTTTTCCCACTCACCCGATCTCTCTGGGGACGAACTCGAGGAGGCCGTCGCCGAGATCGGTCTCGAGCAGCTTTTCGGCAGTGCCACCGCCGTCAGCCTTCGGATCGACTGGACCCGCGTCGACGGCGGTTTTCAGGTCGGTGGCGTGAATGTTTTTGGTGCCGCCGAACTGCAGTTGAGGCGACAGCTGACGCGCCGACTCCAAGTGGGTCTGCGCTATCGCCACTGGCGCAATGTCGGCGCATTCACAGCGGACGACTTCTCCCAGAACCGCATCAACATCGAATTCGGCCTTCGCCTCTAGTGCGTCTGCCACCGCCGCACCGTCGATCACGGGGTTGGGACCAACGCAAGAGCTTCGACTGGCGAAGCACTTTGAGCCGTTAGACGTCGGAACAAACGCTGTTGGTTCGGAGTCGTTTTGGTGGTTGCGCCGATCCCTTGGAAGATCCATCCTCTCTTTAGGGGGTGGAGCCCAGGCTCCCACAAGCGGCTGTAGAATCCGACCGTTGGGCGAAGCTGACTTGGAGGATCGTGATGAAGTCCCTCATTCTGGCGATCGTTCGCTCGTTGGTGGACCAGCCTGATCAGGTTCAGATCAAGGAAGTGGTGGGCGAGCACGCGCACGTTCTCGAGCTGCGGGTCGCCAAGGAAGACCTGGGAAAGGTCATCGGCAAGGGTGGGGCACACGCCACGGCCATCCGAACGCTCATGGCCGCGACCAGCGGCAAGGAAAAGAAGCGTTACATCCTCGAGATCATCGAGGACTGATCGGACTGCCGTGACGAGGGTGCGGTGCTCACGGATCCGAGCACCATTCCGAACTTGCGGAGTACGGTTTGGTAACGCGGGTGCCGGCTGCGTTCCTGCGGCCGTTGCGTCCGTTGCGGCCGTTGCGTCCGGAATCCGGAGTGTTGCCGTGACGGCTGCACATTGTGATCTACGGCACGTTCTTTGCGATTCCGGGTCGTGTCGTTGCGGGCCTGTCCGCGGCGCGTATCGGGAGATCGCGTATGGAAAAAACCACCTCTGCGGAAGAGTATTTCCGGGTGGGATGTGGGCATCTCGAAGCGGATCGCCCGTCCGCTGCACTCGAGCAGTTTAGGACGGCACAAAGGATCGATCCCACCAACGCGTGCTTTCGTTCCTATTACGGCCTCTGTCTGGGGCTGGCGGAGCGTCGCTTCGATCGGGCGCTCGAACTGTGTCGCTCGGCAGCAAGGGAGGAGTTCTTCAATCCTCTCCTCTACCACAACCTGGCCCGCGTCCACCTGGCATTCGGATTCAAGGCCGAAGCCATTCGCTACCTGAACCGCGGTTTGATGCTCGATCCCGCCTGCGAACCGCTGGTACAGGAGTTGTGCGGGCTCGGCGTGCGCCGCGGACCGGTGTTGCGTTTCCTGCGCCGTGGGAATCGGGTCAATCGCTGGCTCGGAAGGCTCCGAGACTGGGCGCGTGGGCGCGGCACACCCCTCGTGCGCTTCGGGATCTCGGGGTCTGCTTCGGCGAGGTGAGCTGACGGCCGAGCCGTTTTCTCGCGCTGGTTGACTTTGGCGGTGCATCGCAGTATTGAAACGCCTCGATTCGATCTTTCTTGCGAGGTGGATTCTGGGCAACGTGATCAAGAAACGGCGCAAGAAGATGCGCAAGCACAAGAAGCGGAAACTGCTTCGCCGCGCGCGCCACAAGCGCAAGCGCTGATTCCGAACGAGACCGCTTTTCTTCTTTAAACCCGATAGGTTGCCGGCAAGTACGGAGCGTGCCTCCAGGCCTGCAAAAGGCCCGGTTTGCCGCGAAAACGGCCGCTCGTCCGGAGTCGCCATTCGACGCATCTTCGGTTCGCCATCCGCAAGATGTGGGCGCATCGTCTTGATTTTTTGGGTTTGTACCTTGACAAGCATAAAAAAACGGCGATACGGTCAGTCGCAACAGTGGCTCTAGCACCGCGAATTCGAAGGAGAACGAAGGCAGATCGCCTTCAAGTCACACAAGCCAGTCTCCGATAGGGGGCGAGAGCAACTCGGCCGCGCAAGTTGGCGGCTTCCCGGGCAGGTGCCCGAATGGCTCATGGATGTGTGGTTACGTGGCGCTCGGGTCCACGACAAGGGGGGAAACCCAAGGTATGGCAGCTCGACGAAAGAAGAAGGCGACAAAGAAGGCCACTCGCAAGAAGGCTGGCCGCAAGAAGGCCACTCGCAAGAAGGCCGGCCGCAAGAAGGCGACGCGCAAGAAGGCTCGCCGGAAGAAGGCCACGCGCAAGAAGGCCACGCGCAAGAAGGCCGGTCGGAAGAAGGCCGGTCGGAAGAAGGCTGGTCGCAAGAAGGCCGGCCGGAAGAAGGCTGGTCGCAAGAAGGCCGGTCGGAAGAAGGCTGGCCGCAAGAAGGCCACCCGCAAGAAGAAGGCCGGCCGCAAGAAGGCCGGTCGCAAGAAGGCTGGCCGGAAGAAGGCTGGTCGCAAGAAGGCTGGTCGCAAGAAGGCGACTCGCAAGAAGGCTCGCCGCAAGAAGAAGTAGGCCTCGGGCCAACGGCGATCGATCTTCTTTTCGAGAAGGTCGCAGGACCCCGGCCGGCGTTTTGTCGGCCGGGGTTTCCTTCTTTGGGCGGGGCGCTACGCTGCTCCGGCTTCCGTCCAACCCCGTGTATTCCCCCGGGGAAAGGTGAGGTTCCGCATGGCGCGTATTACAGTCGAAGACTGCACCCGGGCTGTCCCCAACCGCTTCCACCTGGTGCAGATGGCATCCATACGCACCAAGCAGCTGAAGAAGGGCGCTCACGCGCTGCTCCAGACCGAGGAAAACAAGGAGGTGGTGGTGGCGCTGCGGGAGATCGCGGCGGGCTACGTCCAGCCCGACTATCCCTCCGAAGAACCTGCGGAATAGGGGCTAGCCGACTACCTGGATCGGGAGCTCGAAGGCGACCGTCGTCCCGCGGCCGATCTCACTCGAGAGCGAGAGTTCGCCATCGAGCAACTCGACGAGTTCTCGAACCAGGGTCAGGCCGAGACCAGCGCCGCTGTAGCGCGGTGACGAGCCCTCATCGACCTGGAAGAAGTGGTCGAACACCGAGACCTGGTCGTCCTGGGCGATGCCGATTCCCGTGTCCGATACCTCGCAGTAGAGGCGGTCTTTCTCCGCGCGGGCACGGATCGTCACCTTGCCTGCTGGCGTGAACTTCACCGCGTTCTCGAGCAGCAGGAAGACCAACTGGTTGATCTTGGCCAGGTCGGACCGGATGTTGGGGAAGGGCTCGACGATTTCCTGCTCGACCTCGAGCGGTTTGCGTGAGGCCGCGTCCTGGACGCTGAAGATCGCCTCGTCCACGGCGTCGCGGAAATTGATCTCCTGGAGTTCTACGGGCATCTCGCCCTGCTTGACGCGCCAGAGGTCGAGGATGTTCTGGAGCGTGCGCAGGAACCCCGTTCCGTCGTCCAGGGCGCAGCGCAGGCTCTCCTTCGAGTTCTCGGCCAGGGCCTCGTTTTCGTTGGTCAGGACGGAGATGATCGTTTCGATGATTCCGTTGAGCGGCGTGCGGAGTTCCCGCGACATTCTCTCGATGAAGTCGCTCTTGAGATTTTCGACCTGGCTCAGTCGTTCCTTGCTCCGCAGCAGTTCGATGTCCTGGGCGAAGAGCGCTTCGGAGAGCTTCAGGATTTCCTCGCCCTTCTGCTCGAACCCCCACTGGGTGCGGCCGATCTGTTTCTCGAGTTGCTGGAAGCGGGTCGTCAGGTAGGCGTGGTCGAAATGCAGAGCGAGCCCCTCGGCCAGCTGGGCCAAGGCTTGCTGGCGGGGGGTGTCGATCGACTCGGGCGAGGCGACTGCAAGAACGCCGTAGATTCGCTCCTCGAAGAGAAGAGGGTGCATCACGATGCCACCGCTGGCGCACTCACCGAGCGCGGGCTCGGCGGCGAAGGCGCCGGCCTGCCGCGTCTCCAGGGTTTCCCGCACCCGGGGCATCAGGGACTCCGCCGCGTCCCGGGCAGCCTGGGCCGACGTGAAGCCGGCCGCCGACCGGAGCTGCGTTTCCGATTGCGGCGCGTCGGCGCCAGCCGGCGACGCGAAGAGAATCGCGAGACCCCCCCCAGTTGCGTCCAGCGCGGCAGCGGTCGCCGCACGAGTCGCCTCGGCGAGGCGCTGCATTCGCGGGTTCCGGGTGGCCGGTGCACTGCCGTTCCTGGCTCTCGAGCTCAAAAGCGCCTCCGCACGGCCCAGCAGCTAGAAGCGTTCGTCCGACTCGATCTCGAACGGACCGAGCACGCGCTCTTCGTCTGCGGACGCTTCCGGATCCACACCCTCGAGGGCGATCTTCGTCTTGAAGTCGGCAGGATTCGATGCCGCCGAGAGCGCGGTATCGACGGAAATCTTGCTGGCCCGGACCAGGTCGATCAGGTGCTGATCGAAGGTCTGCATCGACTCGCCGCGGGTCATGTACTCGGCGATCTCACTGGTCTTTGCTGGATCCTTGATGCACTCGCGGATGCTCCGCGTCGTGCGCATGATCTCCACCGCGGGAACGCGGGCGATCTGTTTCTTCGTGGGGAGGAGCCGCAACGATACGATCGCCTGGAGGTTTTCGGCGAGCCGCGAACGGACGTTCTGCTGCTCCTCGGGGGGGAAGAAGGAGACGAGGCGGTGGATGGTCGCCGAGACGTCACTGGTGTGAATCGACGAGTACACGATATGGCCCGTTTCGGCGGCCTTGAGAGAGGTGTCGACCGTCTCCAGATCCCGCATCTCCCCGACCATGATGACGTCCGGATCCTGGCGCAGAGCGGAGTGCAGGGCGTCCGGGAAGGACGCGGTGTCCGTTCCGATCTCTCGCTGGGTGATGATGCTCTTGTCGTGGGTGAAAACGAACTCGATCGGATCTTCGATCGTGACGATCTTGGCCTTTCGGTTCTTGTTGATGTCTTCGATCAACGTGGCCAGCGTCGTGGACTTGCCCATGCCTGTCGCACCGGTCACCAGGACGTAGCCGCGTTGCAGCTGGGTGAGGTCGCGCAGTGCAGCCGGAAGATTCAGCTTCTCCATGCTGCGGACCTGGAGCGGGATGACGCGGAGAACGATGTTGTAGAAACGGCGTTGGCGGGAGATGTTGACGCGGAAACGGCCCTCTCCGGGAAGCTCGAACGCGAGATCGATCTCGTTGAAGTCTTCGTCCAGACTGCGTGGCTCGGATTCCAGGAGCGTCCGGGCGATGGCCTCGGTGTCCTTCGCGGTGAGCACCTTGTAGCGCAGTTCGACCAGGTCGCCGTGGAACCGGTAGAGGGGCAGGTAGCCCACCTGGAAGTGGACGTCGGATGCACCCTTCTCGATGCCGAGCCGCAACAGTCGGTAGAGCTTCTCCCGTTCCATCGCTCGGGGACCCCCGCTCTTGGGTATCGGCGACCGGGGGGGCCTCTTGACCGAATCCGTGGGCGAAGCGGAGTTTCAATGGGTGTGTGACGGGCTCGGCTACACTCATGGACCCGTATCGTCAAGGGAGACTGAACGGCTTGCGTCCTCACGCGAATAGATGCTTCCGCCGGTTCGTTCCGGTCCTGGGGGCGGCTGCCCTGGTTGCGGGGGTCGCGGCGGCGGAGCCGGACACCGGAGGTTCGGTTCCGCTCCAACAGCTGCTGAAGCTTCCGGCGGGTGCGGCGAGCGGGGTGAGCCTCGGAAAGCGGGGAGGGCACACCCGGTCGGAGTGGGAGGAACTCTTTCGCAAGGCCCGCCAGGACCACGAGAAGGCCGAGGCCAGCCTCGTGGCGACGCGCACAGCGCTCGAGAAAAAGGCGGCCACCGAGGGCGGACAATGGCGTGTATCGGCTCCGGGTTTCGGCACCGCGGCGTCGGCGGAGGGTGCGGATACCCCGCTCGACTACCATTTGACCCAGGAACTGCGGCGCAACCGCGAGGAGGTGGCGCGCAGCGAACGGAAGATTCAGGACCTGGAGGTCGAGGCGAACCTGGCCGGCGTACCCCCGGATTGGCGGGGCGAGCCCGAGGTGCCCGAGTGAACTGCGCCGGTTCCTACTCGTTCAGCCAGCGCCGGGCCCGCGGGAGGAAGGCGAAGGCAGGCAGCGCGAAGGCGCCGGTGAGTGCGAAGTAGCCGGCATAGCCCAAGGCCTCGGCGAAGATTCCCGATGGAATCCGGAGCAGCGACCCGGCCAGATTGTAGATGGCGGTGAGGAGCGCGTACTGCACCGCCGCGTGCTCCTTCTCACAGATCCGCATCAGGAAGGACATGAAGGCGACGCCGGCCATTCCGGCGCAGAACGACTCCGTCAGAGAAGCCGCGTATACACCGTAACGGCCGGTCTCCGGGAATGCGGCGACCGCCGCGTAGGCCAGGTTCGATCCCAGGGCCAGCGCGCCGATCCAGAGCAGCGAGCGTCCGATGCCGATACGCGACACGATCGACGCGGCCAGCCAGGCACCGACCAGTGTTGCGAGGCCCCCCAGTATTCCCGAGACCGTCGCGATCTCCTCATTCGTGAGCCCGCTGTGCTTCCAGAACGGGGTCACCATCGGCGCCATGGTGCTGTCGCCGATGCGGTAGAGAAGCACGAAGGCGAATACCGGGAGGGCGCCCGGGCGCGAGAGCCAGCGCGCGAGGGCGCTCCACATGGCTCGCCGCTTCTCGGGCGGCACTTCGACTCGCGGGATGCGTGTCGCGCCCAGGGCCATGGCGACGTGCAGCAGCGCCGCCGTGAAGAGGGCACCTTCCCAGCCGATCCAGGCCGGCAGGAAGAGCAACGCGTTGGCGAGTCCCACCATCCCGATCCGGTAGCCGGTCATGCGCATGGCGTTGGCGGGACCCTCGTCGCCGTGATCGATGAGGCCGATGGTGTAGGCATCGATCGCGATGTCCTGCGTGGCCGACGCGGCGCAGTAGCTCGCCAGGACGAGCCACGTCCACGCCGCGAAGTGCCCGCCCTCGAAGCCCGAAAGCGCGAAAAGAGATGCGCCGAGTGCGAACTGAGCGCCCGTGATCCACTGGCGCCACTCCCCGAAACGGTCGACGAGCGGTGACCACAGCACCTTGAGCGACCACGCGATCGAGAGGCCGGCCGCGAAACCGATCTCTCTCAGTGGCACGCCGACGTCGGCGAAAAAAGCCGGCCATACTCCGGTGAAGACTCCCATCGGAAAGCCTTCCACCACGTAGACCACAGCGACGACGAAGAGCTTGCGCCGGAACGACACGACCCCCCCCCCTTGGCAGTATCGACGGGCCGCGGGAAGCTCGCTACGGTGCGGCCCGTCTATTCGGCAGGAGCAGGAATATGCCCACGCAAGACGAACCCCGCGGCAAGGTGGACCTTCCGGCGATCCTCTACATCGTGGGGGGCATTCCGGCACTGGTTGGCTTTCTCGTGTTGGTGTTTTCGCTCACCCGGGCCTGCAACCTCCCCGCCTGAGACGCGTATCGGGCGGCGGACCGAACGGGAATGCGCAACGGCGTCCACAGACGCCCGTCACTGCTCCAATAGACTGTTTTCCCTTTAAAATTCAATTACTTGTCTCAATAATCGGAGCTCTCGTGCCGATGTATTCAGACAATGGGGAATTCACCGCACTGGGTCCGTCTGGCTCGATTGGCGGCGCTCGGATTGTGCCTGCTCCTGGGCTTTGGCTGCGCGGCGATTCCGCCTGTCGGCTTGGCGTACGATTACTTCGTCTCACCCCGAGACGACGACCCGTGGAGCCGCAAGATACGCCGCTGGCAGCAGCGCGAGCGCAGCGATACGGGCGAAGACGCGCTTCGGGCCCCCGCGCCCGTGGCCGAGCCGGGCGTGGCGGAGTCAGCATCCGGTGACGTGCTCCCGACCGACCTGCGAGAGAAGTACAACAGCTTCCGAGCCGAGCAGAAGCGGGCTCAGGCGCGCGATCTGGCCGAATGGATCCAACTGCAGTCGCGCGAACACTACGTGCCCGACGGGCCGATCGACCGCTGGGCCACCTTCGCCGAGACGCTTCGCCAGGATGGCGATGACTGCGACGGCCTCGAACTGCTGACATTTCACCTGCTCCGCGACCTCGGGTTTTCCGAGGACGCGGTCTTCCGCGCCATCGTCTACCGCAAGCGCGACGGCCAGCACCATATGGTGACGCTGTGGTTCGAAGACGCCTACGACCCCTGGGTCCTGGACCCCACCGGCGCCATGACCTCGGGCATGCCCCGCATGTCCGAGCTGCCCGGCTGGGTGCCGCTCAAGGTCTTCGGCGTGGACGAGAACTTCAGCGTCGAACGATCCCGGTCTGTCGCCAGTAATTAGGGTGCCGCACGCCTGCTAGGCTACTCGCCCGTGAGTGAGAGGCTCCATCCGGCCGAGGCCTCCCCCCTCCACGCGCGTCGAGAGCGCGTGTTCCTGGTGCTCGCCGGCACCTTCCTGGGCGCCATGGCGATGCTGAACATCCTGGGCATCACCAAGTTCATCCAGCTCGGTCCCTTCGCGCTCGCTGTGGGTGTGCTGCCGTATCCGCTGACGTTCCTGTGCACAGACCTCATTTGCGAGCTCTACGGACGCGCCCGGGCGAACTTCGTCGTTTTCACGGGGCTGCTGGTGAACCTGCTCGTGCTGGGCTTCGTCTGGGCCGGAGACGCGGCGCCCTCCATGGCGTTTCGCACCCCGCTCCAGCGCATCGTGACCCTCGATTACGTGGGCGAGACGGATGCCAAGGGGGATCCGATCGTGGACCCGGCCACGGGGCATCCCCTGGTGCGCCCGGCGGTGCCGGAGCGGACTTCCGCGGGAGCGACGGTTCTCCGCCCGGTGGAGCGTTTTGCGCTTGCGCCGCTGCCCGGAGGTCCGCCCGGCACCCAGCGGCTCGTCGATGCGGATACCGGGCAGCCGGTATTGCGCGAGGAGTCGCTATTCGGGCGACTGGCCGCTTCGACGCGCCAGGCGGTGCTCGCCAGCATGATCGCCTACCTGTTTGCGCAGTTCGTGGACATCTGGCTCTTCCACTTCTGGAAACGCGTGACGCGCGGACGGCACCTCTGGCTGCGGAACAACGGCTCGACCGTGGTCTCGCAGTTGGTGGACACCGTATGTGTGGTGTTCGTGACCTTCTGGGCATCGCTCATGGCGGGTGCGATCACGCTGGCCGAGTTGCTGGCACTGATCGGCGGGGGCTATGCGTTCAAGCTGGTCATGGCATTGGCGGACACGCTGCCGTTCTATCTGGCTGTTGGGAAACTCTCCCGGTACCTGCAGATCGATCCGGCGCGAGACGCCTGAGTCCGGGATCAGGGCTCTTCGGCCTCGGGTTCGAGTTTCAGGCGCTTGCGCTGCTCCGCCGCGCGCGCGCGAGCCGCCATGCGTTCCCTCTCGATCTCTACCAACAGGTCCTTGCGCACCTTTTCCGCGTGGTCGTGCTCCGCCGCGACGCGCACCTGCTTCATCGCCCGCAGGCAGTCCTCGAGCAGACGGTTGCGCGCTGTCACGAATTCCGGGGGGACGGTCGGATCGGGCGCTTCCGATGCCAGGGTGACCTGGATCTTCTTCGTCGCCTCGGCACCGTCCCTGGATTGTGCCTGCACCTCGATCTCGTTCTTGCCCGGTTCCATGGCGACGAATCCGGCCCAGGCTCCGTCGGCCGTGGCGCGAAAGAGGTCTGCCGGCTTGTCGTTCGTCAGGTTCTTGAGTGAGACGCTCTTCAGATTCGCGAAGCTCACAGACTCGATCACTTCGACGAGGTCTCCGGGGTGGCGCACCGGCGTGAAGAAGCCGTCGGTCCGAGACGCCATTTCGACGGTGGCCACGGGACCCGCGAGGGCGTCCGGGCCGATCGCGAAGGAGTGGATGCGGATCTTCGCTCGACCGGCACGGTTGGCCGCCCGCAGTACTGCGCGCACGTTTTCGCGCTCGAAGCCCTGGTAGGGCAGGGTGGGTTGACCGTCGGTGAAGAAGAGGACGATCTTGTCGCTGTCCGGATTTGCGCGGGAGACCGATCCCCGCAGGCCGAGCAGTTCGATGGTGGCCTGGTCGACGCCGGCAGCCATGTGGGTGGCGCCGGCCGGGTCCCGCGCGATGATGTCATCGAGGGCGGCCTCGACACGCGCGAAGTCCATCGTCAGCGGCTGGAGTGTGATGGCTGGAGCGTTTCCGCCGCTGATGGAGACGCCGCCGCCCTGCATGTCCTGCTCCCCGGAAAACCGGACGACGCCGACTCGTGTGCTGCGCGGGTCCAGGCTGTGCAGCAGTTGGCGGGCCGCCGCGATCTCGGCAGCGAGAATCGAATCTCCCGGATCCGTGCTGCCGGTGTTGAAGATCGTTCCGATGCGCCCGAGGTAGGGCTTTCCGGTGATGCCGTTGCCATTGATGTCGGCGCCGGTCGGGTCGACTGTCGAGCGCGAGGTGTCGATTACGAGCATCACGTCGAAGCGCTGCAGTTCGCCGTGTAGTGCGATGGCGCGGCCCGACACGAAGGCGCCACAGGAGGTGTTGCCGATGATGGCTCCGTCGCTCGGGTAGTCGATGGACAGGTGGACGCGTCCCTTGCCCTCGAGTTGCTGAGAAATCAGCGGACCCTCGCGTTCCGGGTACTGCCCCGCAACGGTGAGGGTGCTGCCCGCGGGGGATTTAGGCGCCGGGCGATTCTGCTTGGGTTTCCCGAAGCTGGCGAAAGCCCTGCCTTGGCCTCCATCGAGTGGTTTGGCCAGCGCCTCGCGAACGCGCGCGATCGGCGAGACGATTACCCGCGACGTCGATCCGCGCGGGAAATAAGCCTGGAGCATGCCCAGGACCGCACCGGAATTCGCATTGATCGCGGGGGCGCCCCCCCAGCCGCGCAGGTCGTAAGGCACGTCGAGGTCGATATCGATGCGCTCCGCGGTGGTTTCCACGACGGAGCCGAACAGGGCGTCTTCGTCGTCGGGTGTCGCATCCGGCACCCCGAGGATCTGAACGCGTGTCCCGGGTTCGGGGATCCCGCCCTTGTCGAGGGAGAGCAGGCGTATGCCTCGGGGCGGTGAGTCGAGGGCGTAGACCACGAAATCGTCCGCGAGGCTCGCGCCCGCCTCGTCGAAGGGGCGTCCCGGCGGTACCAGGAACCCGCTCGTCCGGGCGACCACACGGCGCGACCGCCCCAGCGAGATCTCACCGCGTTTTACTCCGGCCAGTTTCCCCAGGTCGAAGGTGTGCGCGGTGCCGACCGCGGCTGCTCCGCTGGCGGTGTCCGCCGGGACGAAGAAGACGAGACCCCGGGTCTGGATCTCCCCGTCGATCGGGAAGCTCGGGCGTGCCACGGCCGGATCCGCGGCGTACACGGGCCCTGCTGCGCTGGCCGCGAGAATGAGCAGCATCACGCTGAATCGCATCACGAAAGCCTCACCTATGCCTCACGGCAGAATCGACCATACGGGAGGCCAGTCGGAGTGTCACCCGGCTCCGGGAAGGCCGGATCCGCGCTACGTTGCCAATTCGGAGGGCAGTGTGGCGCGTCGTCGGGAGGGCAGCTGCAGGCCGGGCCGGAGCGCCGCTCTGGGCGTTGCGCTTGCGCTGCTGACAGCCGGTTCCTCAACGGGTACCCCTGCGCTGGATCCCTTCGACGTCGTCGTATTGGACGCGGGCCACGGCGGGTACGACGATGGTGCCACGGGACCCCGTGGCACCCGCGAGAAGGACGTGGTTCTGGACGTGGCCCGGGAGCTGGCTCGAGAGCTTCGAGCGCGTGGTATCACCGTCGTCATGACGCGCAGTGAAGATGTATTCGTCCCGCTCGAAGAGCGCACCCATATCGCCAACGACGCGCGAGGCGATCTCTTCGTGTCGATCCACGCGAACGCAGCGGCCGACGGCCGGATCCACGGCACAGAGACCTTCTTCCTGTCGCTCGACGCATCGGACGATGCGGCGCGGCGTCTCGCCGAGCGGGAGAATCGGGCCTTCGGAGAGGCGGCGGCGGCGCAGCCGATCGCGGCGGACCCGCTCGTCGCCATCCTCGGCGATCTGATCGCCACCGAACACCTGAGCGCCTCCCAGGAGTTCGCCGGGCTTGCCGAGGAACGGCTCGGACGTCGGGATTCCACCAGTTCGCGCGGCGTCAAGCAGGCTCCCTTCGTCGTGCTGGCAGGTGTTCAGATGCCGGCCTCGCTGGTCGAGATCGGCTTCATCACCAACCGGCGAGATGAGCGCACCTTGGCGGCGGGTGCCGGGCGCCGCTCGATCATCGAGGCCCTGGTGGAGGCCATTGGGGTGTACCGAGGGCGCCACGATGTCCGGCGCGGCATCCGGTCGAGTCCGGCGCGCGGCGCGCCGTGAAGGCCCGGAGCGATGGACGCGGTGCAGGGGATCTGCGGCCCCTGCGCATCACCACAGACTTCACCGAGAATCCGCTCGCCTCGGTGTTGATCGAGATGGGCCGCACCCGGGTGCTCTGCACCGTCTGCGAAGAAAACGGGGTCCCGCGCTGGCTCCAGGGCCGGGGCCGCGGCTGGATCACGGCGGAATACGCGATGCTTCCGGGCGCTACCGACACCCGCTCGGACCGCGAGGTGTCGCGGGGTCGCCCCTCCGGCCGCAGCCAGGAGATCCAGCGGCTGATCGGGCGCAGCCTGCGCGCGGTGGCGGACCTCGCGGCGCTCGGGGAGCGCACGCTGTGGGTGGACTGCGACGTGCTCCAGGCCGATGGCGGAACGCGGTGCGCGTCGATTACCGGCGCCTACGTGGGCCTTGCACTCGGCGTGCGTCGCCTGCTCGGCCGCGGTGCCCTGGAGCGCGACCCGCTGCGCGACACGGTCGCGGCCGTCTCTGCCGGAGTCGTCGATGGCCAGGTTCTGCTCGATCTTCCGTACGCCGAGGACGCGCGGGCAGCGGTGGACATGAACGTGGTGGCGACGGGCTCGGGTCGCTTCGTCGAGGTGCAGGGGACGGGTGAGGAAGCCACGTTTTCGCGCGGGGAGCTCGACGCGCTCACGGAGTTGGCGCTGGAGGGCATCGCGCAACTCACGCGCGCGCAGCAGAGCGCACTAGAGGCGGCGAAGTGAGGGGGGCGGTCGTAATCGCCACCGGAAATCCCGGCAAGCTGCGCGAGATCCGCGAGATCCTGGCGCAGCGTCCGATTCCGCTCATCGGGCTGGACGACGCGGGGAGCGTGAAGTTTCCCGAGGAGGGAGACGACTACGAGGCCAACGCGGTGGCGAAGGCCCAGGCGGCGGCTCGGCAACTCGATCGCCCGGCGCTCGCCGACGACTCGGGGCTCGAGGTGAATGGCCTCGGCGGTGGGCCGGGTCCGCACTCGGCACGCTACGGCGGAGCTGGTCTCGATTCCTCGGACCGGGTGGCGCATCTACTCGCCGAACTCGCCGCTCGCGAGGGCTCCGACCGGTGCGCGAGGTTCGTATGCGTGGCGGCGCTCGCGACTCCGGACGGTGAGACCTGGACGGCGCGAGGTGAGTGCGAGGGTTCGATCGTCGAGGCGCCCGAGGGCGACGGCGGCTTCGGCTACGACCCGGTCTTCCGGCCGCGCGGCGACACGCGCACCCTGGCGTGTTGGCCGGCGGCGGAGAAGAATCGGATCTCCCACCGGGCGCGGGCCTTTCGCGCGCTGTCGGACGCAGTGGAGCGCGTGTCGAATGCTGGGACGGGCGCGCCGTCCCCCGGCGCGCAGGGCGCTTGCATCTGGTTGGTGCGTCACGCGGAGTCGATTTGGAACGCGGAGGGCCGCTGGCAGGGCAGGGCGGATCCGCCTTTGTCCGAGCGGGGACGCGTGCAAGCGAAGGAGCTGGCGAGCGCGTTGCGGGGAGCGCAGTTGTCGCTTCTCGTCACGAGCGATCTCGCGCGCGCCGCAGAGACGGCCGCGTGCGTTGGCGAAGCGTCCGGTTTGACTCCGCGGCCGGTGCCCGCGCTTCGGGAACTCGACGCCGGCCGTTGGTCTGGGCTCACACGCGCTGAAATTGCTCGCGAGGATGCGGAAGCCTTGGCTGGGTTCGACACCGGTGACCCGGAGGCGCGGGCAGGAGGTGGCGAGTGTCGGCGCGAAGCGGCGGAGCGTGCGCGCGGCGCCCTGCGTGAGATCGTCGCCGCCGCGGGCGCGCAGCGGATCGGAGTGGTGACTCACGGCGGTGTGGCCCGAGCCTTGGTTCCGGGCCTCCGGTTGGGCAACGCGGCTTTCGTCGTGCTCGACGTCGCACCGCTGCTGGTGCCCGCCGCGACGGCGTGACTTTCCGGGGGCTGGTGGCGCTCGCCGCCGGGCTCGTGTCTGCCGGTGCGGCTCTGGCCGATGGCTGGCTTCCGGTCCGTTCGGAGGCCGATGGATTCGCCGTTGAGCTGCCGGGTGTCGCGACGCTAGAGACGGACACGCACTGGACGCTCGCCGGACCCGTGCGCTCCCAGACCTGGGCGGCCAACGGCGCCGACGACTACTGGGTCTCGGTGCATCGGCTTCCCGTCCTGGCGCGTGCCTTCATCTCGGAAGAGGGTCTGCTCGCACGCGCCGGCCGGGACATGGTGGCGGATCAAGGGGGCACGGATCTCGGCGCCGCACCGGCCCGCCTGGCGGGCCATCCGGCTCGCGGGGTGACGTGGCGCGGTGCCGGGGGGCGCACCGGCACCGCCCGCCTGGTGCTGACCGGAGACCGACTCTTCGTTGTCGGCGCACTTCGCACCGGCAACGGACCCGGACTCGAGCGCTTCTTCGGCTCGTTCGAACTCCGGTAATGGCCGCGCTCAGATTCCCATGCGTGCCAGCAGGTCTGCGATGCGTCCCGTCACGGCGGTGAGGTCGGGGTGCGATTCCTCGAAGCGCTCCGTCGCCGCCCGCAGTCGATCGATCAGGCTGGGCGCGTGCGCCGGCCCGTCGCCGAGCACCGCCTCGATCTCGCGGGCGAGATCCGCCAGCTGGAGGCGTGCCTCCGGGTCGAGCGGCGGATCGTTCGCCAGCTGTTGGTGGAGGTGTTCCAGGCTTTCGCGAAGCTCACGCTCGGGCATGGCCGATTCCTCCTGAAGGCGCCTTGGTCGCGCTCATCAACACCCGGAAGCCCTCTCCGACCACCCATACATCGAGCACCAGGATCAGCCCCCCCATGATCGCGAGCAGCCACTGCTCCGAGAAATGTGTGAAATAGCCGCGCACCTCGCTGAGCATGGCGACGAAAGTGGCGAGTCCGACGAACACCATCGGCGCCAGAGTGTAGACCACCGGCTTGCCCTGGCGGCGCAACCAGATCGAGACCACCAGCAGCGTCACTCCCGCCACCAGCTGGTTCGTGGTGCCGAATAGCGGCCAGAGGATCAGGCCGCCCTTGCCCCCGCCCTGGGTCACCGCGAGCAGCAGTGCCGCACCGATGCCGACCGCACCGGCGGCGTAGCGGTTGGTCAGCGGGCGAAGCTTCCAGGCCCCGGCCAGCTCTGCGATCACCAGGCGCTGGATGCGCGCGCCCGTGTCGAGGGACGTCGCGGCAAAGGCGATGACCATCACGGCGATGAAGGTCTTGGCCGTCTCGACCGGCACGCCGACGGCCGCCACGAAGGAGGCGCCGCCGTTGACGAAGGCGGCGAGCTTGACCGAGAGGCCCGATGCGGCGCCCCAACTCGCGTAGTGGGCGTGCCAGTCGCCGCTGAGGGCTACGCCTGCCGTGGTGGCGAGCACGGCCAGCAGTCCGAGGGTTCCCTCGCCGAGCATGCCGCCGTAGCCGATGGCGCGGGCGTCGGGCATGCGGTCGATCTGTTTCGAGGTCGTTCCCGAGGACACGAGACCGTGGAAGCCCGAGATTGCTCCACAGGCGATCGTGATGAAGAGGAACGGGATCATGGGCGGAGCGCCGGGAGGGCTGGCGTTGAACATCGGTGCGCCCACCGGCGGGTGCAGGACCAGGAGCCCGAGAATCAGCAGGCTGAGCCCGACCACCAGCTGGTGCGAGTTCAGGTAGTCGCGGGGCTGAAGCAGCATCCAGACGGGGAGCACTGAGGCGATGAAGGAGTAGACGAGCAGGATCCAGACCCAGGCCTCGACCGAGATTTCAGTCACCACCGGGAACGCCGCCGCGAAGTCGTCTCCAACGAAGATCGAGGCCAGGAGCAACGCGTAGGCCACGAGCGAGGGCGCCAGGATCGAATAGCCGCGGTAGTAGACCAGCCAGCCCAGCACCAGGGCCACCAGGATCTGCACGTTGATCGGGAAGATCGCCCCCGGGTTCGAGACGAAGAGCGTTCCGATGATGAACGCGAAGACCGCGAGCACGATCCAGATCAGGAAGGAGACGATCAGCAGGAAAAGGGTGCGCACCCGGGGGCCGACGACTGCGCCCGCGATGTCGCCGATCGAACGCCCGCGGTGGCGCAGGCTGATCACGAGTGCCGCGAAGTCGTGCGTGGCGCCCATGAAGACGGTTCCGAGGCCGACCCACAGCAGGGCCGGCAGCCAGCCCCAGATCACCGCGATCGCCGGTCCCACGATCGGTGCCGCTCCGGCGATCGAGGTGTAGTGGTGGCCCCAGAGGACGAATTTCCGGGTCGGCACGTAGTCCACGCCGTCCTCGAGTTCGCGCGACGGCACGGGCTCGTCTTCGGCTAGGGCGAAGATGCGCTGGGCCAGAAAACGGGAGTAGAAGCGGTAGCCGAGAGCGAAGATCGCGAGCGTCAGGACGGCGAGCACGGCGGCGTTCACGACGGCCGAGCGTATCAAAAGCCGCTGCGCGCTTCGCACGGCCCTCGGGCGCAAGCATCCCGCTGCGCGCTTCGCACGGCCCTCGGGCGCAAGCATCCCGCTGCGCGCTTCGCACGGCCC
>PBYF01000092.1 GCA_002729515.1 Deltaproteobacteria bacterium
CAAGGCCTGTCGTATCCCCCAAGGCCTGTCGTATCCCCCAAGGCCTGTCGTATCCCCCAAGGCCTGTTGTATCCCCCAAGGCCTGTTGTATCCCCCAAGAAAAGGAAGCCCCGTGCCGAAGCCCGACATCGCCAACGACCCCCGTCTCGACCCGCGCATCAAGGCGCTGCTCGATAACTTCCCGGATCCCGAGATCCACGACTACGACACGCGCGAGGAACTCCTGGCCGCGCAGAACACCCCCGAGGCGGAAGAAAGGCAGAAGGCCTTGGAGACCTTTATGCAGTTGTGCGACAACGAGGACGTGTCGCCTTCGAAGGGGCTCGCGGTTTCGACCCTCGAGTTCACGTCACAACCCGATGGCAACACCATCAAGGTGCTCTTCACGAGGCCCGAGGGGGACGAAGTCGTTCCCTGCGTCTACTACATCCACGGGGGTGGGATGATGATCCTCTCTGCCTTCTACGGGAACTACAGGGCCTGGAGCCGATTGATGGCACAGCAGGGTGTGGCCGTGGCGATGGTGGATTTCCGGAACTGCATGACCCCCTCGTCCGCACCCGAGGTGGCTCCCTATCCGGCGGGCCTCGACGATTGCGTCTCGGGCTTTCACTGGTTGCGGTCGCAGGCACGGGAACTCGGCATCGACGCCTCCCGCATCGTAATTGCCGGCGAGAGCGGGGGTGGCAATCTCACCCTCGCCACCGGGATGCGACTCCTCCGGGAGGGGAAGAGCGACGAGGTGAAGGGCCTTTACGCGCTCTGCCCCTACATCGCCGGGCGCTGGCCGTTACCCGAGAATCCCTCTTCCACCGAGAACAACGGCATCCTCCTCGACCTTCACAACGAAGCCGGGGCCCTGGCCTACGGCATCGAGGAACTCGAAAAGAAAAACCCCTTGGCATGGCCAGGCTTCGCCAGCGAGGCCGACGTCCAAGGGCTTCCGAAGGTGATGATCAGCGTCAACGAATGCGACCCGCTGCGCGACGAAGGAATCGGCTTCTACCGGTTGTTGCTTCGCGCGGGCGTACCCGCCCGCTGTCGCCAGGTGATGGGGACGGCGCACGCCTCGGACACCATGCCCATCCTCTGCCCGGACATCTGCGGCGACACCGCGCGCAGCATCGCCGACTTCTGCCGCGAGGGCTGAGCGGAGCCCGGGGCGAATCGACGGCCTCATCCGCGGGCGCTCGTCTCGGCGCAGGCTCCGGAAACAGCTCGATCGGCCAGGTGTCGTCGTCGGCCTCCCAGAGTGCGTGCTCGGGCTCTTCGAGTAGCCGCGGCGTCGTGCGTCTTCGGCTGCGCCAGGGCGCTGCGGGCGCGCCCGCACTCGTCCTCGTGGCGGGTCTCTTCGCACTCCACTGGAGTGCTCTCTAGCGCCCGCTGAACTTGGGTTTGCGCTTCTCGAAGATCGCCTTGACCGCTTCGCGCCCGTCCTCGCTGGACAGAGCGCGCCTAGCGAGCTCGAGCTCGTCGCGCAGGTGGCCATCGAGGTCCGCGAGAAGACCTGCTCCGGTCACGAGACGCTTGGTCTGCCGCGACGCGAGGGGGGCGACCTCTGCGATCTTGTGGCAGTAGGCGACGAAGGCATCCTCGAAGGCTTCTTCGGAAACCACCTCACCTACCAGGCCGAGGGCAAGCGCCTCGTCGGCAGCGTGCATCCGAGGCTCGAGCAGAAAACGCATCGCGCGCTCGTGACCGATTGCCTGGGGCAGGGTCCAGGAGAGTCCGCAGTCGGGCGAGCTGCCCGCGCGCGCGTAGCCCGGATGGAAGCGCGCCTTCGAGCTGGCGATCCGTATGTCGGCGCAGAGCGCGAGGGAGAGGCCTGCGCCGATCGCGATGCCGCCGATGCCCGCGACGACCGGTTTCTCGCAATCGACACGAATGCCCCTCACCAGCCGGATGACATGGTCCGCCGTGTTCGCGCGACGCGAAGATCGAGCACCCGCGGGCCTTGGAGCCAGGTCCGCGCCGGAGCAGAAGGCGTCGCCGGCGCCCGTGAGGCCGACCACCCGTACGGCGGCGTCGGCCGCGGCCGATGCGAAGCCTTCGTTGATGGCGTCGATGAGATCACCCGAGAGGGCGTTCTTCTTCGCCGGCCGGTTCAGCGTCAGGATTCGAACGTTGCCACTCGTCTCTTCGAGAAGCACCGGCTCCGTGGGTTCGGTCATGCTCTCCTCCGGTCGCGGCTGCCCGAAAGCTCGGCCATCAGCTCCATGCCCTCCGGCCGAACGTTCGCGAGGGTCAGGCCCGTCGCGCCGGAGCTCTCCCAATTCTTATAGCGGTCGCGGATGCGCTGGGGCGGCCCCACCAGCGAGGACTCATCGCAGTAGTCGTCGGGGACAGCCTCGATCGCCTCGCGCTTGCGGCCCGCCAGGTAGAGCTCCTGGATCTTCTCGGCGGCCTCCGGGTAGCCGCGGCGCACCATCATGTCGTTGTGGAAGTTCTTGTCGCGATGGCCCATGCCGCCCACATAGAGGGCGACGCCGGGCTTCATCTGCGCGAGGGCCTGTCCGACGTCGTCGGTGACGCGCACCGAGACCATGGGCTGGATCTCGAAGTCGGCCAGGCTCTTGCCTCCGCCCGCGCGGCGGAAGCCCTCCTCCAACCAGGGCCTGTAGAGGTCCATCATGCCCGGGACGAAGGCCATCGGGAACCAGCCGTCGGCGATCTCCGCCGTGAGCCGCACGTTGCTCTCGCTACCCGTGCCGAGCCAGATCGGGATCTTCGGGTTCATGTGAAGGATCGACTTCAGCGGCTTGCCGATCCCCATGGCGCCTTCGCCCCGGTAGGGGAGCGAGATCTCCCTGCCCTCGTGGGCGACCGGCGCCTCGCGCTCGAAGACCTTGCGCATGATCGAGACGTAGTCGCGGATCCGCCAGTAGGGCTTGCCCCAGGGCTGGCCGTACCAGCCTTCGACGATCTGGGGTCCGCTCACGCCGAGCCCGGCAATGAAGCGATCGCCACCCGCCAGGGCATCGATCGTTGCGGCCTGCATGGCAGCCATGGCGGGGGGCCGCCCGGCGAGCTGCATGATCGCCGTGCCGAGCCGGATCTGCTGCGTCACGGCGGCCAGGTAGGCGAGGGGCGAGGTGGCGTCGGAGCCGTAGGCCTCGGCCGTAAAGACCGAGTCGAAGCCGAACTCCTCCGCGCGCTGCACCAGCTCGACGGGGAGGGTCATCTCCGCGCCGGAGTATCCGAGCATCAGTCCGAGCTTCATCGTTCGTCCGTCCCGAACTTCATCGTTCGTCCGTCCCGAACTTCATCGTTCGTCCGTCCCGAACTTCATCGTTCGTCCGTCCCGAACTTCATCGTTCGTCCTTCCCGGGCCAATCCGGCAGGTCGGTGCTGGCGCGGAGCTTCCACTCGGGCGGGCGGCGCTCGAGAAAGGATCGGACGCCCTCGGCGGCGTCGGGCTGCTTCCCGGTCCAGTCGAGGAGCGGCTTCTCCTTGGCCATCGTCTCGGCCGGCGTCTCGGTGACACCCTCCCAGAGGAGCCGCTTCGCGATGGCAACAGAAGCCGGCGCGGCGTTCACCGCCACGTCCCGCGCCCATTCCCGCGCACGGGGCAGAACAGCCTCTGCGGGGAGCGCCTCGGAGGCGACGCCCAGCGCCGCGGCCTCCTCGCCGCGGAAGGTTCGCCCGGAAAGCAGCAGGTCAGCGGCCCGAGAGAACCCGACGACGCGGGGCAGGATCGCGTGGGAGCCCAGCTCCGGGATGACGCCGCGGCGCACGAAGGCGAACGCGAGCTTCGCCTCACGGGCGACGATGCGAAGGTCGCACTGCATCGCGAGGGTGAGCCCCACGCCGACGGCGTGGCCGTTGATCGCCGCGACGACGGGCTTTCGCACCTGCCATGCCGCCAGGCGGTGCGCGCGGGCCCCGGGGTCGGCGGCGCGCCTTCCGCCCTCCACGTCGCCGAAGGTCTTCTCGCCGCCGCCCATGTCGGCACCCGCGCAGAAGGCCTTCCCGGCACCGGTGAGGACGACTGCGCGGACCGCGTCGTCCTCGTCGCAGCGCGCGTAGGCGTGCTCCAGCTCCGCGCCGAGTGGGAAGGTGAAGGCGTTCATCCGCTCCGGGCGGTTGAGGGTGATGGTCGCCACGCCGTCTTCGACACCGAAGATGATGTGCTCGTATATGTCTTGGTCCACCAAGAGGCCTCCCCGCTCGCTCATCTCCGCGACCTCGCCCTCTCCCAAGGCGACGACCCACGGCGGTTCGCGTGTCTCGGTACCGAAGCGAAGCAGGCGCTCAATGCGGCGCCACGACGACGGCCGTCGCCACGACCGTCACCTGTTTCCGCTGATTCGTGCCCTTCAACTTCAACTCGACGCAGCGTCGCCCCGCGTCGTCGACGTACTTGTCGCTGACGGCACCGCTACACCAGGTCGCGTCGCCGATGATGTTCAGACCCAACAGCTTTCCTTCGAACCTTTGCAGATGTGCGTTGTCGCCCATCCAATCCGTCACTGCGTGCATCAGCCACGCGAATCGCTGGCCGCCGAAGTCATAGGCATCCGGAAAGCCACACTCCCGCGCCCAGTCGCCATCCCAATGCGCGCGTTCAGGGAACTCCGGGATCCGCATGTAGCGATCCGGCGCATTGGCGCGCGGATGATCGCGGATGTAGCGATGGATCAGCTCCGAAGCCATGATGAAGGGCCCCCCCCAACCCGTCACGAAGGCGACCGTCTCGGTGACGCTCAAGGGACCCTTCACGACCGTCCCGATCTCCTCGCCAACGCACACATCGTCCCAGACGAGATCGTCCGCACCGCGGCGACACTCCTTCTCGACGTCAGCCGTGAGCCGCGCCAGATCGTCGTCACTCCACACCTGCCGCTTGATCGGCTCGTGCTTGCTCCCCTTCGAAGCCGCAAGATTTCGTCCGTAGTGAACATACGCGACATCGTAGGTCGCGAGCGTCTCGCCCCGATCGTCGCGAAAAGTGTACCGCGTGACGACCTCGACAGATCGACCGCCGCCGAACCGACTCGGGCGAACATTGGCCTCCGTCGTCCGCTTCGTGGTGTGGATCGGAGTATTGCGAAGCGTCGGCCGCGGCCACTCCCATCGGTCCCATGCCCACACGGCGTGGAGCCCGGGCAGCCCCTCTCCGCGCGAAGGCTCGCTCCGAAAATGGTTCGGGCCCTGATTGCAGCTGTAGAAAAAGGAAGGCGGTGCGAGGTTCGCCCCGTACCGGGTCTTCGCGGCGTAATCGGGCTCACTCCAGAGAGGGTTGTCGTCGCCGATCCCCCAGGCCCAATGCCGGATGGGGTCGAGGCCCGCCTCGGAATGCCATTGCCGCTTCAGCGGAACCTCCACGGAGCTCTCGACGGCCGCCACGAGCTTCTCGATCACCTCGTCCGTGAGCGTCGTCTCCGTATTCAGCTCGACTGTGGAGTTCGGAGGCATCGTCGGCATTCTCCTCGTGGACGGTTCGCGTCGACCTAGGCGGCCTGGCTCACCCGGTAGCGAAGCGGCAGCTTCTTCAGACCCACCACGAAGCTGGACTGGATCTGCTCGGGCTCCCCAGCGAGCTCGAGTGAATCGATTCTGCCAACGAGCTCGTGCAGCAGCGCGCGCTGCGACGCGCGTGCCAGGTGGGAGCCGAGGCAGAAGTGCTCGCCGATTCCGAACCCGAGGTGTGGATTCGGCTTGCGGTCGACGCGGAAGGTGAACGGGTCTTCGAAGATCGCCTCGTCGCGATTCGCAGAGCCGTAGAAGAGCACGAGATTGTCGCCCTTGCGGAGCTTCTGGCCGTGGAAGTCGAGCTCCTCTGCCACCACCCGCTTCATGTAGTTGACTGGCGAGGTCCAGCGCACGATCTCTTCGACGGCGCTGGGGATCAGCTCCGGATTGCGCTTGAGCTTCTCGAACTCGCCGGGGTTCCGTGCCAAGGCGCAGATGCCGCCGGCCAGCGCATTCTTGGTGGTGTCGTGGCCGGCCGAGAAGGTGATCAGGTAGTAGCCGAGGGTCTCCTTCAGGCCCATGGGCTCGCCATTGACCTGACCGTTGGCGAGCAGACTCGCCAGGTCGTCCCGCGGATTCGCGCGCCGATCCTGGATGATCCCGCTGAATAACAGAAAGAACTCCTTCCCCAGCTCATCGACCGCCTCGAGCCGGTCGTCGCCCCCGCGCCGAAGGTCCCGATCGTCCGCGCCAAAGAGCTCGTTGGTGAGCCTGAGGATCTGGGGCTCCAGCTCCCGGGGTATACCGAGGATCGTCGAGAGGACGCGAAGCGGATGCGCGGCGGCGATCTCAGTGGCGAACTCGCACTCGCCGTCACCCCCGCTGCCCCTCTCGACCAGACCGTCCACCAGATTGCGCGCGCTCTCCCTTACCACGGGGCCAAAGCGCTTGACACCTCGTGGCGTGAACGCGGGAACGGCAACCTTGCGGAACGCGCGATGCTCGGGCGGATCCATCCCGATGATCACGCGCATCTCACCGATACCTTGGTTCTTTTCGAGGATGAGCTTCTGCTCGCCGCTCTCCAATACGATGCCGAAACGGTTCGAGAACAGGTCGGGCTGCTTGGAGATCTCGCAGATATGCGCGTGGCGCACGACAGGATAGAAGGAATCGAAGCCCGGGGGCTCACAGAAGTGCAGTCGGTCCAGTCGGCGCAGGTCGCTCCATTGGTCGTGGGGGATGCCGCGCTCGCCGTAGACGTGCGGCGAGATGAGATCGAGTCCGTCGATGTCGGTCATCTGGTCTTCTCCCCGGCGACCGGGATCCCCCGGACAGGTCACGCCACGTTCGAGGAGCATAGGAAGTTCAAGCTGCGTTTTCCCCGGGTCCGATCAGGAGACATTCTGCCCGATAGAGCCGGGGGGTGGGACCCGGCCCCAATACGGGATCTGAAAGCGTAAGGCGGAAAGGCCACACACGGGATCGTGGCGGCAGAGGAAGCGTCGCTGGCGGGGACCAGGACCGTTCATCTCCCATGGGTCACCCTCCAGGAATCCGGTCAGAAGAGTGAATACCGGGGGCCTCTCGGTCTGGGGAACTTCTCGGTCTCGGGCAGGGTGCAGATCCGATCCATCCGGGTGACGCTGCCGTCGGCGTATTCCCAGACCAGCTGGTCACCGTCGGGATAGCGCCTCACGACGATGGGTCCCCAACCGAACACATGGAAATCGAGAACACCGCCGTTCCAGATCATGCTGGCCGACGTCCGGGGGCAGTACTCGCGATCGCCGATCGCAAAGAGGACGGCACCTTGCGTGTCGTTGGTGGTGTCACCGAGGCTGCTATTCGGTCCGGCATCGTGGATGTTGCCCGAAGAGGTGATCACCGTACGGCGGCCACACTGCTCCACGCGCTCCACGTGGCCCACGTGATCCCCGTCGACGCCGATCCACAGGCCGCGAATATCGGCTGCCCCTTCGACGAGCGGTTCCGTGCATTCGGCCAGAATCAGGAGCGGAAAATGACTGTAACTGCAGCCCGGGGTATTCCCTTTCGGGATATCCGCCGCCAACTTGCCGCTGCCGCCCAGCACGGGCAAATCGCAGTAGTCGAGGGCGCTGCCATCGCCTGCGAGGGTGGCCGGATCAATCGTCAGCGGTGGCCGCGCCGAAAAGAAAAGCTGCCAGAACGCGGCCAGGAACAAGATCACCACTGCGGCGGCGATTCGAATCAACCACTTCTTCATTGGACTGTGCTCTGTTTATTGGGCTGTACTCTGCGCAGCCGTCGAGTCTTCATGCGCTGAGCCGAGGTGCTCATACAGGGCCGCGAGGATGTAATCTGGATCCGATCTTCGCTGGTAGTTCTCCGGTTGGTCCATCCACAGCACCCGCCCATTTGCATCCACCAACAGGGACGTCGGGACGGGCAGGGCCTTCGCTCCGATCGGCGGGGGAGGGCCCGAGTGGATGCCTTTGTTGCGGAGGCCGAAGCGGTCGGTCACCTCGAGCTCGCGGTCCGAGAGCATCGTGGCGCCGAGCCGGTGCTTGCGGTGTCCCTTGGCGAGCTCGTCCGGGGTATCCGTGCTGATCGTCAGGATCCGCACGCCACGCTCGTCGAATTCGGGCCTGAGTTCTTCCCATCGCCGTAACTCGGCGACACAGTAGGGTCACCAGTGTGCGCGAAAGAACTTGATCAGGACCGGATGCCCCGTCAGGCTGTGCGAGTCGAAGGTCTGCCCGTGTTCATCGGTGGCCGTGAAAGCGGGAATCGTGGCCCCCACCCGAATGGCGCCTTCGCCGACCTTCTGGCCGCCGATCGCAACGGTGAACAGAAAGAACATCGACGCGAAGACGGCGAACCCGGCTGAAATACCGCCGAGCCATCCCGGTTCACCCGCGAGGGCCGTCACGCCCAACCCCGCTGCAACGACCCAGGCGGCCACGAAGCCGCCGCGGTTCTGCGGTATCTCCACGCGCTTCAGTGCACGGATCCAGAAGCGGATCGAAATCGCAACGACGGCCAGGGAGGCCAGACCGAGAACCGTATCGCCCATACGTGCTCTTCTCCGCTTCGTTGATGGCCAGTCTACCGAATACCCGCTGCACGGCAGATTCCAGCTACCGAAAACATCGGAAGTTCACGCTATCTTTCCCCCGGGTCCGATCCGTAGACATTCTGTCAGATAGAGGCGGGGGGGGGCCCGATGCGACCCCGCGTCGAAACGCGGCCCGCAGCCAGCTTGCCGCATCACGCCAACCTAGAGTCATCCCAACAAGAATGCAGTCGATACTTGGTTGACTTCAACCGGCTAATTTACGACACTTTTCTGTGGGGAGGGGCAGGAGATCCTTTCGCATGCCCTTACGTATCCCCTTCGTCATCGGGCTCGTCTTGGCGCTTGTGTCGCCCGGCGCGTCGAACGCACTGACGACGATCGAGTCACAGCGCTATCTGCTGATCGGGAACTCGATCAACGACTCGGTGCTCGCCAGCAACTTCGAGATTGGCGCGAACCAATCCTCCGTACCGCAGTCAGGACTCACGCTGGTGGAGCCGTTCCCGCCGTCGGGCACGCTCCCGGTGGGCGTGGGCATCACCTACGATGGCAACGTCGCCGTAGTGGATCCGTTTGGTCAGTTCAACTTCTCCGATCTCAACATCTTCGCCGATCCCATGATCGGAGTGCAGTGCGCGGGGTCGGCGGGAAGCTGCAATAACGGCGATTCGAGCACCACCTTCAACGGGCTCGCCTTCCCTGCCAACGGGCTGACCGGCGGTGTCGATTTCACGAATCTCACGAACGAGTTGAACACCGCAAGGACCGAGATCAACGGACTCGCGGCGACCGACACGATCAACCTCACGTCGAGCGGTGGAAAACTCTCCGGGGGGACAACGACGATCTCCCTCGATTCTGGCCTCAACATCATCGATATCATCACGAACACAGGCGGCGAGACGGACTTTATCCTGGAGAACGCAAATCTCGTGATCGACGGTGGCGCCGACTCCTCCGTGATCTTCCGCGTGGAAGACGATGCCAACATGCTCGTCTCTCAGTCGGCCATCCTCGTCGGTGACGGTGGGATCGGCCTGGAAGACGTGTGTTTTTTTCCGACAAGGACGACAACAACACGCACTTCGACCTCAGCAATGTGGTGTTGAACGGCATCGCCTTCTGGGACCTCTCGGAGTACGCTGACCCGAGTGAGATCAACTTCAACAACGTGCAAGGCTGCACGCAGGCAGTCGGGAACAAGCTCAATACCGGGCAAAACGTTCGGCTCACGAGATGTGGCTTTGCGCCGGTACCCGAGCCGAATACCGGCCTCCTCCTCGTTGCGGGGCTCCTGGGCCTAGCCATCCGACGCCGTACTCCCTCCTCGGTCACCGGATCCGAACCCCCGGGTAACGGAGCCGGTACCCGCACTGACATATCCGACCCCGGACACAGGGACGTGTAGACGCGGCACGAGCTCGCGTTGGTCTGCGTGGCGTAGGCGTCCATACTCGGTCGTCTCCTTCTCGGCGCACCCGCCGCCCGTGGAACAAAGAGCCCTCGCTACGCGGGTACGCGAAGCGCATAGCCACTCGACTCACACAGTGTGCGGTTCCCTCGTGGGGAGCCCAGATCTCAGAAGAAGAAGGCCGGCCTGGTGGAACTTCGTCTCAGCAGTGCCGCAGCCGATGGGCGTTCTGGGATGTCGTCCATCCCGCGCCGCGATGACCCTGCCACAGGCCCGGAGCGCGGACAAGACGCGAGTGTGGCTGTGAAGGGGAAAGCACGGACGCGCGGTTCTCGACCACCAACGGGGGCGCGGTGCCCCCCTCGGCTGCCGGCACAAGGCTACTCGCGCGCGCGGCTATGCACACGCCGCACAGCTCCAACCCCGCGCAATCCAAGAAGAAGAATGGAGCCGACGATCCGATTCGAACGGACGACCTGCTCATTACGAGTGAGCTGCTCTACCAACTGAGCTACGTCGGCTCTGGCTGCCGCGGTGGTGTGCAACGGACGTCTCACCCCCGAAACCGCGCAGGCTCAAAAAAGATACCCCCAGGGTCTGAGAGTCGCCACGCCCCTGCCCGCGACGCCCGGCGCGCCCGGTTGATCTTGCCGAACCCGGAGTGGGCCATGGGCCCCCGGAAGGCCACGCCGCTCGGGTGCGCCGGGTCTTCGTGGTTTCCGGTGAGCCGTCGCCTCCGCGCGCAGCCGTTCGCGTCCAGGGGAGCGGCTCCGTGTCTGAGGAACTTCCCGAAATTGACGGTGAGGTCACAGGCCCTGGGGGAAAGGGGTCTCGTTCCCGGACCTCCGATAGATAGACGCACCTACCAAATCGCACGAAATCCAAGAGGGGGGGGCAGATGCGGTGGTGCAACCTGGTCTGCGCCGGTGGCGGACGATTGCCGGAAGCGCGACCCGCGCCCCACTCCGGGGAGAGACAGCGCCGGTCGGGTGGACCTGCGATCGCCCGATCGGTTGACTACTGGGAAATACACCCTACGGTAAAATGGAACCCAATAGGTAAAACGCCCTGGCTGTTTTCTGAAAGCTCCACACAAAATGCACTGCGCTCCCCCCCCAAAATGGGCGCTCCTCGCGGCATTTCTCCTGGCCACCTGCCAGATTGCCGCCCCCCCCGCCTCTGCTTCCCCGTGGCCCGGCGGCTCCGAAACCGCGATCCTGATCACGGGCGGTTCCAGTGACCTCAGTGGGGGCACCTGGAATGCCGAGAGCCAGTCCCTCTGGGTCGTGCGTCAAAACAGGCAGGTCTGGGAGTACATGTACAACCCTGGATCGAAGAGCTTCGAACTCTTCCAGACGCTCGTGCTCCCCTCCGGAATCGGCAGCGACATCGAGGCTTGTGCCCAGGTCGATCACCCTGCGGCCGACGAACTCTACACGCTCGCTGAAGACGATGGCCGAATTGCGCGCGTCGTGGATATTGACGGGACTCCGACGGTGCAACGAGTCTGGAACCTGCTGGTTATGAACAACGGGTACGCCTTGCCCCCCGAAACCGGAGGTGCGGGACCCGAAGGGCTCGAGTTCGTTTCCGATGCCGATCTGCTTGCAGCCGGCTTTCGATTCCCGGATGGCAGCACCTTTAGCGGCAGCACCAGAGGGATGGGGGGCCTGATGTTCGTGGGGCATCAGATCGATGGGCAGTTGCACGTCTTTGATGTGAACCCGGACATATCGGAGGACTTCGTCAACCACGGCTCATTCCACACATCGACCACCGAGATCGCCGGGCTCCACTTCGACCGCACCAGCGGGCTGATGTACATCTGGCACAACCCCTCCAACGTCAATTCACTCGAGATCTCGACACTCAGCTCGGATGGATCGGTAGGGACGATCGACACCCTCGAGCTTTACGACAGCGCGATGCCTACGGGAAACCTCGAGGGCATCGCTGTCGTGGGGCGAGCCTCTTGCGGTGAGTTCGGGGCCGCCGACTCCGAACGGGTGTTCTTTCTCACACGCGACGGTGGCTCCCCGAACCTTCTCTACTTTTCGATGTTCCCCTGCGATTGCACCGGAGCCGAGAACGAGGCCGAGTTCGACGCATGTACCGTGCGGGGTGATCTCGGGGGTGGGTGTGTCTGCCTGGACAAAGATCTCGACGGCGATGTGGACTGCGACGACTTCGAACCGCCGATCTCCGCGAACTGCGAGGGGCTGACGCCGGTGCCCTTACTGGGTGTCTGGGGGCACGCGGGCATCGCCCTGCTGATTCTGCTGGCCGCTGCCGTGGCCCGGGTGCGCGCCTCGAAGCACCACGGGTGAAATGAGCAGCGCGAGGCTGCGGGTGCGCTTCACAGCCGCGCAGGTCCCCTTGTTCCCTCGAATTGGACCGATCCCTGGTAGAATCTCCGGGTGAGAAAAGGAGTTCATATGCTCAAGCGAATTCGGAGTTTCTTGATTGCCGCGCCGCTCCTGTTCACGGCGGACGCTGGCATCGCACTGGACGACGAGGGCGGCTGCGTCCACAACCGAAGCGTGTATCCGGAAGGGAGTGAGCTGTGCCGGAGCGGCACGCTCGTGCGTTGTGAGGAGAGCGCTTGGTCGGATATTGGCTTTTGCAAGGACGAACCCAGGCACCAGCCTAAATCCGGCGGTGGCGACGCAGTCGTGCAACCCGAACAATGAACTTCGACTGACTGCCGTTCTGTGGTCGAGATGACTTCGACTTCGGGCTGACGGCGGGAACGCAGCTGGGGCTTTCCATTCGCTCCGGTGCCAGAACGCTCCGGTGCCAGAGCCCGGCACGGAGCGATGGGGCTCAGCGACCCCCGGGCAGATCGAGCAGCTTGGCAAGGAAGCGCGTCGGACCGGAATCGCCGATCACGAAGTCCGAGAAACCGAAGCGTTCGTACAGCTGCAAGGCCCGGCGGTTGCTGTCCTGGACTTCGAGCGTGAGCTTGCAACAGCCCCGCTGCCGGGCACGATCTTCGGCTGCCGCCAAGAGCGCGCGGCCGACACCCCTGCCCCTCCATTCTGGAAGCACGGCCAGGTCGTGGATGTTGAGGAGCGGGCGGGCCTGGAAGGTCGAAAACCCAAGAAAGCAAACCGCGACGCCGACCGGGCGCTTTCGCATCGCGGCAAGAAGCACCATTGCGGTGGGATGATCTCGTAGCGCGGGCACGAGCCGCTCACACACGCCTGCGCTGAGCGGCTCGCCGCCTCCCACCGGGTCGGAAGCATACGAGTTCAGGACGTCGAGGATCCCGTCGCGGTGTGCCGTATTAGAGAAGTCCGCGTCTACAACGTCAACTTGCATTCCGACCCGCACTGGACCCGCGTGGTACCGGGGTCACATCCATACATTGGTCTGCCCGGCGGCACCTTGCTGCCGGAGTCAGAACACCTCATCCCTTTGCAGCGTAGCCCAGATTCGCAGCGGCAAAGCCCAGCCGGTTCGTTGCAGATCCTTGTTAGGCTACGCAATCTCGAAGCGGTACTGAAGGCGCTGACCGTCTTCGTAGGCCACCTCGTTTACCTCGATATCGCCAGACGCGAACTCCTCGACGCAGCTCAGCCAAAAAGCGGCAGCCGCTGCGTTCCGCGGATGGACTTCGACTCGCCATGCGCCGGAAAAGCGTCGCCAGACTTCGGCCAGAGAAGCGCGCCCCAGACCACACCGGCGAAATGCGGGACGAATGTAGAACTCAGACACCTCGGTGATGGATTCCTTCTCGATCTCTCGAATCAAGACAAACCCGGCACGGGCTCCTTCGGCGACAACGAAGAATGGATGGCGTCCCGGCTCCTGCCAGTAGAGCGAGAGATACGGGTAAGTCGCCGCGTCGGTTGGCCCTACCGGAAACTCCCGATAGGTGCCGAGCTCCGACAGGTACGCGTCGAGAAGACGATCGAGCGCGGGGCGGTCCGCGCGATCAATACGGCGCAGTTCAACCGGCTGAGAAGTGGGCACCTACGCCCCCCAACGAGTCGGCTGCTCAGCGGCCGGACTTGCCGCCGATAGCCGGCCGAAGCGCCCACGCTTCAATGCCAGGCCGCACCACGGATCGATCGGGCCCAGGCGAAGCCCGCTCCGCTGCAGCGGCACACCGCCGGCGCCGGAGTCCTGGAAGCCGACGTCAGACCTGTAGCTCGAAGTCGCTTCACCGAGTGGGCGCACGGCAACAGCTCTTAGAGCCAGCGACGCACGGAGTTCTTGTAATCGCGGTAGGAGTCGCCGAACTTTCGCTCGAGGTAGGCCTCTTCGTGACGAATAGCCGTGATGTGGACTGCGACACATACGACTGGAACCAGCAACAGGATCCAGAGATTCCCCAAACCGATGCCGATCGCCGACTGGCTGAGGGCGAGGCTCACGTACATCGGATTGCGCGTGAAGCGGTAGACACCACGGGTGACAATCTCAGGAGTGGCGGCCCAAGGCATGGGATCTTGGCCGGTCTCGCGAAAGAGCCTCAAAGCCCCGACCACAAGCGGGGTACCGAGGAGAGCAACCAGCAGGGCCAGCGCGACGCGGGGACCCCACGCCAGCCCGATGGATAGGGGCCAAATGAGCTGCAGTCCGATGCCCGCGACTACGGCCACAACGTAGGTCAGGGGCGGCGGAATCCGTACGGCTGCGCCGTCTCTGCTTTCCGTGTCCATCTGCTGAATTCCTCGTGCTGCCCGACGGATCGGCCTGCAGTGGCTTGCGGCGACCTAGCTCGCGGCCGCTGACTACCGGGGATACCCGCAATGCTACCACGCACCAGCAGGGCTCAAGCGTTGGCAAATCCGCTGCGACAGGTCGGGCGGCGCGCGCGCACGGCCGAGATCCTTTCGAAGGGAGCCACCCGGCGGGGCCTGCACCCGCGATGAGGCACGGCGAGTGGTTCAATCCGCCTGCTCTCGTATGGGACGCAAGGCTATTCGATACACGGTGAGAATATGACCTTCCGCCACGACCCATCGCTCCACCGTTCCGTGGCGCTTCGTTTCGGGAAATAGTGGATCGGCCCACCGGTCAATTAGATTCGGCTCTAATTAGACTCAGCTCCGGCATGTGCCCCGCAACTAATCCTCTGACACGCTCCCATCCAGCATGGCCTGTACGCGCTCCGGGTCGATTCGCTGCATCAGATGCTCGAACTTCGCAACCGGAGCACCCTCGATCGGCCGCTGTGCGTCCTCGAAACGGCTGGATCCCTCCTGGCCCAGCAGGGCGTTGGCCCTTACAGAAAGCTCGGGCAGGATCGGCTGCAGGTAAGTGGTGAGCTGGCGAAAGAGATTGAGCGCAACACTGCAGATCTCGCGCACCTCTTCTTCCTTTCCTTTTTGTTTCTTGAGTGCCCAGGGGGCACCGGCCTCGACGTATTCGTTGGCGCGATCGGCCAGCCCCATTGCGATGCGCGTCACCTTGTTGGTGTCGCGTGCCTCGTAGGCAGCCGCAATCTCCTGGCCCTGCGCGGAAGCCCGTTGGAAGAGGCCCCCGTCGTCTGGATACGGGTCGCAGAGATTCTGTCCCTTCATGAACCGCGCGGTCCGGCTGGCAAGATTCACGAGCTTCCCCACCAGGTCCGAGTTCACCTTGGCGATGAATTCGTCGAGGTTGAGATCCAGATCGGTCACGCCGGAGCCGAGCTTGCTGGCGTAGTAGTAACGGAGATAGTCGGGCGAGAGATGCTCGAGATAGGTGCGCGCCAGCAAGTAGGTGCCCTTGCGCTTGCTCATCTTCTCGCCGTTCACCGTGAGGAAACCGTTCGCATGCACGCGCTCCGGAAGCTCGTAGCCCCCGGTCTTCAGCATGGCTGGCCAGAAGAGGGTGTGGAAATAGACGATGTCCTTGCCGATGAAGTGGTGGATTTCGCGTTCGCTGTTCTGCCACCAGTCGGCGAGATCCTTGCCGTTGCGGTCACACCAATCGCGGGTAGCCGCGATATAGCCGATGGGGGCATCCACCCAGACATAGAAGAAGTGTCCGGGTGCATCGGGAATCTCGAAGCCAAAATATGGAGCGGGCCGGCTCACGTCCCAGTCGCGAAGCCGGTCCGAGAGGAAGGAGCGCTCGAGCTGCTTCGCGATCTCGGGCTGGAGTCTCCCCGGTGTCTGCGTCCACTCGTCGAGAAAGCCGTGAAACTCGTCCAGCGTCACGAAGTAATGGGGAGCGGTCCGCAGCTCGGGGGTGGAGCCGCTCAGCGTACTGCGGGGGTCGACCAGTTCATGCGGCTCGTAGACGCCGCCGCAGACCTCGCAATTGTCGCCGTATTGCTCGGCGGCCCCACACTTCGGGCAGCCTCCCTTCACGAACCGATCGGCCAGGAACACTCCGGCTTCGGAATCGAAGAGCTGCGTCACGTCTCGCTCGGCCACTCGACCCGCCTGGCGAAGTGCAGCCCAGACGCCGTAGACGAGTTCGCGATTCGACTCGCTGTGCGTGCTCCCGTAATGGTCGAAGTCCACCCGAAAGTCGGCGAAGTCTCGCTGGTGCGAGACGCTCATCTCCTCGAGCAGCGCCTCCGGCTCACGACCCTCCTGGCTGGCGCGAATCATGGTCGCCGTCCCGTGGGTGTCGTCCCCGCAGAAGTAGCCCACCTCGTTTCCGCACATCCGCTCGAAGCGCACCCAGATGTCCGCCTGCACGTAGCCCACCAGGTGGCCCAGGTGCAGATGCCCGTTCACGTAGGGCAGCGCGTTCGTCACGAGCAGTTTTCGACCCGCCATGGGGGCGAAGAATAGCTGCTAGATCGAGGACAAAGAAGCTCCAGCCGCGTTTCTGTCCCGTTCGACCCTCTGCATTTCCCCGTGTCCCCGGGCTCGGGGAAAGACAATGCCTCGCCGAGAGGTGCCAGGGTTCCGAACCGCACGCTTCGTGGCCGAGCAGGAGGAAAGGCCCGAAGCCGGGATCGGCCCCGCCATCGATGCGGTGTTCACGATGTGCCCGACACCCACGAGAGCTTCGCAAGCCTCGTCTTCTGGAGGCGGAGTCGCGTCGTTCCGAACTGCGTCGCTGCAGAAACGGAAGACACCGGATACCGCGTGCTGTCCAAGTAGAACCCGGGTACACGTGGCGATCGAATCGCCACCAATGCGCGCCTAGGGTGCTTCGTTATTCATCGCACCTTCGGCATTCGGGAGAGCTTCCGGGTCCGACTCGTCCAAGGTGGCAAGATAGCTGAAGATCGCAGCCAGCATCAGAACCAGGGCAATGATGTTCACCCAGCTCATCTTCTGCTTCGCCTTCTGTCTTTTCTTGCTCGCCTTCCGTCTTTTCTTGTTCGCAGCCATGCCCCTCCGATCGTCCGATGGTCGCACCGAACGTCACGGCATTGTCGTCTGGCGCCCCAGGCTACTGCACTTCGGTGGCCAGAGAGGCGGGCTATTCCGGCTTCTTTTCGCCGGCGTGCTCCATGCCATGGCCTGTGTCTTCCATGCCTTCACCGGCGTGTTCCATGCCATGACCCATGCCGTGCTCCGCGCCATGCGCACCCTTGACCACGCCTTCCTTCGTCTTCTCCCAGGCTTCCTTGCTGCCTTCCTTCGTCTTCTCCCA